>CAYTSH010000028.1:0-15938 GCA_964440395.1 uncultured Microbacteriaceae bacterium
CGTGTGCCGCGCAAACCGGTGACCTGCTTGAGTTCGTAGACACGGTCAGTGCCGCCAAAGACCTCGACCTGATGCGCGCGCTGCTCGGCGAAACAAAACTCAACTATCTTGGTTTCTCCTACGGCACCTACCTGGGCGGGCAATACGCCGAACTGTTCCCGAAACGCGTTGGGCGCATGGTGCTGGATGGCGCGTTGGACCCGAGCGCGAGCAACGAAGAAGTGGTAACCGAGCAGAGCATCGGGTTTGAAAATGCCATGCGCTCCTACCTGAACTTCTGCCTGGAGCAAGATGACTGCCCGGTCACTGGAACGGTTGACGAAATGATGGTGAGCGTGAGCGCCCTCATCGAACAGGCCGACAGCACCCTCCTGAAAGCGAAGGATGGCCGGCAGCTCACCTCAAGCACCCTGCTCACCGCAATCATCCTGCCGCTCTATGTGGAAGACTACTGGGACTACCTCACCGTCATGCTGAACGACGTGCAGGCCGGCGACCCTGAGAGTGCGTTTGCGCTCGCTGACGCCTACTTTGGTCGGGAGAATGGCACCTACACGACAAACCTGTTTGAAGCGTTCGACGCGATCAACTGCATCGACTACACCTACCAGGACGATCCCGAAGTGTTGCGCAAGCAAGCCCAAAAATTGGCTGAGGCGGCGCCGGCATTCGGCAAGTTTCAGGGGTATGGTGACCTTGCCTGCAGCGGCTGGCCGTTCAAAACCCGAACCGTTCGGGGCGAGTTTCACGCGGAGGGCGCACCCCCGATTCTGGTGGTGGGTACCACAAACGACCCCGCAACCCCATACAAGTGGGCTGTTTCACTGGCCAAACAGTTGGAAAGCGGCGTGCTTGTGACAAACAATGGTGAAGGGCACACCGCCTACTCTCCCGAAAACACCTGCATCGCCCGGGTGGTTGAGGACTTTCTGGTGGAGGACATTGTGCCCGTCTCCGACCCGAACTGCTGACGCGTCGATTCAATCAGTGGATGCCGTGCCCGGCACACCCGGGCAGGTTACGAACGCGGTGCCTCATTTATCTGCCCGCGAAATGACTCTGGTTACTCACCTAAGAATGCGAATCGCCCCCGCGGCAACTTTGCGCTATGCTTAATGACTGTGCCCCGCACGGTGCACGGTTGCCGCCTTAGCTCAGTCGGTAGAGCGTTTCACTCGTAATGAAAAGGTCGCGGGTTCGATTCCCGCAGGCGGCTCACTGAATCCCCCACCCCGGTGGGGGATTCGCCGTTTAAGAGCCAGCTAATCGACGCTTATGGGCTATCGGCAATAAAAGGTGGATAGCGTCGGGCGTGTCACCCTCTGCGCCCGTGGCGCAGTCTTACCCGTCACCAGCGCCCGCTGCCGTAACGCAATCAACTTCATGCGGGCCGGGAGTTTCCTTGCCACAATTTGGCCAATAACCCCGTTTTTTTTGGGGGGGGCATTTCTGCCGAATGGGTGCGCGCGAGGGTGTTGGTGGGTGGTTCGTGGTTCCTGGTTCGTGGTTCCTGGTGCGGCGGGGGTGTTGCCCATTCGGCAGAAAATGCTTTGCGTTTTGGGGTGGGGTCTTCTTTTTTGCCGAATGGGTGCGAGCGAGGGTGTTGGTGCGTGGTGCGTGGTTCGTGGTTCGTGGTGCGGCGGGGGTGTTGGTTCGGGGGTGCGACCGATTCGCGGAATTTTGGCCAATAATAGGTAAAATTCGGCCCAGGGTGCCGGAAATTGGTCAAATTACCGGGAATTGGTCAAATTACCGGGAATTGGTCAAATTACCGCGGATTGGTTCTTACGGGTGATCACGATGTTCACCCACTGCATTCAGTCCTCAAGATCGGTTGTGCCGGCGGGGTGCTGTGCTCACAGTATTGCTTGACAAGGGTTGTGCGCGCGCTGTGAGGAGAATACGGTTTCAACATGTGGGGTGTTGCGCAATGCTTCAGCTCGAACACTCATCAGGTTTGGTGATTTCAGATTGTTGACGGTGGATTCAGATTGTTGACAATGGGTTCAGATCGTTGACGGTGATTTGAGATTGTTGACGGTGGGTTCAGATTGTTGACAGTGGGTTCAGGGCGATGAAACCGGGTTGAAATTGTTGACGGTGGATTCAGGGCGATGAAACCGGGTTGAAATTGTTGACAGTGGGTTCAGTGCGACGCAGATTGCGTAACGCCGATTGCAAGTGCGCAGATTGCTCCCTGGCGAGCGGCAGACAATGTGGAAAGGAGTCTCCTGTGAACAATGTAGAGGTTCCTGCGCCAGGAGTTGTATCGGGCTGGCGGCAGAAAAAGCAGCAGAACCCGCGCCAGCCCCTGCGCCAGAGCCCGCACCAGCCCCCGCGCCACAGCCAGCACCCGCGCCAGCCCCTGCACCAGCACCAGCACCAGCACCTGCGCCACAGCCAGCACCAGCCCCAGCACCAGCCCCTGCACCACCACCACCACCAGCCCCAGCCCCCGCACCAGCTCAATCCCCAGAACTCCTTGCCGCGCCTACCGTCCGCGTCGCCCGGGCGGGTTCGGTCTGGTGTGCTGGCTGCCGCGGCGGTGATGGTCGCGTCGCTGCTGGTGAGCGGTGTGGCTGGCTGTGCGCAGCCGCCAACGCAGCAGGCGGAGCAGTATCGGGCGCCGGCGTGGATGGCGCAGGTGCGGCAACAGCAGGACGCTGAGAATGCGAAATTTTTCGCCTGTTTGTCTTCGTTTGGGGTTGCGGAGCAGTTGCGGCTGACCGGGGCGGGGCAGACCGCGATCCTCACGCCGTCGGGCCTCAGCGAGGAGGAGGAGGCTGCGTTTCAGCGCACCATTGACTCGGTGAGCGAGCAGTGTGAGGCTGTCACGGAGGAGCAGAGCGCCCCGCCGACGACTGCGGATTACAATCGCATGCTTGAGCTGCGCGAGTGCCTGATCGCTGAAGGCTACCCCACACCTGAGCCACCGTCGGAGGCGGTGTGGTTGCAGCAATTCACCCAGCCGGATAAACGCTACGGCATTTGGAATCCGTACATTTTCCTTTCATCGGTGAGCCCGTCTGGTGAGCCGCTTGACGGCGCAACCCCCGTTTCTGATGAAGTGTTCATTGACCTCAATCAGCGCTGTGTGCAGCCGGTTGCGGTTGCCGACAGGGGTTTGCGTCCCTATCAGCCTGGTGCGGCGGGGTGAGTCGGTGAATGTGCCGCCACCAGGGGGCCTGTCTCGGCGATCCCGCTGCAGCCACGCTACGATGGTCATGGGAATCAAATCGTCAACGCACAGTAGCGTGAAAGGAAACGACACATGAGCTCACCCCGCATCCGCGTCGCCTGGCTGTGGGTGTTGGCGTGTGTGGTGTGTGCAGCCGTGGGGGTGCTGTGTGGGCGCTGGGCCTTTACGCCACCGAGTGTCGCGACCGAGGCATCCACCATTGCTACCACACAGGTCAGCAGCATCACGATCGGGCAGAAACGCACGGTGACGGTGAGTGTGAACCGACCCATTGCGCCGCTTGGGGTGGGTGCGGCGAGCGGTACGATCACCTCCATTGAGGTGGCTGAGGGCGCCATGGTGGATGCCGGTGCCGTGCTGTACCGGGTCAACTTGCGCCCCGTCGTGGTTGCGCAGGGAACCGTGCCCGCATTCCGGGACCTCGCCGAGGGGGCGGTGGGGGATGACGTGACCCAGTTGCAGAACTTTCTGGTGGCTCAGGGGCTGTTGCGCGAAGCGACGGGAACGTTTCGGGGTGAAACCACCGCGGCAGTGCGGGCCTGGCAAGCCAGTTTGGGCGTGGAACGCACAGGCGTTGTGCTCGCAGGCGACCTGATTTTTGCCGAAACCCTGCCCGCTTTTGTTGTGCCGGCCGACTCGGTGCGGGTTGGTTCGCAGGTTGCTGTGGGGGATGTGGTGTTGAACAGTGTCGGCACGGTGCCGGAGTTTCGTGCCGTGGAAACCATCACCGGGGGGCTCGAATCCGACAAACCGGTCCAGGTGGCGCTCGGCGGCACCACGCGGGAGGCGAAGGTGGGTGCGCGTGAAACCACCGAATCGTCTGCGGTGCTGGTGCAACTCACCGCGCCAGATGGGTCGCCGCTGTGCCCGTCGCCGTGCGATGTGATCCCGTTCACCACCGAACAAACCCTGCTGCAAGGGTTTCAGGTGGTGGTGCCGGACACTACCGGTCTCGGGGTGCCCGTCGCGGCGGTGTGGTTTCGTGCCGACGGTTCGCCGTATGTGGTGGATGAGACTGGCACCGAGCATCCCATCACTATTGAGGCGCAGGGGCAGGGGCAGGCGATCATTTCGGGCGTGGCTGATGGCACCACGGTGCGACTCGCCGATCAGGTTCCACCCGCACCCGCACCCGCGGCCGGGGCGGGGAAACCGTGAGCATTTCGTGTCAAGATTTGACGTTTCGCTACCACCGCGGCGCAGCGCCCGTTGTGGCGAACCGCACCGAAACGTTCCCGCCCGGCCGCATCAGCGCCCTCACCGGGCCTTCCGGCGCCGGCAAGTCCACCCTGCTGTACCTGCTGGCGCTGTTGCAACGACCCACCAGCGGGTTGGTGTTGTGGGACGGCGTGCCAGCCCAGTCGCTTGGTGACACGGAACGGTCGCGCATTCGGGCGACCCGTGTGGGGTTCGTGTTTCAAGACGCACTCCTCGACCCTGCCCGCACTGTGCTTGACAACGTGTGTGAGGCTGCCCTCTATGGGGGGATGCCGCGGCTGGCTGCCGTGGAACGCGCCCGCGAACTCATGGCTCGGTTTGGGGTGGCCCACCGGGAAGAGCATCGACCCGGTGAAATCTCTGGCGGGCAGGCGCAGCGCGTTGCACTCTGCCGGGCATTGCTGACCAACCCCGAGGTGGTGTTTGCGGATGAGCCGACGGGTAATTTGGATCAACAGTCCGCGGGCGTGGTGTGGGGTGCGTTGCGGGCGCACGCCGATTCGGGCGCAACCGTGATCGTTTCGACCCACGACCCCGCCCTGGTTGCCGCGAGTGATCATGTTGTGCAGTTGGGTGGCGCGGGGTGAGTGTTCAGGCGGGCCGTTCGGTGCGGTTTTCCGCGCTGCTTGTTGACGCGTTTGCAACCGCCAGGGCGCGCGCCACGATCACCGTCACGCTGCTTGTGACGATTGCCACCGTCACGAGCGCGATCCTGCTCACCACCGGGCAGAGCGCCGCCGCGGAACGGGCTGTGCTGAGCCACATCGATTCGGCGGGCACCCGGCTCATTGCGGTGAGTGACCGTTCAGAAACTCCCGGAATTCTCCCCGCAGCCGTTGCGCAGTTGGGGTTGCTTTCCGACGTTACCTGGGTGTTTGGGTTGGGGCGGGCCACGGATGTGCAACACGCCACCTTGCCCGATGAGGCGGTGGCGTTGCGCCCAATTGTTGGCGACGTTCCGAGTGAGCTTGGGTTGAATACGGGCCGGATGCCGCGACCGGGCGAGGCTATTGTGGGCAGTCGGGCGGCGGTGCTGCTCCGGGCGGAGGCCGGCTTCGGCACGCTGCGGGCGGTGGACGGTTCGGGTGCCCCGGTTGCACTGGTCGGCGCGTTCCGCGCAACCGGCCCGCTCGACCACCTCAACGATGTGGTGCTCATGGCCACCGAGCCGACCCACGCCGACCCGGTGAGTTTTTTGTATGTGCTCGCAAGCGATGTCACCACCGTGCACCGGCTCAGTGAGACGCTTCCGCTTGCGATTGTTGCGAACGACCCGGCGGCTCTCGAGGTGGAAGAGCCCAGCGGGGTGGTGGCGCTGCGTGAAGTCATTGCCGGTCAACTTGGGGCACGCGCCCGGCAGCTCATGGCATTGGTGATTGCTGTTGGTGGGGTGATCATCGCGGGCACCCTCCACGGCGCCACGGCGCAACGTCGGAAAGATTTTGGCCGCAAACGGGCGCTCGGCGCCACCACGCACGTGCTCGTGTTGGGTGTGCTGTTGCACGTCAGCGTCGGTGCCCTTGCCGGCATTGCCCTTGGGGTCACGATTGGGCTGCTCGGGCTCACGTTTGCAATCGGGGTGCTCCCGTCCGCCACGTTTGTGTGCGGGGTGGCGGGGCTCGCATACCTCACGGCGCTCCTCGCGGCCACCCCCGTCGCGATTGCCGCGGCGCGCACCGACCCGTTGACTATTTTGCGGGTGCCGTAGCGTTACGAGACGCTGCACACCGGGAGGTCGCCGTGCCAGGTGAGCTGGGAATGGTACATGCCGCGGTAAATTTGCAGGGCATCCCACCCATGGAACAGCAGGTGATCGACCCCGTTCGCGTCGGTGATGATCGCCTGACCGCCGGGGCCAATCACCCCCGCCGCACTGTCGCTCGCCAGGCACGGCTTGGGTTGTTTCGTGTAGGGGCCGGTGAGTTCCGGTGCGGTGGCGACGCCGATGGCGTAGCGTTCGTCGCCGTAGTTGTTTGCGGAGTAGAACAGCACGAACGTGTCGTTGTGTTTGACAATGACGGGTGCCTCCACCAGGTTGCCTTCCCACTCCTCGGTCTGTTTGATGAGCCGCACCGGGTCGCCGGCGAGTTGCAAACCGTCGGCGCTGAGGGGTGCAAGTTGCAACCAGGTGTCTTTGCTGCAGCAGTTGCCGTCGTTTTTGAACACCAGGTAGGGGGTGCCGTTGTCAACGATGGTGCCGGCGTCGATTGCGCCGCCCTGTTCGCGGTCGCACACCAATGGGGTGGATGCCGCGCTCACGAACGGTCCGCCCGGTGCCTTGGCGGTTGCCACGCCAATGCACTGCACGCCCTCGCTCGCGCTTGCAGCGGTGTAGTACAGCACGAATGTGTCGCCCAGTTGCCGCACTTCGGGTGCCCACGTTTTGCCGGGGACCGCCCATTCGCCGAGTTCCGGGAGGGCGTCGTCGTCTTGGATGTTCCAGGTGGTGAAATCGGTTGAGGTCGCAACCTGCACGTTTGTTGCGAACGTGTTGGTGGCATACGCGTAGTAGGTGCCGTTGTGTTCGATCACTGCCGGGTCGGGAAAGTCTTGGTCGATCACGAAGGGCACGGTGGCTTCGCCGGTGGCACTCGATTCGGGATGCCCGCCAGGCTGTTCATTTTGGCTTACGCTGCATGCGGTGAGGGTCATGAGGGCTGCGCTGATGGCGGCGGTGAGGGCACAGACGACGGTGTACTTGTTCATGGTTCACCACCTTAGCGCACAATTTACAGCGCTGTAAACGGGGTGGGTGAGGCGAGGTCTAGGCTCGCCGGCACAGGTTCGCCGGCGCAGAATTGCCGATCCAGGCGCAATTCCCGCGCCGCCGGCCCGGATTCGTCGGCACCACGCGCCCCCGGTTTACCCCTCGGTGGTGGGCAGTCCAGGCAGGCGACCAAGCCCATCGGGCAGTGGAATGGAACTGAGCAGCAGCTGCGTGTAGGGGTGCACGGGCTCGTTCCACACCCGCTCAGTGGGTCCCTCCTCCACAATGCGACCACCCCGCATCACCAGCACCCGGTCGGCCACGCTGCGAACGACGGCGAGATCGTGACTGATGAACAGCATCCCGGAATTGCTCTCAAGTGCCAGTTCGCGCATGAGCTCAGCAATCTGCGCCTGCAGGCTGGCGTCGAGCGCTGAAATGGGTTCGTCGCCGATGAGCAGCAGCGGTTTCGCCGCAAGGGCCCGGGCAATTGCGATGCGCTGCCGTTGACCGCCGGAAAACTGGTGGGGGAACTTGGCCGCATCGCTCGCGGACAAACCCACCCGTTCAAGCCACCCCGCCGGGGTTGCGGGCTCGGCCGCGGCGGTCGTGGGCTCGGCACCGCGCGCTTCCCCGGCCAACCGCGGTTCCCCGGCCTCGCGCGCTTCCCCGGACAACCCCAGTTCCCCGGACAACCCCAGTTCCCCGGCCAACCGCAATTCCTCGGCCAACCGGATGCCGTCCGCGAGCTGCGCGCCGACGGTGCGGCGCGGGTTCAGCGAGTTGTAGGGGTCCTGGAACACCATTTGCATGCGACTCAGGGTGAGGCTGCGGCGGCGGAATGTGAGCGGTTTGACGAGCTCGCCGCGCAACCGCACGGTGCCGGCAGCCGGTTTGACCATGCCGGTGAGGGTTTTGGCGATGGTCGATTTGCCGCAGCCCGACTCCCCAACCAACCCAACGGTTTCGCCGCGGGCCACGGTGAAACTCACCCCCTGCACCGCCGCGAAACTGCTTCGCCCCGGTGTGTGGTAGGTGACGCTGAGATCATTCACTTCGAGCAGTGGCGCTGACGCTGCGCTGTCGTGGCTCATTCGCTGATTCCTGTTGTGTCGAGGGTGTTGCCGGGGAGTGCCGCAATGAGTTCGCGGGTGTACGGGTGGCTTGGCCGGGTGAGCACGTCGAAGCGGTGACCGTGCTCCACGATGCTGCCGTGCCGCATGACGGTCACCTCATCGGCTATCGCCGACATCACGCCCAGGTCGTGGGTGACGAGCATCACGGCGAGCCCCAGGTCGTCGCACAGGCCGCGCAGGAGCCGCAACACACCAGCCTGCACGGTGACATCGAGCGCCGTGGTGGGTTCGTCGGCGATGAGAACATCCGGTTCGCAGGCGAGTGCGACGGCGATGGCGATGCGCTGACGCATGCCGCCGGAGAACTGGTGCGGGTATTTGTTGAGCGCATCCACCGGTTGTGGAATGTTCACCCGTTCCAACAGTTCCGCGGCGCGTTGCAGTGCGGCCCGTTTGCTGAGGCCAAGGTGCGTGCGCATGTGGTCGGTGAGTTGCGCCCCAACCCGCAGCATGGGGTGCAGGCTGGTGGAGGGGTCTTGGAACACCATGGCGATGTTGCGCCCCCGCATTGCGTTGAGTTGCGCGCCGCGCAGCGTGAGCAGGTTCGTGTCGCGGTAGCGCACAGCGCCGGTGGTGGTTGCACCCGTGGGGAGCAGACCCATCACGGCCAGCCCGGTCATCGTTTTGCCGGAACCGCTTTCGCCGGCAACCCCGGAGATTTTGCCGGGCGCGAGCGTGAGCGACACGTTTTGCAGGAGCGGTTTTCCGCGCAGCGTCACCCCCAGCTCCGCAATCTCCAGGGTGGATGCCGTGCCCGGCTGGGTCGCTGTGGCCTGCGTGTTCGGGTCGGTGGCGTTCATCGCGTCGCCTTTCCCTGTTGGTGTGATTGCGGGTCGAGCACGTCGCGCAGCGCGTCGCCGATGAAGTTGAGTGCGAGCACCACGGTGAGGATTGCGAGGCCGGGGAAGAGTGCAATCCACCAGGCGTCCATGTTTTGGGTGCCGACTGAGATCATTGAACCCCATTCGGGTGCCGGCGGTACCGCGCCGAGACCCAGGTAGGAGAGCCCGGAGAGCAGCAGAATGGCCGTGCCGATGTCGAGGGTGGCCAGCACGACGATTGAGCCGATCACGTTGGGCAGCACATCGACCCTGAGCGAGGTGAACGAGGAGAAGCGCAGCAGCCGGTCGGCGAGCACGAATTCTTTGCTGCGCATGCTGATGACGAGCGAGCGCATGACGCGGGCGTAGGCGGGCCAGGTGACGATGAGCATTGCAATGACCGCGTTTTGCAGTGACGGCCCGAGCACTGCGGCGATGACCATCGCGAGAATGATTGTGGGGAACGCGAACACCAGGTCGGTGATGCGCATAATGATTTCGTCGACCGCCCGCCCGAAGTATCCGGCGATGGCGCCGAGCACACTGCCGAGCGTCATGGAGAGCACGACGAGCAGGAGGGAGAGCGGGATGGAAATTCGTGACCCGTAGAGCACCCGGCTGAGCACGTCGCGCCCGAGCGTGTCGGTGCCGAGCGGGTGGGTGGCGCTGGGGGCGGCGAGGCGCTGGTCGGTGACGGCGATGGGGTCGAATGGTGCCAGCAGCGGCGCGAAGATGGCGACGAGCAGCCACGCGGTGACGATGATGATTCCGGTGACGGCGAGCGGGCTGCGCAGCAGCGCGGGCCGGGTTCGATTGCGGGATGCCGTGGCTGGCTGTGTCGGGGCGCTCGCGGCGGTCGTGGGTTGCGTTGTCATGAGGAGGTTACCCGCACTCTCGGGTCGATGATGCCGTAGGCGAGGTCTACCAGCAGGTTGATGGTGATGTAGATCACGCCCACAACGAGGCCGACGCCCATGATGGCTGGGAGGTTGAGGGTGCGCGCGGCGTCGTAGGCGTATTGGCCGAGCCCGCTCCAGCCGAACACCGATTCGACGAGCACGGTGCCGGAGAGCAGCCCGCCGAAGGCGAGGCCGACGACGGTGATGATGGGCACGAGTGCGCCGCGCAGCACGTACCGCAGGACAACGCGGCTGCCCGGCAGTCCTTTCGCTTTTGCCGCGCGAACGTAGTCTTGGTTGAGGATTTCGAGCACGGCTGCGCGGGAGAACCGCACGAGTAGCCCCACCGTGTAGAGGGTGAGCACCGCTGCGGGGAGCAGGAGGTGGGAGAGCGCGTTGAAAAAGGTGATCCAGTCGCCGGCGATTGCCGAGTCGATGAGGTAGAGGCCGGTGACGCGTGCGGGTGGGATGAGCGTGGGGTCGAGGCGGCCACTGCCCGGGAGTATTCCCCAACGGTAGAACAGAAAGTAGTAGGCCACCAGCGCCAACCAGAATGTTGGCACGGAGAGGCCGAAGAGGCTCACCACGCGCAGCACCTGGTCGGTCAGTTTGCCGCGCCGGTACGCGGCGAGGGTGCCAAGCCCCACCCCGAGGATGAGGGAGAAGAGGATGGCCACCCCGGCAAGCTCCATGGTCGCGGGCAGAACATCACCGAGTTCGTCGACGATGGGTTGGCTCGTTTGCAGCGAGACTCCCAGGTCGCCCTGCACCAGGTGTTGCAGGTAGGTGAGGTACTGCACCGCGATTGGTTTATCCAGGCCGTGTTCTGCGCGGTACTGCGCGACAACTGCCGGATCGGCGGACGCTTTGTCACCGAGCGCCTGGTTGACCGGGTCTGAGGGGACCAGGTTGGTCAGGGTGAAGGTCACAAGCGTCACGCCGAACAGCAGCAGCACGGCAATGCCGATTCGTCGGGCGAGGAACGCCACCATGGGGTGCTTGCCGAGGAGGCGCATGCTACTTGCTGCCGAGTGTGGTGATGTCGAAATCACCCGTGGGCAGGAGCGTCAGGCTGATCGAGGACGAGTGCACAATGTTGGTGGCGGGGTGCAGCAGCCCAATGAATGGGCCGACCTCGTTGAGGCGACGCTGCGCCTCTTGGAACAGTTCGTTGCGTTTCGCTTCGGATGGTTCGTTCGTGATGCGCGTTTCGAGTTCCTCAAGGGTGGCGTCGGATCCTTTGGGCCAACCGGCGCGCAGCGCCATCTGGTTGCCGGGGAAGTAGGAGAAGTATTCGAAGTTGTGCGGGTAGTCCGGTTGCACGTACCACAGTGCGCTGGCCTGTTTGCCTTCACGGTATGGGTCGAGCGCCGTGGTGATGGGTGCCGGGTCGAGCTGGAAGTTAATACCAACCGCTTTCATTTGCGCCTGCAACGCTTCGCTGACGGTGAGCAGTGAAACGCCGCGCACGGATTTGTCGTTCGCCACGCTGAACTTCACCGGTTCGCCGTTGTACCCCGACTCTTTGAGCGCCGCCTTGGCGCGGGCAAGGTCGGTGCTGATCGCCTCGTCCGCGGGCAGCGCCCCCGGAATCATGGGGGCAATCAGGCCAGAAACGCGCACCGCATCCGGGCCGGCGAGGCTCATAATGGCGTCATAGTCGATGCCGTATCGCACCGCTTCGAGGAACTTCGGGTTCGACGTGACGGTGCTCACCGAGGTGTCCTGGTTGATGAGCACGTAGAACATTTGGTTCGACGGTTCCGTGGTGAGTGTGACGTTTTTGGGCAGGTTCTGTGCTTGATCGAACGACAGATCCGTCACGATGCTTGCCGTGCCCGCTTTCACGTTGATCAGCTGCGTGGGTGCCTGCACGTTGCGGAACACGATGCGGTCATACACCGGTTGTTCGCCCCAATAGTTTTTGTTCCGCACCAGGCTCACCTGCGACTTGATGTCGCTCTTCTCAATGACGTAGGGTCCCGAGCCCACCGAGGTGGTGTTCAGGTACGCCTCGGCGCTGTCGTCAGGCGTGAGCGACCCGCCGTGCTCCTTCACCTGCTGTTCGCTCACAATACCCATGGATGCGTTGGTCAGCATGACGGGTAGTTGCGGTCTGGGGGTTTCGCTGGTGAGGGTCACCTGCGTGTCACTGATTTTTTCAACGGTGATGCCGTCCAGCGCGGCCGAAGGGTTGCCTTTCAAACCGATGACGCGGTTGTAGGAGAACGCGATATCGTCCGCGGTCATCGGCGTGCCGTCGCTGAACGTCACCCCCTCGCGCAGCGTGAGCGTCAACACGGTGTTGTCCGCATTCATCTCGTAATCGGTGAGCAGCGGCTCAATCGAATCCGCGTTAGGCCCCGTGAAATGCAGGGGGGTTTCGTACACGCCGCGCAGCACCAACATGCCGGTCGGTTCATACATGCGACCCGGGTCGAGCGTGGTCAAGTCAAAGGAGGTGTCAATGACCACCTGCTTCTGGGCGGAACCCCCAGCCGACTGCTCGTTGCCGTTCGACGCGCACCCGGCGAGCGTCAACGCGGTTGCCGCGACGGCGGCAATGGTGAATGTTGCGAACTTCATACGTTTCGTTCTACTTTCTTTCGGTGGACTGGTGCCGGCGAGTCACGCGCCAAGCGCTGCGACGGCCGCGACAACAAGGTGCTGCGCCCGAAGGGTGAGCTGCTCAGCCGCTGGGACGGTTTCCGGGGTGTAGCTGCCCTCGGCATCCAAAAAATTGAGGGAACCAATCACGCGATCGTCGTCGATCACGGGCACATTAATGGAGGTGCCCAGCCCCAGCCCGGTTACCACCGCGTGATCGGGGAACACCCGCACGATCGAGGCGGTGTCCGGGTAAAACGACGTACCGTGGGCGCGCTCCGCCTCAAGATCACCGGCAGGTTTCAGCCCACCCACCGGGTAGGTTGCCGCGTCCGTGGTGTACACGCGCGACACTTCGGTTCGACTCGGTGTCACCGCAGACACGGTAAACAGTCGCACGCCAAACGTGGCACGAGCCTCCGCGAGCAACTCATCAAACGAAGCAAAAGGTTCAGACATGGCGGGGTGCTCACTTTCGGGGCGCGGAGACGCGCCGCGCACACCGGTACAATCGTCTCGTCCACGCCACTGCGGGGCGAACCCCTGCGGCGTTTGCGACACATCCAAATCGGTGGTTCTGTGTCTTAGTATCACGCACCTGCCATGGGCAGATCAAATCCTCCCCATGGCAGGTGCCAAACGCGTGCCCCTAGCTGTACAGTGCCCGCAGCGCCACCGCCGTGTCAAGCGCAGCCAGCGCCGCCTCCGCACCCTTGTCTTCGGTGGAACCCGGCAACCCCGCCCGATCCAGCCCCTGCTGCTCATCATCAAGCGTCAACACACCAAAACCAACCGGTTTGCCGGTGTTCAACGCCACCTGGGTGAGCCCGCTCGTGGCCGCGTCAGAAACGAACTCAAAGTGCGGGGTGCCGCCGCGGATAATCACGCCGAGCGCCACCACGGCGTCAAAATCGCCCTCCTCCAACGCGGCCTGGCACACCACGGGCAGTTCAAAGCTACCCGCCACCCGAATCAGTTCGTGCGTCGCCCCGGCGGCATCCAGGGTGCGTTGCGCGCCCCGAATGAGCCCCTCGCTGATGGTTTCATGCCAGCGACCCGCAACGATTGCGACGCGCAACCCCGAACCTGCCGGGGTGATGGTGGGTGATCCTTGGCCGCTCATGGCTGCTCCTTAGTGGTGTGGGTGGTGGAATTGGTGACGAGTGAACCGCCCGGCAGCATGTGCCCCATGCGGTCACGTTTCGTCTGCAGGTAGCCATCGTTGCCCGCCACAACACCCACCACGAGTGGCAGGTATTCGCTCACCGCAATGCCGTGGGCGGCGAGCTGATTGCCCTTATCGGGGTTGTTGCTCAGCAGCCGCACCCGGGTGAGGCCCAGGTCGCGCAGAATATCCGCAGCACCACCGTAATCGCGGGCATCTTCCGGGAACCCGAGCGCAACGTTCGCGTCAACCGTGTCCAACCCGCGCTCCTGGAGGCTGTAGGCGCGCAACTTGTTCGCCAAGCCAATACCGCGACCCTCGTGTCCGCGCACATACACCACGACGCCACCGTGCTCGCCAATGTAGTCGAGCGCGGCATCCAACTGTGGACCGCACTCGCATTTGAGCGAGCCGAACGCTTCGCCGGTGAGGCACTCGGAGTGGATGCGCACCACGGCGTTGTCGGGCACGTGCTCGCCGGAAATAATGGCAATGTGGTCAATGCCCGTCAGCCGGTCACGGTAGGCGCGCATTCGCAACGGCCCGTGCGTGGTGGGCACGGTTGTCTCCGCGCGCACACTCACCCGCCACTGCCCGGCCTGCAGCGTCGATTCGGCCGCCCCCTCCGGGGTGACAAACTCGATGAGCTGGGTGATGGTGATCACGGGCACACCGTCGCGCTCACCGAGCGCTTGCAGGGCCGGCATGCGCATCATTTCGCCGTTATCTTGCACAATTTCGCAAATGGCGGCCACGGGGCGCAGCCCGGCGAGGCGCATGAGCTCCACGGCGGCTTCGGTGTGGCCGGCGCGTTCCCGCACGCCGCCGTCGACCGCGCGCAGCGGCACGATGTGCCCCGGGCGGTTGAGGCTCGATGGGGTGGATGCCGGGTCTGCGAGCGTCTGCAGGGTGCGTGCCCGGTCGGCTGCGCTGATTCCGGTCGTTACCCCCTCGGCGGCGTCGACGGTGACGGTGTAGGCGGTGCCGCGCACATCCTGATTTTTGTCGACCATCATGGGCAGATCCAGCAGGTCGGCAATGTCGTGCGACATTGGCGCGCAGATGAAACCGGACGAGTTTCGCACGGTCCAGGCGATCCATTCGGGGGTGGCGAGCTGCGCCGAGAGGATCACGTCGCCCTCGTTTTCGCGGTCCTCGCTATCCGCCACGATGACGGGTTTGCCGGCGCGGAGCGCAGCGAGCGCCTCGGGAATTGTGGAGAGCGGCATTACCTGGTGCCTTTCGGTGCGGGTGGGGTGAATTGCGCTGCGCGCAGGATGTGTCTGGCTAGGATATCGGTTTCTATGTTCACGGTATCGCCCGGGACCAGTTCGCCGAGGGTGGTGGCTTTGAGGGTTTCGGGGATGAGCGACACTTCGAACCAGTGTTGTTCGGCGTGCGCTTCGCTGAGGTTGCTGACGGTGAGCGATACCCCGTCTAGCGTAACGGAGCCTTTGTCGACGAGGAGTGCGGCGACGTGTTCGCCGATCGCGAACCGCAGCACGCGCCAGTCGTCTCGTTCGTCGCGGCTGAGGACGTGCGCGGTGTCGTCGACGTGTCCCTGCACGATGTGGCCGCCGAGTCGGTCGCCGAGCCGCGCGGCTCGTTCCAGGTTGACGCGCGTGCCCGGGCGGGCGGCGCTGAGGGTGCTCATGTCGAGCGTTTGCCCCATGACGTCTACCGTGAAGCTGCTGTTGTTGAAGGAGATGACGGTGAGGCACACGCCGCTGACCGCGATGGAGTCGCCGAGCGCAACGTGTTCGAGTGCCCGGGTGGCGTTGACGGTGATGCGGGCGGCGTCGCCGTGCGCCTCGATGCTGTGGATGGTGCCGATTTCTTCGATGAGTCCCGTAAACATGCTGTTCCTTACGCGGTCTGGGGGGTGCTGATGATGAGGAGGTCGTTGCCGAGCTGTTCGACGTGTGCGGGTTGGAAGCGTCGTGCTTCGGCCATGGTGTGCACGCCCAGGTCGGTGAATGCTACGTGGGGGCCGCCGATGAGCAGGGGGGCGATGTAGGTGTGCAGTTCGTCGACGAGGCCGGCTGCGATGAAGGCGCTGGCGAGTGTGGGGCCGCCTTCGACGATGACGCTGCGAATGCCGTTTGCGCCGAGCGTGTCGAGCGCGCCGGCCTGGTGGTGGTGTGGCTGGTGCTGCGGTGGGTGGGGGTGGGCGGCGAGGTTCGATT
>CAYTSH010000029.1:0-15550 GCA_964440395.1 uncultured Microbacteriaceae bacterium
CATCCATGTTCTCCACCTCGGCTTCAGCTGTCTCCCGCCACACAAGGGTGCGAATGAACGGGTCGGTGCCGACCTGGCTGCTGCCAAACATTTCTGAAAGCCGCCCCGCGGTGACATGCCGCCGGAAATCCATCTCCCAAAACCGGTCCTGTGCGTGCACAAAGCCCTGCGCCCGGTAGAGATCGTAACTATTGTGCGCCACAACGGTTGGGATGCCGTGGTCGTCTCGCAGCACCTCCACCGGTGCGCTGAGGGCTGGCACCGTGAGCGTGCCGCTGGTTGTGGGGAACGACCGCTGCACCGTCCACACGGCGAGGCCACCGGCGACGAGCGCCAGCACCACCACGATGCTCAGCCCCCCAAGGAGGATCCGGCGAACCAGTCGGGCACCGCGTCGCGCGGGAACAGTGGCTGATGTTGTGGCGTCTGTGCTCATCGCTCCAGGCTACTACACGCCAACCACCCGGTGAAAGCGCTCCGGGCGCTACCCGAGCCGTTCAATCCCGTCGCGCAACCGAATCGCCGAAAGTGCGGCCGCATCACCCAGCACCGTCACGTGCGGGTGAAGTTGCAAAGCCGACGCGGGCAGGGCGGACGTGACGGGACCTTCAACGGCTGCCGCCACGGCATCCGCCTTGTGGAGACCGAACGCGAGCAGCACAATGTTGCGCGCCCGCAAGATGGTGCCAACACCCTGCGTGATGCTGTGCGTGGGCACCTCGTGGATGCTGTTGAAGAAGCGGGCGTTGTCAATGCGGGTCTGTTCGGCAAGTCGCACCACGCGGGTGAGCGAGGCGAGCGACGAACCGGGCTCGTTGAACCCAATGTGTCCGTTCGTGCCGATACCCAGAATCTGCCAGTCCACCCCGCCCGCGGCGGTCAGCGCCTGCTCGTAGCGTTCCCCCGCGTCGGCGATGCGCGCGGCGTCGCCATCCGGAACGTGCACCAGCTCAGGGGTCAGACCCAGCGGACGCACCACCTCGTTCGTGATGACGGTCCGGTATTGTTCCGGATGCCCGACGCAAAACCGCGCACGCGGCTCAGGTCGGTGCCGCGCTGTTTGGCACCCGCAACGAGCGCCCGATACACCGGCAGCGGCGTGGAACCGGTCGCCAACCCAAGCACCGTGTCGGGGGTGTGGGCGATGTGTGCCAGCATGCGCTCGGCAACCCAAGCACCCGCAACGTCCGGGGTGTCAACCTCAAGAATGTGTGTCATGCGTGTTTTTCCTTAGTGTTATTCGGTAACGGGTGCGCACAGGGCGGTGAGCAGGCATTCGCTCACCAGCCGCGAGCCGCCAAACGTGGCAATATCGGCAAACTCCCGGTCCGGTGACGGCCAACCCATGTCAATAACCAGCGTCCGCCCCGAGCGCGCACGCAGCGACTCAACCAGTGTACGCGCCTCCACAAAGCGGTGGATGCCCTGGCCAACCACCAGCACCGTGTCACCATCGCCAATCCCCGCCGGCACAGCCGGCTCAGCGGGGGTGCGCACGTGCACAGCCATCCCCGGCAGCGGATCTGCATCACCAAGCCGGTCGAGCACCGAATGCAGTCCCCACCGGGAACGACCCACAGCAATATTCGGTTGCGCCTCAAACGCCACCAGGTGGCAGCCGCTGCCGTCACCGAGATTCGGCAGGGTGACGCCGGCTCGCAGCGCAAAACTGGCAATAATGTCGCCCGCCAAGCCGGCGTCGCCGAGCAGCTGGGGCACGCCGACCCACTCGGCGGCATCGCTGGGATTGCTGCCGGCATCCACCATTGTTGAACGGTGCTGGGCAAGCGCGCGCACCCGGTTGGCGGATTCCTGCACGCGAGATTCGGGCAGGCGGCCATCGCGCACGGCCTGCACCACGGCGGCCTCAATCGCCGCCATCTGCTCGTCAGTGTTTTTCGTGCCAATACACAGCAGGTCACAGCCACCGCTGAGGGCGCGCACGGCGGCCTCGGGGATGCCCACGATGGCGCTGGCACCGGCCATGTCGAGCGCGTCGGAGACGATCACCCGGGTGACGCCGAGCTCCGCGCGTCGCAGCCCCTGCAAAATGGTGGGTTAAAACGTGGCGGGCTGGGTGGGGTCCAGCTGCGGCAACACAATGTGCGAAGTCATAATGCTGGCCACCCCGGCGTCGATGGCGGCGCGGAACGGCACCAGTTCACGTTCCAGCAGCCCAGCCTTGCTGCGATCAATCACGGGCAGGTCGTGGTGTGAATCCTGCTCGGTGTCGCCGTGGCCCGGAAAGTGCTTCGCGCAGCCGTCAATACCGGCGCGCTGCACCCCGCGCACCCAGGCGGCACTGTGCGTGGCAACAGCAGCCGGCTCGGTGCCGAAACTGCGCACACCAATGATGGGGTTGTTGGGGTTCGAGTTGATGTCAACGCTCGGCGCGAACGTCATCGTGCAGCCCGCCTGCGTGAGTGCGGCCCCGACAAGTTCGGCGATGTGGGCGGTGCGCTCGGGCTTATCGATACGGCCAAGCACGGCGTTGCCCGGGTAGGGCGCGCCGGAGCCGACGTGGAGACGTGAAACGTCGCCGCCCTCTTCGTCGATCGCAATCACCGCGTTCGGGTTGGCCTTCAAAATTGCTGCGGTCAATTCGCGCACCTGCTGCGGGTGCTGAATGTTGGTGGCGAACAGGCACACGCCAGCCATACCAGCGCGGAGCCGACGTTCCACCCATTCGGGGAGCGTTGGCCCTTCAAAGCCGGGCAGCATCGTTGCCGAAACGGCACGTTCAAGGGGTTGTGTGTGTGGTTGCATGGGTTAGCCTTTCACCGCTCCGCCTACCAGGCCGCTCGTCATGCGGCCCTGGACAATTAAGAAAAATACAATCACCGGAATGGCCATGAGCGTGGAGCCGGCCATGATGGCCGCCCAGTTGGTGGTGCCATTCAGGGTGAGGAAGGTGCGCAACCACACGGGCAGCGTCATCATTTCGGGTCGTGAGTTCACGACGAGCGCCAAGAGGAACTCGTTCCACGCCTGAATGAAACCAAACACGCCGGTGGCGACAAGACCTGGGGCGAGCAGTGGGAACGTGATGCGCCAAAACGCACCCGCCCGGGTGAGCCCGTCAATCATCGCCGCCTCTTCCAGCGCCTCGGGCACACCGTTCACAAACCCGCGCAGCGTCCAAATGGTGAACGGCAACACGGTGGCCACATAGACCAGGGTGAGCCCCGCAATGGAGTTGAGGAGGTGCCAGCCGTCAAGCACGCGGAATGTAGAAATGATCATGGCTTCCGCCGGGATCATTTGAATCACCAAAATGGCAATGATGAACAGTTTTCGGCTGCGAAAGCGGAACCGGGTCACCGCCAGGGCGGCGAGAAACGCAAACACCAACGCAATGCTGACGGTGAGCGCGGTGACGAGCAGCGAGTTGCCCAGGGCGGGAAGGAACGGGCTGCGCCCGGGCTCGAACAGCACCGTGTGGTAGTTGCGCAACGTGAAATTGTCCGGCCAAAAGTGCAGCGTGCTGGAGCGAATGTCGTTATTGGGTTGCAACGACGTGTTGATCATCCAGTACACGGGGAATGCCGCCACGATGAACACGATCACCGCAACCGCGTTGAGGATTGCGGTGACGATGCGGCGACGCACCACGTATGGCGATGTGCGAGCAGCCGGTTTGGCTGCGGTGGCGGTGCTCTTGGCGGGGCTCTTGGCGGCGCTCGTGGTGGTGGTGCTCGTGGTGGTCACCTTACAGCTCCTCTTCTTGAATGCTTTGGCGCACGTAGTACAGCGAGATTGCCATCAAAATCAGCACGGTGATGACGGCGATTGCCCCACCGATGCCGTATTCGCCGCTCAGCGACACCCGGTAAATGTATACGCCGAGCGTGCTGGTTTTTTCTTTCAACCCGCCAATATCTTGCAGGGCAAAAATCTGCGTGAAGACGCGCAAGTCCCAGATGATTTGCAGAATCGCAACCACCACGAAGATGGGTTTCAGGAAGGGGAACACGATGAAACGAAACCCCTCGAACGCGGAGGCGCCGTCAAGTTTTGAAGCCTCCACCACCTCTTCGGGCACCTGGGTGAG
The DNA here is from genome assembly GCA_964440395.1 of uncultured Microbacteriaceae bacterium. Lineage (GTDB taxonomy): Bacteria > Actinomycetota > Actinomycetes > Actinomycetales > Microbacteriaceae > CAYTSH01. Next base: position 4,052 of record CAYTSH010000029.1, read on the forward strand.
CCCCGCATAAATGGTGAACGTCGCAAACGGCACCGCGCCCCAAATCACGATGATTGCGGCAACGAAAAAGAAACTTACCGGGTTGATCAGCCACGAATGCTGCCCAAAATCAAGCCCGAACCAGTTGGTGAGCACATAGTTCACCACGCCGTAGTTGGTGTCAAACATCCACCCCCACACCACGGTGGCGGTGAGGGCAGGCATCGCCCACGCCAGCAGCAGGCCAATGGACATGAGCAACCGAAACGGGGTGCTCAGGCGGGTCATCATGAGCGCAAGCAGTGTGCTGATGAGCATGGTGAGGCTGGCGCACACCAGGCAAAACAGAAAACTGCGACTGAGCACACTCCAAAACTGCGCATCGCTCAGCACCCGAATGTAGTTGTCAAAACCGACAAACTCCGGCGGTTTTCCAAACGCCTGCTCGCGACCGTATTTCTGGAACGACATGATGAGCAGGTTGATGAGCGGCCAGGCGATCACGGCGGCAAGCACCACAAGCACCGGGGTGAGCAGTGCGTAGGGTGTGAACGTGAACGCCGCTTTGCGGGAACGTTCAACGCGGAACTGTTCGGGTTCTTGCTTCGACATTCGTGTGGAATCTTTCAGCGGGTTGGCGGCAAACGAATGCCGGACTGGCGCACACCCGCAGCAGCGCCGCGCCGGGCACAACTGCCGGCTGGGGAGACGAGAAGAGCAGCGGGTGAGCAGGGTGGGGTGCACACACAAACGCGGGTGGGGGATGCGCTCCCCCACCCGCTTCGTGTTAGCTATTCAGGATGGTGTTGATGTTCTTGTCGAGCTCTTTGGCAAGTGACTCAACGTCGCCGCCCTGCGCAACCTTCGTGAAGAAGTCTTGCAGCACACCCGCAGACTCAACGTCCGCCCACTTCGGCGAAGCCGGGGTGAGGCGAGCGTTCCCCGCCGCAAGTGCGGTTGCTTGCGCAACCTCGTCGGAGCCGAGCCCGCTGGCGAGCGACTTCTTCGCAGGCACGAGGCCGTTCTCAGCGTAGATGGTTTGGAACTCGTCGCTCAGAATAATCTTGAGCGCATCGGTGGCGAGATCCGGGTGGGCCGACTTTGCGGAGACCGCAATGTTGGAACCGCCGGCGAACACCTTCGCGGCGTCACCGTTCTTACCGGGCAGCGCGTAGACGCCCAGATTTGCTTCCTCATCTGGGCAGCCGGGGGTTTCGGAATCTTTCGGCGCCAGAATCGACCATTTCACCCAGCTGGGCGCAGAGATTTGCAGGCTGGTTCCGTCACAGTAGCCAACCTGGGCGTTCGTTTCGTTGCCATCTTTCGGCGCGCGCGAGGCGTTCGTCATAAGGTCCTGCACCTGCTTGAGCCCGGTGATTGATTCGGGGCTTGAGAACTGTGCCTCCCACTTCCCGTTCTTCTCCACGGCAATTTCGCCACCGTTCTCCCAAATGAATGGCAGAGCGTTGTACCAGTCTTGTCCCGGCCACCAGAGCCCCGACTTGCCTTCGTTCTTCTCGGCAAGGGTTTTCGCGGTGGAGACGTACTCATCAAGCGTGGTCGGCACCTGCAGACCGGCCGCAGCCAGGGCATCCTTCTTGTAGAACACGAGGCGAGCACCCGAGTACAGCGGCGCTGCGAAGAACTTGCCATCGTAGGTGCCGGCCTCCACAAAGCCGGGCAGCAGGTCGTCGCCACCGAGTGCCTCGTACTGGTCGGTCAGGTCGAGGAATGCACCGGCGGTGGTGAATGCCGCAGCCTGAGTGTTGCCGATCTCTACCACGTCGGGGCTGTCGCTCCCGGAAAGGTTGGTGGTGAGTTTGTCGGTCAGCCCGCTCCACGACTGCTCCTCAATGGTGAGCGTGGCGTCTTTGTGCTCACTCTCAAACGTGGTTTTGAGGTAGTCCCGCGCCGCTTTCGGGGTGTCTGTGCCGACAAGCCACACCCGAATGTTGGTCTTGTCTGACGAGGACCCGGCCGAATCGTTGTTGCTTGCGCAGCTGCTCAGCGTGAGGGCTGAGGCAGCAACCAGGGCTACCGCCCCGAGTGTTTTGATTCTCATGATTTCCTTTACTTGTTGGGGTTTGCCGGCGATCAGTGTCGCACGACGGGGGTAGGTGAAGCGTTAAGACAGCCCGAGCTGGGCAGAGAGCACGAGGGCGGCCGCGCCGCGCATGATGATGGTGTCGCCCAGTTCGGTCATGCGCACCGTGAGCCCTTCGTGCACGAGCGGCAGGGTGCGTTTGCGTATGGTGGCACCCACCGCACGCACAAACACACCGCCGAGCAGGTGCGCGGGGCCGCTGATTACCACCTCTGAGACGTTGAGCATGCCCACCACCGGTGAGAGCGCAATCCCGAGCCGTTCACCGGCGTTGCGCAGCACTTCGTCTCTCAATTGGGGGGTGGATGCCGCGCTACAGAGCCGCTCCAACCCCGGTATCGACACCCAGGCTTCGAGGCAGCCGAACATGCCGCAGGCGCAGGCGGGGCCGCCGTCTGTTCCGACGACCACGTGGCCGATCTCACCGGCGGCGCTGGCCGCCCCGAAGACGGGTCGGCCGTTCACCACAATGCCGGAACCGACGCCCGCCCCGATTTGGAGGAGCAGCAGGTCGCCCGCTTTGGCACCGAAGCTGTGTTCCGCGTGCACCGCCGCGTTGGCGTCGTTGGCGACCACGATGTGTTCACCGAACCGTTCGGCGAGCAGGCCGTACAGGTCGAGGTCGGTCCAGCGCAGGTTGGGCGCGTGGCGCACGGTGCGGTGCGCTTCAACGATGCCCGGGGTGCCGAGCCCGATGCCAAGGATGGGATGCTGAGTGGCGGCGAGTGTGTGCTCGAGCAGCTCGATCAGGGTGTCCACGGCCTCAGTGCCGGTGCGACCGTTGAGCTCGCGGGTGTGTATTTCGCGCACGGTGCCGCCCATGCCGAGGATGCCGGCGCGGAACGCGGTGGTGTCGGAAAGGTCAACCCCGATAATGTCGAAGGCGTGCTCGTTGAGCGCGAGTTGAATTGCGGGTTTACCTGGCCGGGATGCTTCGCGCGCGCCCAGCTCGGTGATGAGCCCCTCGGCGATCATGTCGGAGACGAGGTCGGAGACGGTCACCCGGGTTAGCCCGGTGACGCGGGCGATGTCCGCCCTGCTGAGCCCTTCGGCTCGGTAGAGCTGCTGCAACACGAGCGAGCGGTTGTGGCTGCGGGCATGCTCGGGGAGAGCTTTGCTGCTGGGTCGCAGTTCCCGCTCCGGCTGGGCATTCCACTGATGCATGTTTATTAGTAAAGCTTACAAACAAACGGAGTGCAACCTGCGAGCATCACAGTTTCCTGTGAAAACGCCGCATGCCGCGGGGGCGCTGCCGCGATCACGCGACCCCGCCCCCGCCCCGCGCATCGTCTTACGCTAGGCGCGTCCGCAGGTTCGCCGAGAGGGTCTCCAGGAACTCCTCAGTGGTCTGGTACGGCTGCTCGGGACCGATCAGCAACGCCAAATCCTTCGTCATCTTGCCGCTCTCCACCGTCTTCACCACAACATCCTCCAGGGTGTGTGCAAAGTTGATCAGTTCCTGGTTGCCGTCCAGTTTGCCGCGGTGCATGAGCCCCCGGGTCCACGCGTAGATTGACGCAATCGGGTTGGTCGAGGTGGGTTTGCCCTGCTGGTGCTGACGGTAGTGCCGGGTCACCGTGCCGTGCGCGGCCTCAGCCTCGACCACCTTGCCGTCGGGCGTGGCCAGCACGGAGGTCATCAAACCGAGCGAACCGAACCCCTGCGCGACGGTGTCTGACTGCACATCACCGTCATAGTTTTTGCACGCCCACACATAGCCGCCCTCCCACTTCATTGCTGAGGCAACCATGTCGTCAATCAGACGATGCTCATAGGTGAGGCCCGCCTCGGCAAACCGCTCAGCGAACTCTGTGTCGAAGATTTCTTGGAAAATGTCTTTAAACCGGCCGTCATACGCCTTGAGGATGGTGTTCTTGGTGGAAAGATACACCGGGTAGTTGCGCGCAAGACCGTAGTTGAGTGAGGCGCGCGCGAAGTCCCGAATCGACTCATCCAGGTTGTATTGCACCTGCGCAACCCCGCTCGACGGTGCCTGATACACCTCGAACTTCATCGGCGCTGAACCATCCTCAGGCGTAAACTCCACAGTGAGCGTGCCAGCCCCCTCAAACCGGAAATCGGTGGCACGGTACTGGTCACCAAACGCGTGCCGCCCCACAATAATCGGCTTATTCCACCCCGGCACCAGCCGCGGAATGTTCGAAATAATGATCGGTTCGCGAAAAATCACGCCGCCCAGAATGTTCCGAATCGTGCCGTTCGGCGACTTCCACATCTTCTTCAACCCAAACTCGGCAACCCGAGCCTCATCCGGGGTGATGGTGGCACATTTCACCCCAACACCGTGGCGCTGAATGGCATGCGCGGCGTCAATCGTGATCTGATCGTCGGTCGCGTCGCGGCTCTCAATGCCCAGATCGTAATACTCCAGGTTGATGTCGAGGTAGGGGTGAATCAGCGAGTCCTTAATGAACTGCCAAATAATGCGCGTCATCTCGTCGCCGTCAAGCTCGACGACCGTTCCTTCAACCTTGATCTTAGACATGGGACTCCCGAAAGTTAGCCACGCCCAGGAGCCAACACGACAGCTGGCCGCCACCGATGGCGTGGTGAATGAAAAAAGCCTTAAGGCCGCGTCCAGTCTACTAGACCGCGCTCACTCGCCCCACACCAGTCCGTGCCCGCACGGGAAGAGCGGGTCTTGGGTGTCAAACGGGACGTCCTCGCGGGAAGCACGCACGGCATCCATTGATCGAGGAATATCAAACGGCAACCGGCCACGCACCGAAGCCCGCCCCGACGCCGCATCCAACAGCACATCATCGGCCACCCCAAACGAGCCCAGCAACGTCACCGGCAACTCCGCCAACGGGGTGAGCACGGCGGGACGCTCCAAAAACACATCCACCACGGTTGGCACCCGGGCGGCAAGGTCAGCAATGTGCCGCACCGTCTCCTCCGGGAACGCCAAACTGCCCTGGTGGAACGCCTGCTCCAACAGCCCCTCGCGCGGCTCAAACGGGGCAGCAATGCGCACAATCGCCACCTCAGCCTCGTCCGGCGAATCCACCGGCACCGCCCGGGCCGCGACCGCCGCACGCGCAACCCCCTCCGCATACACGCGTGTTTCCGGCGTCAAGCGCACCGGCGATCCCGCGAGCGCAACCACCGAGGCGCGCCGCACCCGGTCGGCGATGCGTTGATGATCCGCGCCCGCAATCTCAATGGTGGATGCCGCGGTCGCCGCACGCTCCACCTCCAGGTCATCCGTGGTCAGCACCCCCAACCGAGCCTTCTCCAACAACACGCGGCGCACCGAATCGTCCAAACGTTGCTCGCTCACCAACCCGCGATCCAGCGCCTCCAAAAACACGGCAGGGTCATCCTCGCCACCAAACTGATCCACGCCCGCATCAAACAGGCGCACAACCCGCTCCAGCGCAGTCGTCTGCTCCAAACCCCACGCCCGCGGGGCAAGATGCACGCCCAACCGTGGCAAACTCATGCCCTGCACAATATTGAAATCGGTCAAAATGATGCCCGTGAAACCGAGTCGGTTGCGCAACACATCCGTCATCAGGGCACGCTCAAACGCGAAACCAACCTCCGCATAATCGGTCCCAACCGGGGCGGCATACCCCGGCATGACCCGGCTGACGCCCGCGCGGATTGCCCTGGCAAACGGCGCCAGGTGCGTCTCAAACGCACCGCCCGGGTAGACGGTGTGCGCACCGCGTTCAAAATGCGAATCCTCGCCGCCTTGCTGCGGCCCGCCGCCCGGAAAATGTTTCACAGTCGCCGCAACGCCAGCCTCCTGCAACCCCAAAATGTATTGCTCGGCAAGTTCGGCAACCAGTTCAGGGTCCTCACCAAACGTGCCCGCAACTCGAGCCCAGCGCGGTTCGGTTGCCAAATCAGCCATCGGGTGCAACGCAACGGTAATGCCAGCGGCGCGCAACTCGCGCCCCATCATGCGGGCAGCCTCCCGCACCAGCGCCGGGTCACGGGTGGCGGCCAACCCGATCGGTTCCGGCAGCACCGTAAACCCGCCGCCACTCATCGCCACCTGGGCGTTGCGGCTCTGCCCGTGCACCGGGTCGGCCGCAATACTGACAGCCTGTTTGCTGCGGGTGGTTGCGGCGAGTTGCTGCAACCGGTCGCCCCACGCAATCAGATCCGGCACCGGTGCCGGGTTCATCAGGGTCACGTGCGTGATGTGCCGCTCGCGAATGAGCTCCGTGGTCGGGGTGAACCCAAACGGGGACTCCCCCTCGGTGCCCTCCCACAGCGTGCCACCAGGCCCGCACACCACCCGCGCCACGAGCAGGCTGCCAACCTTCTCCGCCACCGTCATACCGGCCATGAACTCGGCGACACGGCGTTCGTGCTGCGCGGTTGGGGCGCTGGCGGGGGTTGCGGCTGGGTTTGGGTTTGGGGCGGCGGTTGCCGCGGGATGCGGGGCAGGGGTTGCCCCAGCGTTTGCGGTGGGAGCGGCGGTTGCCGCGGAGTGCGGAGCAGGGGTTGCCGCAGCGGAAGTGACGGCGTTGTCTTCGGGTGATGTCGAGTGCATACCCTCCACTAGAACACATTTCGCGGCACGGAGCAATTGCGGCACGGGATGCACTCGGCACGGGGCGCGTAGGGCGACGGGCGCGGGACGCACTGGGTGCCGGGCGCGGGACGCACCGAGCATCCCTGCTCGCGTCTCGCAGTTCGCAGTACTCAGTTCGAAGTACTCAGTTCGCAGTACTCAGTACGAAGTACTCGGTACGCAGTACTCGGTACGCAGTACTCAGCGCAGAAAACCTCGGGCGCCCCTCCCCCGCAGCGCATCGGGGCGCCCGAAGAAGTGAGCGCATTCACCAAGATGTCAGTTACCATTAACCATGTCGTTGCCTGAACGTTTCGGGCGTGACATCCTCACCACATTCAATGATGAACGTACGCTTCCCCGAGTTGATCCCCCATGCACAAGCCCCCCGCACAGCCCCCCACTTCCAGCGTCGGCACTGCACAACCCGCTCAACCCGAGCGGTTCACTCAACCAACCCAACCGGTTCGCATGCGAAGCATCTACGCGTTAGCACTCATTGAGCTTGCCGTGCTCGGCTCACTCGTGGTGCCAATCGTCGTCACACTCTCCCTCAAAGTACTCAGCCTGGTGCCAAGCGACCAAAAAGAAAACGCGCTCGGAACCGTGCTCGCAATAGGTGCCGCAGCCGCCCTCATCGCAAACCCCATCTTCGGTCACCTTTCAGACCGCACGAAAAGCCGATTCGGCAGGCGCCGCCCCTGGCTCGTTGGCGGCACCGCTGCTGGTCTGCTCGCAACAATCATCACCGCCACCGCCTCAAACGTGCCCCAGTTCATTCTCGGTTGGGCGCTCACCCAAATAGCGTACAACGCCACACTTGCCGCGCTCTCAGCACTGCTCGCCGATCAGGTTCCCGAAACCCAACGGGCAAAAGCATCCGGCATTTTTGGCGCGTTCGGGTTCCTCGGCATCGTGCCCGCTATCCTCATTTCACAAATCTTCAACGATTCCCTCGACATCTCCATGATCATAGATCCCCTCACCCTCTCCATGATCATCATGCCGGTGATCGCCGTCATCATCGTCACGGTCATCTGCATCACCCTCAAAGATCCGCAGCACACAGACAGCACAACAAAACACCAAACCATCGGCGAAATTTTCGCATCCTTCCTGTTCAACCCGCTTCGCACACCACAATTCAGCCTCGTGTGGATACAGCGCTTCACCATGCAATTTGGCTACGTCATCGTCTCAACCTACGGGCTGTTCTACCTCATGACCCGCCTCGCCCTCGATCAGGAAGCCGCTGCCACCCTCGTCCGATTCAGCACCCTAGCCGGCGCGTTCCTCAACATGATCGCAGCGTTCGGTTTCGGATACCTCGCCGCCCGACGCGGCAACTACCGACCGGTGCTGATCACCTCAGCACTCATCCTCGCTGGTTCACTCCTCCTCAAAGCATTCACCGCAGACATCACCGTGTTCTGGGTCAGCACCATCCTGGCCGGATTTGCACTAGGCATGTACTACGCAGTCGACCTGGCACTAGTCATGCGCACACTCCCCGCCGGTGACGAAGGCAAATTCCTTGGCATATTCAACATTGCCAAAACGCTCCCCCAATCGCTCGGCCCCGCAGTGGCACCACTCATTGTGCTCATCGGTCAAGGTGACCCCGTCAGCGGCGACCCAAAAAACTACACCGCGCTCTACCTGTGCGCCACCATCGCGGTGCTCCTCTCACTCCTCACCCTCACCGGGCTCCGATCCACGCTCAACCGAAACGCACAAACGCCAGCAGAAGCAGAGGGGGAGGTGCAGGCGCAGGTGAGCACGGCATCCAACACCATTGATGGAACCCCAAACCACACCAACTAGCCACGCAACCCCGCCCGGCGGCACACCCAACACAGAAAGAACAGGCACCAACGTGACCAGCAGCATCCCAGGAACCTACAACGCACGCGACCTCGGCGGCATACCGCTCGACGGCGGTGGAACCGTGCGCAGCGGTGTGCTGCTGCGATCAGACGCACTCGCAGCAACCACCGAAGCTGGCCTCGAGGCGCTGCGGGCGCAACACATTGGCACCATAATCGATTTCCGCACCGAAACCGAACGAACCCAGGCACCAAACCGACTCCCCCAAGACGTCGAACTAACCACCGTCACCCTGCCACTGCTCGAAGGTGCCATGACCGGCGGCGGTGCCATCACCAAAGACGCCAGCCCCGAAACGCTCAAAGCCATGATCGAACGGCTCCCCGCGCTCGCAGAACTCTACCTCAACATGCTCGAACACTCCGCCGAAACATTCGCAACAGTTGCCCGGCACGTGGCACACCCGCTTCATCCCGAACGCCCAGCCGTGCTCATCCACTGCACCGCCGGCAAAGACCGCACCGGGGTGGCGACCGCGCTGCTACTCAGCGCGATCGGGGCTGAGCGGGCAGCCATCATCGAAGACTACACCGCAAGCGAACACAACCTCGCAGGCCCCTGGGCGGAACAGATGCGCCAACGCATCACCCAAATGGGGGTGCCGCTGCTGCCCCAAATCGACGAACTCGTCACCGCAACCCCGCGCGCAGCAATCGAAGGCGCCCTCAACTGGGTCGAAGCCCGCGGCGGCGCAGCAGCCTACCTCACCGACGGGGGGCTCACCCAAAACGAACTCACGGCGCTCACCGAGCGGTTAGCGGCTCGGTAACCCTGCGGGGTTTGGCGCGGTTGGGCGGGTCGGCCGTTTCGGCCGGGTTGGGCGGGGGTCGGGCAGGGGTCGGGCAGTTCGACGCGGTTCGTCCGGTTCCGCGCGGGTCGGGCAGGTCGGCGCTGGCAGGCGCGCTGCGGACGGACACGGCACCACAGCATCCCACATTGAAGCACATGAGCTACCCTGGAAGTATGAACGCGCTGACGCTTGAAGAACTCTCGGCAACCACCATCGTTGCCGTAAACCGGCTCACCCTCAAACCGGGGCAAGAACAATTCATCGTCCCTGTCTCCTACGCGGCAGCAGCAGCCGTGAGCGACCCGACCCACGCGTGGCAACGAGTTGTGATGCACGACGGCGAAGTGGTCGGATTCATCCACGGCAATTTCGACCCCGATGCGCGCAACGAAGAGTTCCGCTGCTGCCTGTGGCGCATCAACGTCGCCGCAAACGCGCAAGGAAAAGGCGTGGGCACATTCGCGCTCGATGCGCTCAAAGCAGAAGCACGCGCGCGCGGATTCACGCAACTCACCGTGCTGTGGGAGCGCGGCGATGACGGACCGGAAGAGTTCTTCCTGCGAGTAGGGTTCACCCCAATAGGGGAAACCACCTACGGCGAAGTGATCGGGGCGTTAGCGCTGTAAGCCGGAAACCTCGCGAAACGGCAACGGCAGGCAAGACCGGGCTGGGCTGGGCTGGGCTGGACCATGCTCTGCTGGGCTCGGCTGGGCCTGGGCTGGACCATGCTCTGCTGGGCTCGGCTTGACTCGGCTGGGCTGAGCAAAGCCTGGGCTCGGCTTGACTCGGCTGGGCTGAGCAAAGCCTGGGCTGGGCTCGGCTGGGCTCGGCTGTGCTGGGCTGGGCTGAGCCAAAGTAGGCAGGCCCTGCAGGGCTGGGGTAACTTTTGGCGCTGCGGCGGGGAAACGGCACCGACTCCCCTGCACGGATTCGGATCAATTCGCGGTAATTTGACCAATTCCCGGTAGTTTGAGTTGATTTCTACCTATTTTTGGTCAAAATTCCGGGAATTGGTCGCACCGCAGGGGTCAGGATTTGGATTTAGCGCCCTAACAGCCCCAGTGCGAGGTTAGTGGATGCGCGGGAGGGCGCGGGAAGCGCGGGCGGGCGCGGGAGGCTCGGGGCGCTCGGACACCGGGCGCGGGAAGCGCGGGGCACTCGCGCGCGGCGTGCGAAGGCGCCGGCGCGGAAGCGCGCGCCCCCGCACCGACCCGCACAGGCATCAGTGGAAGAAGTGCCGCTCCCCGGTGAAATACATGGTCACCCCGGCAGCCGCAGCAGCCGCAATCACCTCGTCGTCACGCACCGAACCACCAGGCTGCACAACAGCCCGCACCCCGGCAGCCAACAACACCTGCAGCCCGTCAGCGAACGGGAAAAACGCGTCCGAAGCCGCCACCGAACCAGCAGCCCGCTCACCAGCCCGACTCACCGCAAGACCGCACGAATCAACCCGGTTCACCTGCCCCATCCCCACACCCACCGAGGCGCCCCCACTCGCCAACAGGATGCCGTTCGACTTCACCGAGCGGCACGCCACCCAGGCAAACTCAAGATCCGCCATCACCTCGGGGCTCGCCTCCGGGCCGGCAACAAGACGCCACGGCAGCACATCGCGGGTGCTCACCACATCGGGCACCTGGGCGAGAAACCCGCCCGACACTTGCTTCAGCTCAATCGCGTCGCGAGTAAACCCGGCGGGCAGGCGAAGCAGGCGAATGTTTTTCTTCAACTGCAGCACCGCCAACGCCTCAGGCTCAAAATCCGGTGCCACCAACACTTCGGTGAACACCGAGCTGACCTGGTTCGCCATGGCGAGCGTAACCGTCCGGTTCGCGGCGATCACCCCACCAAACGCCGAAACCGGGTCGCACGCGTGCGCCCGGGCATGCGCCCGCGCAATCGGGTCGGCAACACCGGCAACACCAGCAACACCGGCAACACCGGCAACACCGGCAGCCCCGGCAGCACCAGCAACACCAGCAACATCGGCAACACCAGCACCAGCACCCGCAACGGCAATGCCGCACGGGTTGGCGTGCTTGATAATCGCAACCGCAGGCTCGGTAAACTCAAACGCTGCACGCACAGCCGCATCGGCATCCACCACGTTATTGAACGACAACTCCTTGCCGTGCAGCAGCGTTGCCTGTGCAATGCCGGCAGCACCCGCCACGCCGTACAGCG
>CAYTSH010000030.1:0-15450 GCA_964440395.1 uncultured Microbacteriaceae bacterium
CCGGAGGAGTGGGAGCCAGCGATTTTGGGCAATGCTGCCGCCGGTGGCGCGTTGCCCAAAATCGCTGGCTCCGCCCGTCCGCACGGGTTGTCGGGGTCGCTTTAACCACGTTGCGAGCGTGTCTCGCACACCAAATGGCGGAGTGTTCCGCAAGAAAATAGAGGTATCTGAGTGACTCATTCAACAGATTTGGCCACACCGTTTCCGCCCGCGAAATTGAAGCGGGACACGCTGCGGGTTACCCCCGTTGGTGGGCTGGGTGAGGTCGGTCGTAACATGACCGTGTTTGAATTGAATGGCAAATTGTTGATTGTCGACTGCGGTGTGTTGTTCCCGGAGGAACACCAGCCCGGCGTTGATCTGATTTTGCCTGATTTTTCGGTGATTCGGGACCGCATCGACGACGTGATTGGTGTGGTGTTGACGCACGGTCACGAGGACCATATTGGTGCGGTGCCGTATTTGTTGCGGTTGCGTGACGATATTCCGCTGATCGGCTCGCAGTTGACGCTCGCGCTCATTGAGGCGAAGTTGAAGGAGCACCGCATTCGCCCGTTCACCCTCACGGTGCGAGAGGGGCAGATTGAGCAGTTGGGGCCGTTTGAGCTGGAGTTTGTGGCGGTGAATCATTCGATTCCAGACGCGCTTGCAGTTGCCATTCGCACGCTTGCAGGTTTGGTGTTGGTGACGGGCGATTTTAAGATGGATCAGTTGCCGTTGGATGGCCGCATCACTGATCTGCGCGCGTTTGCCCGTCTGGGCGAGGAGGGCGTCGACCTGTTTTTGGTGGATTCCACGAATGCTGAGGTGCCGGGCTTTACCCCGTTGGAGCGGGATATTGGGCCGGTGCTCGACAGAGTTATCGCCCAGGCGCCCGGCAAGGTGATTGTTGCGAGTTTTTCGAGCCATATCCATCGGGTGCAACAGGTGTTGGATGCCGCGCACGCGCATGGCCGCAGGGTCGCCTTGCTGGGGCGCAGCATGATCCGAAACATGGGTATTGCGGCGGATCTTGGGTATTTGAAGGTCCCGGCCGATGTGTTGATAGATGTGCGAAAAGCTGACACGGTTCCTGATCAGAAGATTGTGTATATGGGTACGGGCTCGCAGGGCGAGCCGATGGCCGTGTTGAGTCGGATGGCGAACCGTGAGCATCGGGTTGAGTTGCAGGCGGAAGATACGGTCATCTTGGCGTCAAGTTTGATTCCCGGTAACGAGAATGCGGTGTATCGCATCATTGACCGCCTCACTAAAATGGGTGTGCATGTGGTGCACAAAGGCAACGCGAAGGTGCACGTTTCTGGGCACGCAGCTGCCGGAGAACTGCTGTACTGTTACAACATTTTGAAGCCGCGGCACGTGCTTCCTGTGCACGGCGAGTTCCGTCACCTGGATGCAAACGCCAAGTTGGCGATCAAGACTGGCATCAGCCCTGACCGCGTGTTTCTTGCCGAGGATGGCACGGTGCTTGACATGCATGACCGTGAGGTTGAGGTTGTGGGTCAGCACGATCTTGGCTTTGTGTATGTTGACGGTTCGAGCGTGGGTGAGATCACGGAGGCTGACCTGAAGGATCGTCGCATTCTGGGCGAGGAAGGGTTCATCTCGGTGATTGTGGTGCTTGAGGCGGCCACTGGACGGGTGATTGTGGGACCCGAGATTCACGCCAAGGGTGTTGCCGAGGGTGATGAAGTCTTTGAGGCGGTCAAGCCGAAGATCATTGCCGCGCTCGCCGAGGCTGCGCAGAACGGTGTGCGCGACCAGCATGCCCTGCAGCAGGTGATTCGACGCACGATTGGGCGCTGGGTGGCGAACCGGCTGCGCAGGCGCGCCATGATTGTTCCGGTCGTGATCGAGGCGTAACGAGACGGCGGGTTGGTTCGGCGTGTGCGGGAAACTTTCCGCACACGCCGACTCGCATTTGGGCGGTTTGCGCCCTTCCCCGGTAGCCTTAACGAATGGCCTCAGCATCATCGTCTCGACGAGGATCGTCTTCGGCTCGCAAACCAGCGAGCGAAGCTCAAACGACCCGCATCAGCACCCGCAGTCGATCCGCCGCGCCACCGCCACGCTTCAGTGCACCTGAGGAGCCAAAGCCGGTTGTGGTGCGCGCATGGATGGCGACCGCGCATGGCGTCGGTGGGCTGTGCCGGGCGTTTCGGCTGGAACGGATGGCGCCCGAGGAACGCAGGGACGGCATCCCGTTGTTGTTGGCCTTGTTGGCGGTGTTGGGTGCCATTGTTGAGTGGTTTCTCACCAAAAACCCAGTCGCCCAGCAGATCGACGCCTGGACGGTGGGCGGGTTGCTCGGCCGGGTAGCGTTCGGGTTGCCCGTGATTTTGGCACTGTTTGCGCTGTGGCTGTTCAATAACCCCAGCAGTGTGCACGATAATCGCCGCATCGCCATCGGGCTGAGCGCATTTCTGTTGAGCCTGGCCGGTTTGTGCCACATTGGTGGCGGGCAACCCAAACCAGGTGAGGGGATGCCGGAGCTGGCTACGGCGGGTGGCCTGTTCGGGTGGATGGTTGCCGCGCCGCTCGCCGCGCTGATCACCAGCGTTGGTGCGGTGCTGATCATGAGTGTGTTGCTGGGGTTTTCGCTGCTCGTGTTGACGAAAACCCCACCGAATCGAATTAAACGCCGGATTCATGAGGGCTACGCCTACCTGTTCGGCAGCGCGCTGGACGAAACCAAGTGGGCTGAGGAGCGCGCCGAAAAACGTGCTGCCCGCGCAGCGGAGAAGCAGGCGCGGGCGCTGGAGCGCGCGGACGACGAGCGTGGGCGGCGCTCTCGGCGTGCGCAGCACGGCGGGGTGGATGAGATGGTGGAGCTGTTCAGCGAAGACGACCTTGCCGGGGGAGTCACCAACCCGGAGCATGCCTAGTTGCCGTGGTGGCGCAGGAATGATGACCAGCGCGAGGTTGACCCGGCCGACGCCCGGGATTTGCGTGACGAGGGTCTGACCGAGGTGTTGGGTGTTCCGGGCGGTGGCGCGTTTGAATCCGCGATTGCGGGGGCTTCGCCTGCGGGGTCGGCGGCCGCACCGGTGAGCGACGCAACCATGGTGTTGTCGCGCGAGCTGGGCATCCATGGGGTGGATGCCGTGGTCGACTTGCCGGCGGTCAGCACCCCCCAGCCCGCCCCGGGTGCCGCTGCGCTCGCCGGTGTTGCCGAAGCCGGTGTTGCCGAAGCCGGTGTTGCCGAAGCTGCGGCGCACGCCCAGCACGCTCCCGAACCGGATCGCGCGACACCCCGCTATCAGCTGCCCGACGCGGCCACGCTGGCGCTGGGTAGCCCGGCGAAGACCCGCTCGCAGGTGAACGACGATATTGTTGCTGCAATTACTTCGGTATTCGCACAGTTTTCGGTTGACGCGACCGTGACCGGGTTTTCTCGTGGCCCAACCGTGACCCGGTACGAGATCGAACTGGGGCCCGGGGTGAAAGTGGAGCGGGTTACGGCGCTCGGCAAAAACCTGTCCTACGCGGTTGCGAGTAACGAGGTGCGCATCCTTTCGCCGATTCCGGGCAAGAGTGCCATCGGCGTGGAAATTCCGAACACTGACCGTGAAATCGTGTCGCTCGGCGACGTGTTGCGCTCCGGGGTCGCAGCCGCGAGTACCCATCCGCTCACCATCGGCGTGGGCAAAGACGTTGAGGGCGGCTTTGTCGTGGCAAACCTGGCCAAAATGCCGCACCTGCTCGTTGCCGGTTCCACCGGATCCGGCAAGTCAAGTTTCATTAACTCCATGGTCACCAGCCTGCTCATGCGCTCCACCCCGAGCGACGTGCGCATGGTGCTGGTCGACCCCAAACGGGTTGAACTGACCGCCTATCAGGGCGTGCCACACCTGATCACCCCCATCATCACCAACCCAAAGAAAGCAGCCGAGGCGTTGCAGTGGGTGGTGAAAGAAATGGACATGCGGTATGACGATTTGCAAAGCTTCGGCTTCAAACACATTGACGATTTCAACGCCAGTGTGCGCAGCGGCGAACTGAACCTGCCGGAGGGCAGCCAGCGGGTGTTGAAACCATACCCTTACCTGTTGGTGGTGGTGGATGAGCTCGCCGATCTCATGATGGTGGCCCCGCGTGACGTGGAAGACAGCATCGTGCGCATCACCCAGTTGGCGCGCGCAGCCGGCATTCACCTGGTGCTCGCCACGCAGCGACCCAGCGTCGACGTGGTGACCGGGCTCATCAAAGCCAACGTGCCCAGCCGCTTAGCGTTCGCGGTGGCCAGTGTCACCGACTCACGCGTTATCCTCGATCAGCCGGGGGCGGATAAACTCATCGGGCAGGGCGACGGCTTATTCCTGCCAATGGGTGAATCGAAACCCATGCGGGTGCAGGGTGCCTGGGTGAGTGAACAAGAAATTGAACGGGTCGTCGCCCACGTGAAAGGGCAAGCAATGCCTGAGTATCGGGGCGACATAGCGGTCACCGCCGCCAAAAAAGAGGTGGATGCCGATATTGGTGACGACCTCGAGGTGCTGCTCGCGGCGGCCGAACTCATCGTCTCCACACAGTTCGGCTCCACCTCAATGTTGCAACGCAAACTGCGGGTCGGCTTTGCGAAAGCTGGACGGCTCATGGACCTGCTCGAATCCCGCGGCATCGTCGGCCCGTCGGAAGGGTCAAAAGCGCGCGACGTGCTCGTGACCATGGAACAGTTACCGCAGGTGCTCGCCGCGCTGCGCGGTGAAGAACCCGCCCCGGCTGGTGGTGCGCCCGCCACCAACGGCGACCACCCGGCCACGCCCACACCCGCAGCCGGCGAGCACACGCCAGCCCCCGGTGAATCGCTCAGCCACGGCGCCACGGTTGCCGACCTCACGACCGGGGGCGGGCATCCCGAAGCGATTGACTACCATGACGACGATGGCCCCGACGAATCGAGTGAGGATGCCTGGCACCTCACCGGTCGCTAAGCGCTAGGCTGACGTTGTGAGCGAAACCCCGAACCTGCCTGAACGTGGCGAACTGCCCGGACTGCCTGAACCTCGCCCCGGTGCCGCGTCGCCGTCCAACTGGAACGCGCCAAACATTATCACCGTGGCGAGGATGCTCCTCACCCCGGTGTGCGTGTGGCTGCTGCTCGCCGGCGACCCCACCCACGATGGCGTCGCGGCAGCAAGCACGCTTCGCTGGTTCGGCGCGACCCTGTTCGTTGTTGCCATCGCGACCGACTGGGTTGACGGCTATCTTGCCCGCAAATTCGGGCAGGTAACCAATCTCGGCAAACTCCTCGACCCCATTGCCGACAAGCTGCTCACCGGCGCCGCGCTCGTCTGCCTGGTGGTGCTGCACGAACTGCCCTGGTGGGTGTGCGCGCTCATGCTGGTGCGTGAGTGGGGTGTGACGGTCGATCGACTCATCCGTGCGAGCAAGCATGTGGTGATTGCCGCAGCGTGGCTCGGCAAAGTGAAAACCGCGGTGCAGGCGGTCGCAATTTCGCTCGCACTGCTGCCGCTCGAGGCGGTGCTTGGTGCGTGGATTCATCCGGTGCAGGTGGCGAGCATGAGCGCCGCGCTTGTGTTGACGCTGTGGAGCGGCGTGACGTATGTGCAGGGGGCGATCGCCGGTGCCGGCGAGCACAACCGGTGAGCACGGGTTAGGCGCCGTTGCCCTGCTGGATGCTGCTGTTGAGGGCGGGTTGTCGCTTGCCGTTGCCGAGTCGCTCACCGGTGGGCTGGTTGCCGCCGCGCTCGTTTCGGTGAGTGGGGCATCCCGCTCGTTTTGGGGTGGCGTGGTTGCGTACCATGCTGAGGTGAAGCGCACTCAATTGGGGGTGGATGCCGCGCTGCTTGCCAGCGAAGGTCCAGTGCACCCGCTGGTTGCCTCGGCCATGGCGCGTGGGGTGCGTTCTGCGTGTTCGGTTGCCGGTGCCCGTGCCGCCGTGGGTATCGCGACAACGGGTGTTGCCGGCCCCGACCCCGACCCGCAGACCGGCCAGCTGCCCGGCACCGCCTACATTGGGGTGTCTTCTGACCGTGGTGACCGGAGCGTCGCACTGCACCTGCGCGGAAGCCGGGAGGAGATTCGCGTGGCGGTGACCAACCGCGCGATTGCGGAGGCGCTCATCGAAGTGCGCGCTTTGTTGATTTCTGGGGCGGCGAACCGTCGCACAGTGCTATGATTAAGCGGCATATAGGGGTATATTTCAGTCGATTCGCTCGCAGGCCGGTGATCGTGACATGCCACGGGTGCGGCGTGCAGAGTCGCCGGAATATACACGGAACACGCGTTGTTCTACCCTGTAGAGTGAACTGAACGGTACCCCGTTGGGCTCACTGTGTGCGCTGTTCGGGAGAATCCCGAACGCGAATGGTCAAGATTTGGAGGGTGAACATGGTTCTCGTACGTCAGGAAATTGGTGACGTCCTTCGCGATTTTCGGCAGCAAAAAGGCCGCACGCTCCGTCAGGTTGCCGGAGATGCAAGTGTTGCTCTTGGCTACCTGAGTGAGGTTGAACGCGGTCAGAAGGAAGCTTCGAGTGAGATCTTGGCTGCGGTTGCTGACGCTTTGGATACGCCGCTTTCAATTATTATGGGCGAGGTGAGCGACCGCCTGGCAATTATGGAGGGTCTGGATCGTGCCAGCACGAATCGCGTGCCCGACACGGTTCCGGCTGAACTTGTGGCCGGTTTTCGCGCCGGCCTGGTGCGACGCTGAGCGAATCGTTTGAGCGATGCGGGGCTCGCGTGTGCACGGTGTGCACCGCGGGCCCCGCATCGTTGTGATGTGGCTGGTGTGGTGTGATGTGGCTGGGTGGTCAAGTGGTGTGGCTGGGTGGCGCACCTAGGTGCCCCGATTTGGAGCGTGTGAGGAGTCGGAATGCGCCAGAGTGAGTTTTTGGTGGCTGTGACGGAGGAGTTTGGTGCCGCATACGGCCAGGTTGTGCTGCACGATGTTGCCCTCACCGCGTTGGGAAGTAGAACTGCACACCAGGCGCTGCGTGACGGGTTGCCGTGCGCGGAGGTGTGGATTGCGTTATGTCGCGAGTGTGACATTCCACCACAGCGCTGGCACGGGCGAGGGCTCGCGGACAGTGCGCGCTGAGTCTTGCTGGTGCTGCGCCGCGCGGGCTGGGTCTCGCAAAGAATGCGCAATATTCGAAAATCTGTTCGATTTGTGTTAGGGTTATGCACACGGCATCGAGCGGAAAAGTTCTCCACACATGCGGGCTGCTGATGCAAAATGTCAGTGGGGGCATCTAGTGTGAAGTCTAAGACCAAACGTGTCTACGCCTTGTCAGTACCGCGTCGTGCGAGATGACAGCCTGTGGGCGGAATCACCTGCGACGATACAGTCGCCAACGAGACATAAGGAGCACACCGTGGCCGCAGCAACCGATCGCGAAAAATCACTAGAAAATGCGTTAGCGCAAATTGACCGACAGTTCGGCAAGGGCTCGGTCATGCGCCTTGGCAGTGATGAACGAGCACCCGTGGAGGTGATTCCTACCGGCTCGGTCGCGCTCGATGTTGCGCTCGGCATCGGTGGTTTGCCGCGAGGGCGCATTATTGAGATTTACGGTCCAGAATCTTCAGGTAAGACCACACTCACGCTGCATGCCATCGCGAATGCGCAAAAAAATGGCGGAATTGCGGCGTTTATTGATGCGGAACACGCGCTTGATCCAGAGTATGCCAAGAAACTCGGTGTTGACATTGATTCACTGCTGGTGTCACAACCAGACACTGGAGAACAGGCGCTTGAGATTGCAGACATGCTCGTGCGCTCGGGATCCATCGACCTGATTGTGATTGACTCTGTTGCTGCGCTCGTGCCACGTGCGGAGATCGAAGGAGACATGGGAGACTCGCACGTTGGTCTCCAAGCTCGGTTGATGTCCCAGGCGCTACGAAAACTGACCGGTGGCCTGAGCCAAACGAAGACAACCATGATTTTCATTAACCAGCTGCGAGAAAAAATTGGCGTATTTTTTGGCAGCCCCGAAACCACAGCTGGTGGTAAAGCCCTCAAATTCTATGCGTCGGTCCGGCTCGATATTCGGCGCATCGAAACCCTCAAAGAAGGTACCGATGCGGTTGGAAACCGCACCAAAGTCAAGGTCGTCAAAAATAAGATGGCTCCGCCCTTCAAAATTGCCGAATTCGACATTCTCTACGGCGTCGGCATCTCGCGAGAAGGCAGCCTGATTGATTTCGGTGTTGAACACCAAATCGTCAAAAAGAGCGGGTCGTGGTACACCTACGAAGGTGACCAGCTCGGCCAAGGTAAAGAAAATGTGCGACGCTACCTCGCAGAAAACCCAGAAATTGCGGCAGAGATTGAGCACAAAATCCTGAACAAACTGGGCATCGGCGCCGGAGCAGCCGCAGCAGCTCAGCAAGCCGCCGCGGCGACGGAGCGGGACGAAAAATCAGGCGTGAAACGCGGAGCCTAGTTCCAAAACCCGCCACACCGGCGCTTGAGAACAACCCCAAGAGAGGTCAACACCCGGTGCTGCCCCCAAAGGCAGCACCGGGCAACACATCCAACCCGCAGAAGCGCCGTGCGCGGCACCCCGCCGGCACGACTGTGCAAACACCCAGGTAAAACAGTGCAAACACTGAGGCAACACTCTAGCAAAATGCGGCAAGACGCTAGCGCCTCTGCGGCGACAAGGAGAAACACAGAACATGGCTGTACGATTTGAACCAACCGTTCAGAAGCAAACGACAGACGCTGTCAACACTACTGGGCTCCGCAAAACCAGTGGATCGAGAAAAGCAGCCGGCGCACACCAGCGCAGCGACGCCAAGCGTGAACTAGCCACCGTTACCGATCTTGAATCCCGTCGCTCCGCCCTGACCGGTGAGGACCAAGAACCGGCGCACACCTACGCTGAACTCGAGGATCTCGCCGTGCGCGCCATCGCCCGTAAAGCGCGCTCCGAGCAGGAAGTTCTGCGATTGCTCCGAGAAGCAGGGGCAGACGATGAAACCAGCGCTGAGATTTGTGCAGAACTGGTGCGTAAACAATACCTGAACGATGATCTGCTCGCCGAAACACTCACCGAATACCACCTCACCCGCAAGCGAAGCGGACCCAGCGTTATTCGCCGTGCGCTCGAAGAACGGCGGTTACACCCCGCCAGCATTCAGGCAGCGCTTGAGCGAATAGACGACGAAGATCAGTTACTCCGTGTGCTTGAAGCGGCCACAGACCGGGCACGCCGCATGGGTTCCCTCGAGCGCCCCGTTGCTGAACGGCGCCTCAGTGCCTACCTGCAACGCCGAGGCTACAGCAGTGGACACATCCGCGAAGCCGTGCAGCGGGCACTTGATTCGGTGGCACACCCGGAACAACGCCCGGGCACGGTGCGCTTCCTCCCGATCGACTGAGCGATCAGCCGCGCGAACTAGCGTAAAATGAAGCCCATGAGTGAAGCCCGCGCAGCAACCGAAGAACACCCAATCCAGGCCACCCAGTCAGAGCGTGTGCGCACGTACCGGGTCAAAACCTACGGTTGCCAAATGAATGTGCACGACTCAGAACGACTCAGCGGTTCACTAGAAGCTGCCGGCTACGTCGCAACCACAGAAGAGCAAGCAGACGTGATCGTCATCAATACGTGCGCGGTGCGCGAAAACGCAGACAATAAGCTCTACGGCAACCTCGGATACCTTGCGAGCGTGAAACGCAAACATGAAGGCATGCAAATAGCGGTCGGGGGCTGCCTGGCACAAAAAGATCAACACACCATCCTGCAGAAAGCACCATGGGTAGACGTCGTGTTCGGCACACACAACATGGGCGCGCTCCCGAAACTCCTCGAACGTGCCCGACACAACAATGCCGCCCAAATTGAGATCCTCGAATCCTTAGAAACATTCCCCTCAACACTCCCAACAAAACGAGATTCCACCTACAGCGGTTGGGTCTCCATCTCGGTTGGGTGTAACAACACGTGCACGTTCTGCATCGTGCCAACGCTCCGCGGCAAAGAAAAAGATCGCACCCCCGAAGACATCCTCGCAGAAGTTCGCGCCCTCGTTGCAGAAGGCGCCATTGAGGTCACCCTCCTAGGTCAAAACGTAAACACCTACGGTGTCGAGTTTGGCGACCGACACGCGTTCTCGGCGCTGCTGCGCGCAACCGGGAACATCGAAGGGCTCGAGCGGGTCCGGTTCACCAGCCCACACCCTGCCGCTTTCACCGACGACGTCATTGCAGCCATGGCAGAAACGCCAAACGTCATGCCGCAACTGCACATGCCACTCCAATCAGGCTCCGACGCGGTGCTCAAAGCCATGCGCCGCTCCTACCGCTCCAGCAAGTTTCTCGGCATCCTTGAACGAGTGCGCGAACAAATCCCCAATGCGGCAATCAGCACAGACATCATCGTCGGTTTCCCCGGAGAAACCGACGCAGACTTTGAAGAAACACTCGCCGTCGTTGAAGCCGCACGATTCGCAACCGCATTCACCTTCCAAGACTCCATTCGCCCCGGCACACCCGCGGCAACCATGCCAAACCAGGTGCCAAAAGAGATCGTGCAAGAACGATACGAGCGACTCGCCGCGCTGCAAGATCGCATCTCACTCGAAGAAAATCAGCAACAAATAGGGCGCGAAGTGCACATCCTCGTCGCCAACGGTGAAGGCCGCAAAGACACCCACACCAACCGCATGAGCGGTCGCGCAGAAGACGCCCGCCTCGTACACTTTGACATCCCGGAAGGCAGCGAACACCCCCGACCAGGCGACGTCGTCACCGCCACAATCACACACGCGGCACCATTCCACCTCATCGCAGAACAACACACAGGTTCGCTGCGCATTCGTCGCACAAGGGCGGGAGACGCCTGGGATCGATCCCAAGCCGAACAGTGCGGAGCACCCAGCACCACACAACGAAACAGCACAACAGGAAACAGCGTATCGCTCGGACTGCCCAGCCTGCGGGCAAGCCACGAAACCCGCTAACACCGCATGACTATCGACTCGCACCACCCAGAACCGGGTGTGCTCCATGTGGTGATCGGCTCCACCGGAACCGGAAAAAGCGCCCACGCGATCCGGCTCGCGCAGCAACTACACCAGGCAGGCCACGGGGCTGAAATCATCAACGCCGACGCCATGCAGCAATACAAGGGCATGGATATTGGCACCGCGAAACTCACACATGAAGAGCGCGCCGATATTCCACACCACCACTTCGACACCCACACGGTAGACCAAGAATCCACCGTCGCCGAATATCAACAACGGGCACGAGAAACCATTCAACACATCCTCAAACGAGGCAACACCCCAATACTCGTCGGAGGTTCCGGCCTGTACATCTCAGCCACAATCTACCAATTCGAATTCCCCACAACCAACCCACAAATTCGTGCCCAGCTCGAACAAGAACTGCTCGAAAACGGCGCCGAACCACTCATCACGCGACTGCAAATGCTCGACCCGGCCGCAGCATCCCTAATTGGCACCGACAACCACCGAAGAATCGTGCGCGCGCTAGAAGTCATCACCATCACCGGCAAACCCTACAGCGCAAGCCTGCCCGCCGCACCCACCCCCTGGATGCCACTGCGCGTCACCGGCCTCACCGTGCCAAGGGCGGAACTCGTGGCGCGGCTCGAAAAACGCACCGAAACCATGTGGCGAGGCGGGTTGCTCGCCGAAGTGGAACAGTTGCTGCCGCAAGGCCTCGAACACGGCCCCACCGCCAGCCGGGCAATCGGCTACAGCCAGGCGATTCGGCAACTCAACGGGCAACTGAGCGAGTCCGAGGCGATTCAAGAAACCCAAATGCTCACCAGAAAGTTCGCCCGCAGACAGGTCAGCTGGTTTAAACGCTACCCAGACGTCCGCTGGATCACCCCAAACGGCCAACCGGTTACACTAAACGTGTGAACGACAACACCCAAACCCTGCAGTTCGTGAAAGGTCACGGCACTGGAAACGACTTTATCCTCTACACCGACCCGGAAGGGCAGCGACCACTCACCGCCAAGCAGATCGCCTGGCTGTGTGATCGTCGATTCGGGGTTGGCGCGGACGGGGTAATCCGCGCGATCCGCAGCGCACACCTCCCCGAAGGCAAAGCCTGTCTCGAAGTGGACACCGCTGCCGAATGGTTCATGGACTACACAAACGCTGATGGCAGCATCGCGCAAATGTGCGGCAACGGGGTGCGCGTGTTCGCACACTACCTCCTCAGCGAAGGCCTCACCCAACTCAACAGCGGCGACACACTCGTTGTGGGCACCAGGGCCGGCGTGAAAGACGTGCAACGCAATCGGCTCGGTTACCAGGTTGACCTCGGCAGGTGGCGCTTCAGCGGAGAGGACGCGACAGTGCGCGTGCCAGGCGGCGATCAACTGGTGGATGCCGGGGTTGGCATCGACCTCGGCAATCCGCACGTCGTGGTCACCCTCCCGGAGCAGGTTTCCCTGAGCGGGCTGTCACTGCTCGAAGCCCCAATCCTCACCCCCGCACCAGCCGAAGGGGCAAACGTTGAATTTGTGGTTCCGGCGTCACCCGTGGTGAACGACGGGGTCGGTGAGCTCACCATGCGGGTGTATGAACGTGGCTCCGGTGAGACGCTCTCCTGCGGCACCGGTGCGGTCGCGGCGGCGCTGGCAACCCGGCAACGCCTTGGCGCTGCGGGTCCGCACCACTGGCGGGTAACCGTGCCCGGCGGGCGTCTGGGGGTGCGCATGTTCCCGACCGAGGAGGGCGAACACGTGGCACTATCCGGCCCGGCTGAGCTTGTTTTTCGCGGTGAAATCAGCCTCCCCGCGCCCGAATAAGGCGTGCTGCTGCGCGTGTTCGGCAGCTGCAGCTACTGCCGTGGTGCGCGCACCGGCATCGGTTCGCCGTTTGACTCGGTGCGGTAGGGCTGGAGGGCGGCGGCAAACTCCTGGCTGACCAGGGCATCCACAATTGTGCCCGTCTCGGTGTAGCCGGTGCTGAGCACACGGTGCTGATTGTGCAGCGCCGCGATGAGGTCGCCGCGCTCGAACGGAATGTGCACGCTCAAGCGCAACGCGGTGTCTGGCAGCAGTTGATCAATCCGGTCGAGCAGCTCCGGAATGCCTGCACCCGTCCGGGCGGAGACGCACAGTGATTCCGGCGCTAGCCCCCGCAACACCATGATGTCTTCTTCGGAAAGCAGGTCGGATTTGTTGAACACGACGAGCTCCTGAACGCCGGTAGCCCCCGCCTCGGAGAGCACATCGCGCACGGTTCGCATCTGTTTTGCCGGGTCGGGATGCGAGCCGTCGACCACGTGCACGATGAGGTCAGCGTCACGAGCTTCCTCGAACGTCGACTGGAACGCCTCAACGAGTTGGTGCGGCAGCTGGCTGACAAACCCCACCGTGTCTGCGAGGGTGTATTCCCGACCATCCGCGGTGTGGGTGCGGCGGACAGTTGAGTCGAGTGTGGCGAAGAGCGCGTTTTCGACGAGCAACCCGGCGTTGGTGATGCGGTTAAGCAGACTGGATTTGCCGGCGTTGGTGTAGCCAACAATGGTCACAGCGGGTGTGGCGTTTCGTTTGCGGTTTGCGCGTTTCGCTTCACGAGCCGGTGCCATGGCCGCAATTTGTTTGCGCAGTTTTGCCATGCGAATGTGGATGCGGCGGCGATCGAGTTCAATTTTGGTTTCACCAGGGCCGCGTGACCCCATCCCCGCACCGGCGCCGCCAACCTGGCCGCCGGCCTGGCGGGACATGGATTCGCCCCAGCCGCGCAGTCGCGGCAGCAGGTATTCCAGCTGGGCTAGTTCGACTTGTGCTTTCCCTTCACGGCTTTTCGCGTGCTGACTAAAAATGTCCAGAATGACTGCGGTGCGGTCAATCACTTTTACTTTCACCACGTCTTCCAGCGCGCGGCGTTGGCTGGGGGAGAGTTCGGAATCTGCAATGACCGTGTCGGCCCCGAGCGCTGCGACGAGTCCGCGCAACTCTGCCGCTTTTCCTTTGCCCAGGTAGGTGCTGGGGTCGGGGAACGGTCGGCGTTGCACCAGCCCGTCGAGCACGGTGGCGCCGGCTGTTTCCGCGAGTGCCGCGAGTTCGTGCAGCGAGTATTCGGCGTCGGTGAGGCTGCCGTGCGAGTAGACCCCGATCAAGATCACCCGCTCAAGGCGTAGTTTACGGTATTCCACCTCGGTGACGTCGTCTAGTTCGGTGGAGAGCCCGTTGACGCGCTTGAGTGCGTTGCGATCAGCCAGGTCGAGCTGGTCTCCATCATGTGGATGCCCGGGTGCGGCAGCGTCGTCGCGCATGAGTGCCTGCGCCCCGGTTGTTTGGAACGATTTCAGGGTGAACGATTGCGGTTGTGTTTCGTGTGTTCCGCCGGCCTGTGATGCTGGAGTGCCGTCGTTGGCGTCCATGTGCGGTTCTGGGCTGTGTGGTGAGAATTCAGGTGTCATTACCTCACAACGATACTCCGAATTCGCGGTGTGCGTGAAGTCTGGGATACTGAAAATATGAATGGTGAGCATTATTTCAGCGAAGCACCGAGCGGTGATTTCAGGCCTCGACAGATTGCTGTTGAGCTTGCCGGGCGTTCGGTGACGTTGACGACCGCTTCGGGGGTGTTCAGCCCCGACCATGTGGACACGGGCACCGAGGTGTTGTTTCGCCTGGTGCCTGCATTGCCGCAGCGGGGAAACGTGCTCGATATTGGCGCTGGTTGGGGACCGATTGCGCTCACGATGGCATTGCAGTCGCCAGACTGTGTTGTGTGGGCTGTTGATGTGAATGAGCGCGCACTCGAACTTGTGCGCATGAACGCTCGGGCAATCGGCGTGACGAATGTGCGGGCGGTGACACCTGACCAGGTTCCTGATGACATCGAGTTTGCGGCGATCTGGTCAAACCCACCAATTCGAATTGGTAAGCAGGCGTTGCATGATCTACTGCTGCACTGGTTGCCACGCTTGCAGCTTGGGGCGCAGGCGCACCTGGTTGTGCAGAAAAATTTGGGTGCTGACAGTTTGCAGCAGTGGTTGGCGGTGACGCTTGGTTCTGCAGCGGTTGTTGAGCGTGTCGGCCTCAAAAAGGGGTTTCGGGTGTTGCGAGTGCAGCGCGCCTGACGTTTGGGGGCGATCCGCCCGGGTTCGTGTTCGGTTGGCGTGGCTGTTAGGTTAGATACTGGTTTGCCAGCTAAGTCTTGGAGGTACTGTGTCGTTTCGCACCGAACCGGTTGGTTCGTTACCGCGTCCCGCGAGATTGCAGCGGGCTATCCTGGATTTCGATGCTGAGCTGATCGAACGGACCGAACTTGAGGCCGAGCAGGACTTGGCGGTGCGTGACACGCTGCACCGATTGGCGCTGACGAGTTCCCCGCTGGTTTCAGACGGCGAACAGCGCGCCTCAAGTTTTGCCACGTATCCGTTTATCGACACGCTGGGTGGCGCAGGGCTCGGTGAGAATCTGGCTCTTGACGGCCAGTATTTTGCGATTTTTGATGACGGGCATCATCG
>CAYTSH010000031.1:0-1944 GCA_964440395.1 uncultured Microbacteriaceae bacterium
ACGACTTGCTCTCTGGCGACTTCCTGCTCTCCGCGATATCTGATGGCTGTCTCGTGTACTTTGCAGATGAGGCTTCTTTTCGTGAGTCTGATCGAAAGAACGGCATCGAAGACATCGTTTCGAGCGTTGACCGCCCAGAATCGTTGGCTGCCAGCCTGGCTGTCGAATCAACAGTGGCGTTAGCCACCCACATGATTGAACTCGCTTGGCTGCTAGCCCTTGCCGCAGTGAGCGGAGTAATACTCTCCATAGCCTATGTTGCAC
Source organism: uncultured Microbacteriaceae bacterium (assembly GCA_964440395.1). Lineage (GTDB taxonomy): Bacteria > Actinomycetota > Actinomycetes > Actinomycetales > Microbacteriaceae > CAYTSH01. The sequence goes on from CAYTSH010000031.1 coordinate 265, forward strand.
GTCGCTCCAAACTCCTATTTGTGTTGACGATGAATGGCGAAGGGGCAGTCATGCGTCATAGTGCTTTCCTTCTCGCCAGCGTTACCCTCGTGGCCAGCGCATTCGTCATCGCACCTCTGATTGCGAGCAGCTTTACTCCGACACAGATAATCTCACCACTTATGGGCCTGACCGCAACTATCCTGCTCGCCAGCACATGCATTGGGCTCTGGTTCTCGGAACGCCAACTCCGAGTGAACACTTTGAAAAGGATGTGAACGCAGCAATGCACCAGACAGACGAAAAGCAGAAACCGAGCCCCGCAGCCCCTCGAGATTCTTCAGTCCGCCTGGCAGGCACAGGCATGACAAAAAGCTTCGGAGAGCGCACACTTTGGCACAATGTGGACCTCGAATGTTCACCGGGAACCATCACGGCATTGTGGGGGCATTCCGGGGTAGGAAAAACATCACTGCTGCAGTGCCTGGGTTTACTCGAAGACTTGTCGGCGGGCATGGTTCATTTCAACGGCGTCGGAGTTTCGAGCAAACGGCATCGCCAACGTCGCAGACTGTATCGCGAACACTTTGCCTTCATGCTCCAAAACGTTGGCCTGGTTGACGACTGGACTGTCATGTCAAACTTAAATCTCGCGTTGCGAAGAACAGGTGCTAGTCGGAGTTCACGAAAAGCAGAAGCCTTCCGCGCCCTTGAACTCGTCGGGATGCAAGCCCGTGCCAACTCGCCAGTGTATTCTCTATCGGGCGGAGAGAAGCAGCGAGTTTCGTTTGCGCGCGCCATAGCGCGTCAGCCGCAGGTTCTCTTTGTTGACGAACCTACCGCATCGCTAGACGAAGCAAACGCGCAGGTCATTCGCGACCTAATAGTGAGCGCGGCAGAGAACGGCACCACTATTGTCATTTCAACACACGACCCGTTTATTCGCGACTTAGCACACCAGGTAATTGATCTAAGCTCGTGAAAGCTGGTCATTGGAATTCAAAAAAACCAAATGCTCGACACACGAAATCGATCAATGTGCCGCCGCCAGGGTTGCTCCATGCGATCAGCATGTTCGTTCTGATCGCCAGCGGCAACTGCAAAGAATCAGTCCTCGCAGATACGGCCGCTGGCATTGTGGTTGACGTTGGCTCGTTTGCACGTAGCGCCCTCGAAACCTAATCAAACGTAGCCTCCGATTTGCCCTCACGAGATCGGGTATCATGTGGAGCAACATACATATCGTCAGCGCAGATCAATGCAAAGGACAACGCAGCGCAATGATGCGACATCATTTCTCAGCCACTAAAGTCACCACAGCCACCGCAGTCGCCCTGTCCATCTTGTTACTCTCTGCCTGTTCCGACCAATCACCCACAACCAGCCTCGCTGACAGCAAGTGGCAAACCCCGGTCATCGCTGATCCACCGCCCCGCATCGGATCAACCGTGCAGCTGCCATTCGACGCGTTTGATCTCGCACCCCAGGTGCGCACCGAACTCGACACACGACTCGCCGCACTGTTCACGGAGTGTGCGGCCGAATACGGGGTGACCGCCCAGTTCATCAGCGACTACTACGACCCTAATGCCCCCACCGGCTACTCCTGGGGCGGTCGGCTCGGCACGATGAGCAAAGAACACGCAGCACAGTACGGTTACGCAGCAAGCCCACAGTCACCCTGGTCACGAAGCGACGGCT
>CAYTSH010000031.1:1954-15142 GCA_964440395.1 uncultured Microbacteriaceae bacterium
ACCTGGCAAACGATCACTACATGCCCGGGATGGATGTCGCGTCATCGCTCGACGACGAAAAAACCTCCTACACCAAGCAGCTTATTCTCCGCGGACCCGACTCGATCCGAGAAGCCGACTACCCCCAAAAAGCCGAACTCGTCAAAGAATTCCCCGTGCCAGAAGGCGGTTGCACCAAAAAAGTATTCGACCGCGTGCCAACAACCCCTATCAACACCGTCGATCTCGACATACAGCTCAGGGAACTCGTGTTCCTGCACCCCGATTTCATCAAGGCGCAAACCAACTGGGCGGCCTGCATGAAAACCGCCGGCCACGACTTCAAACAGGTCAACGATGCTGCCGATTCGACCGTGTTTGACGTGCTCGATGCCGAAACCGTTGCGCTCGCCACGCACGACGTGGCCTGCACCGAACAGAGCCGCTGGCCCGACTACTTCTACGCAATACTCGCCGACTACCAGCGCCAAGCGATCGAAAAAGACCCAACCCTGTTCGAATCCTCCCTGCGCTCACTACAACAATTCGCCGAAGAAGTCCGTGCACTCTAACAGAAGCACAACCATGCGACCGAACACAAAATTTGCACTGTTCCTCACCCTCGCAACCCTTGCGTCGTTCGGCTTGGGCTTTGGAGCCGCCACATTCGTAAAATCACCCCAAGAAGTCGCGGCTCAAACCGCCCCGGTCGCAGCATCACCACTCACCGCGGTTGTCGAGGCTGGCCCACTCGTCAGCCTCGACACCCAGTCCGGCAAGGTTGTTGCAACCGACACCCGCAAGGTGAGTGTGCACAAAAGTGTGGAAGGCAGCATCGTCACCGGCCTACCCATGCACGCCGGCGAAAGCCTCACCCAAGTATCACTGCTCGCGGTGTTGGCAGATCGCCCCCTCTTTGCGCTCGAAGGCCCCATCCCCATGATTCGGGACCTCACCACCGGCGACACCGGCCAGGATGTGCAACGCTTCCAAGAAGCGCTCGAGGCCGCCGGGTACGAAATCTTTGACACACCCGGCATTTTCGGTCCGAGCACCGCCACCGCCGTGCGGGCAATATACCGACTCTACGACTACGACCCCCCAACCGGCCCAGGGCCAGCCCGCGCAACCACCGACGACCCCGCACCAGCACCCACCGCCACACCCGCACCCACAGCAGCTGCGGCGAGCACGCAGCAACAGCCGCAGCCGTATGTCATTGCAAAGCAAAGCGAATTCTTGCTGCTGCCCGGAGCCACGCACCTGCGCATCCAGTCCTATCAAACCGCGGTGGGTCAAGAACTCAAATCCCCGTTCGTCACGCTCACCGACGGAAATGTGGCGATAGATACGCAAATTCCTCCGGGCCAGCTCGCAGCCTGGCAGGTCGGCACGGAGGTGCGCGTGGAAGCCACCGGCGGTACCGCAGAACTTGTTGGCACGGTGTCGTCGCTCGGCGAACCGGTCAAAACTGAAGAGTCCGGTTTTGTTGCGCCGGTGCGGGTGACGTGCACCGGTGACACCACCGCCCTCAGTCCGGAAACCCCTGCGCAGCTCACCGTCACCACCTCGCACGGTAGCGAAACCGACCTCGTAATTCCCCTCTCCGCGCTGCAAACCGCGTCGAACGGCACCCAGTATGTTGAACAGTTCAGCAACAACACCAGAACACAACACACCGTGACGCTCCTGGAGTCGGTTGACGGGTTGGCGCTCATCGCCCCCACGCCGGGACTCGAACCTGGTGTTGCCGTGATTGTTGGCAAGGCATGAACGCAATCATTCAGCTCAATGATGTCACCAAGTCGTACCGCTCCACCGTGGTCACGCACGCCGTGCAACGGTGCAGCCTCACCATTCATCGCGGGGATTTTGTGGCGATCGTCGGCCCCTCCGGTTCTGGCAAATCAACGTTGCTCAACCTGATTGGGTTGCTCGACGTGCCAGATTCGGGCACCTACCTGCTCGATGGTGTCGAAGTCGCCGGCGCCACTGATCGGCAACGAACCGCAATGCGGGCGCAACACATCGGGTTCGTCTTCCAACATTTTCAGCTGCTCGAACAACGCACCTGCCTGGAAAACGTGATGCTGGCAGACCTGTACCGCGGTACCCCCGCGCACGTTTCTGCCAGCAACGCCGCCGATGCGCTCACCAAGGTGGGTCTTGGTGAGCGGTTGGAGAGTCGGGTGGTGGAGCTTTCTGGCGGGCAGCGGCAACGTGTCGCGATTGCGCGGGCGCTGAGCGCCTCCCCGAGCATCCTGTTGTGCGATGAACCAACTGGCAACCTTGATACGCGCACCACGGCCGAAATCATGGCGTTGTTTCACGCCATTCACCAGTCCGGGGTCACCATCATGCTCATCACGCACAACGATGACATCGCCAGGCAGGCCACCCGCATTGTTTCCATTGTGGATGGCGTGCTCACCGAGTTGCCAGGTTCCCAGCCCGCCCCTCGCTCCGTGGCCTCCGCATGACTGCTCGTTTTCGCCCCCGATTCTCTCGGCTGCTGACGGAGTCGCTGAGCAGCGTGACGCAGCGGCATTCTCGTGCACTGCTGAGTGTGCTTGGTGTGGTGATTGGCATTGCCTCGTTTGTGTCTGTGCTGGGGGTGACGACGAGCGCGAATGGGCAGATTTCTCGGGAGTTCATTGATGAGCAGGCGACCGTGTTGCACGTTGAGGCGACCCAGACGCTTGCCGATGGCTCCGCGTTTCGGGCTGAGAGCGAGGATGTTCTTGCCGGGTTGAACGGCGTGGTTGGTGTTGGGCGGTACTGGGACGTGACCGCCGATCGGGTTTCTCGGCTACCCGGCGCGATTGAGGCTGAGCCGGTGCGACCGCGGGTGTTGGCGGTGTCGTGGCGATACTTGGAGATGGCACACCCGGTGATTGAAACCGGGCGAACGTTTGATGGTTTTCTGGAGCACGAACCGGTGGCGCTGCTGGGCGCAAAACGCGCCGAGGCGTTGGGCATCACCAATCTTCAGGCGGCACCGGCACTGTTCGTGAACGAGCAGCGGTTTGCGATCATTGGTATTCTTTCTGACTCGGATGAGAACGTAACGCTGGCTTCGTCGGTGATTGTTCCGGCGGCGTTCGCTCGCGACCATTTACCGCCCCCAGGTAACCGTGAACAGTTGCTGATTGACACCAAGGTGGGGTCGACCGTGCTCATTTCTCAGCAGGCGGCACTGGCGATTGATCCGGTTCATCCCGAGCGAATCAGCGTCTCGCAGCCCGCACCACCCACCAGGGCTGAGAGCAACATTAACGGTTCGCTTCAGGTGCTTTTTCTTGCGCTTTCACTGATCTGTCTCGTCATTGGGGCCATCGGCATTTCATCGTCGGCATTGTTTGGTGTGCTCACACGAGTGCCGGAGATTGGGTTGCGCCGGGCGCTTGGTGCGCAACCGATCCACATCGCCGCGCAGTTTCTCATTGAAGCGTTGCTTCGGGGCGTGTTGGGCGGCGTGCTGGGCGGCAGTATTGGTGTGCTCACCGTGGTGGTGGTTGCGATTACCCAGCAGTGGACCCCCATTATTCCCACCTGGCTGATGGTGGTGGCACCGGTTGCGGGTGCCGGGGTGGGGTTATTGGCGGGGGTGTATCCGGCGGTTCGCGCGGCGCGGATCCAGCCGGTGGAGGCGTTCAACCGGTACCGCGCCGGGCTTCTCGGGACGCGCCGCGGGCCGAACCGAATCGCAGCACCGGTTGTGGCTGGGTTCGGTTCGGCCCCGCCGCTACCTACAGCTTGAAGACGGGTTCGATGGAGCCTTTCTCCGCGGATGCGTATGCCGCGAGAATGATTCCCAGAATGTTGACGCCATCTTGCGCGGTTTGGATCGGTTGGGTGCCGTCACGCAGGCTTTCGGCGAAGTGCCGGATTTCTTCGCCGAAGGTGTTCACCTCGCCGAAGGTGTAGGTGGTGCTTTCACCGCCGCGCACGCTGTGGATGAGTTCGTTTTCGGTGGCGGTGAGGCTACCGGCTGAACCGACCACGCTGAAGCGTTCGGTGCCTGCGGCCGGCTCGTATGCCCAGCTCGTCACGAGGTGGCCAACCACACCGTTTGCGAAGCGAACGAGCAGCTGTGCCGAGTCTTCACCTTCCATGAATTTCAGCCGGTGGGTGCTGAGCATGGCGGCAACGTGGGTGGGTTCGGCTGCGGCCAGGTGCATGAGGAGGTAGCTGGGGTGGTAGCCGGTGTCGATGAGTTCGCCGCCGCCTGAGGTTTTTGCGTGTGCGCGCCAGCCCATGTTTTCCGGGTCGAAGTCGTTGAAGAACGAGTCGGTGGTGCGCACCTCGTACACGTCACCGACCGCACCGGCGTCGAGCAGTTCGCGGGCTTTCGCCACGGTTGGCATGAACAGCTGGTTGTGTGCGGACATGAGGGTCACACCGGCTGCTTCCACAGCGGCAACAACCTCGGCTGCTTCTTCTGGGGTGAGGCAGAGCGGTTTTTCGCACAGGATGTGTTTGCCGGCGGCAGCCGCGGCGAGGATGGCTGGTGCGTGCAGGTGGTGCGGCAGGCAAATGTCTACCGCGTCAATATCGGCTTCGTTCAGCATGGCCTGGTAGTCGGTGAACGCGGCGGCACCCAGCTCGCCGGCAACCCGGTCAACAACGTCTTGGCGCACGTCGGCGACGGCAGCGACGGTGATGAGTTCGGGGTGTTCTGCGTAGCCGTTGATGTGGGCGGTTGCGATGCCGCCGGTGCCGATGAGGCCGACTTTGATTGGGGTGGTTACTGTGGTCATTTCGGGTTCTTCCTGTGTTGAGCGTTAGACGCGTTGTTTCGGGGTGTGGGGGGTGTGCTTAGTCGCAGCACGGTACTGGCTGGCCGGTCGCGGCGGAACGGTTGGCAGCATCCACCAATTGGGTGAGGCTGCGGGCGGTCGCCAGGTTTGCAACGTCTTGCGTGTTGGTGTGCACGCTGGTGACGAAGCGGGCGAACTGATCGGCGCTGTTTGGGGCGCACTCGCGAACCGACCATTCGGAGCCGATGCCCACCCGGAGCCGCTCATCGCCAAAGCCGTAGAGCACGCTGCCAAGTTCACCGTGAATCTCAATGCTGAAGTCGGATGCCCCGGTAACGAAGCTGGCTTCCGCAACCCCGATGGCACCGTCGCTGTGTGCGAATGTGACGACGGCGTGATCGTCGACGCCTTGGCCGCTGGTTTCGCCGTAGGTTGCGCGCACCGTGGCGGGTTCGTCGTGGCGCAGGAAGTGCCGGGTGAGGTACACCGGGTGGCAGCCGAGGTCGGTGAGCGCACCGCCCTGCGCTTCGTGCGCGTTGAAGAATCGTGCGGGCAGCCAGCCTGCGGGGCCGCCGTTGTGTGCCAGTCGCACACGCACGTAGCGCACCGGGCCGAGTTCGCCACTATCAAGAATCTCGTCAATGGTGTGCGTGTAGCCGTGGGTCATGCGCGGCAGGGAGGTGTGCAGGATGACGCCGGCTTCGGCGACAGCCGCCTCGATGGTTGCCACTTCTGCGGGGGTTGCGGCAATAACTTTTTCGGTGAAGATGTGTTTTCCGGCGGCTGCTGCTGCGGGGATGACCCGCACGTGTTCAACGGTTGCCGTGGTGATCACGACCGCGTCGAGTCCTTCGAGTGCGAGTGCTTCGTCGAGGTTTGCGTAGTACGCGACGCCGAGTTCGTCGGCGAGTTCCTGTCCCAGCTGCTCGTTTTCGTCCCACACCCCAACCAGGTTGGTGTCGGGGTGTTCGAGGGTATCTTTGGCGTAGTCTCGGGCGTGTACGTGCCAAGCGCCAAGAATGACCACGTTGAGTTGCGTCATAGTCTGCTTTCTGTGTGTGTTTCTATTGGTGGATGCCGCGGCTGGCCCGCGACGGTTTCGCTCGCCCCCGGGTGGGTCACCCTTTAACCCCGCCGGCTAGCGAGAACCCACCGGTCATGCGTTGCACAATGACGTACAGCATAACGACGGGGAGCGAGTAGAGCAACGAGAATGCGGCGAGTTGACCGTAGGCCACGGCGCCGTATTGCCCGAAGAATGAGTAGATGCTGACCGCGGCGGGTTGATGTTCCGGCGAGGTGAGCAGCACGAAGGGCACGAAGAAGTTTCCCCAGGATCCTACGAACACGAAGATGAATACGACGAGCAGTCCGGGTTTCATGAGTGGCGCAACGATGAACCAGAGGGTTTTGAGCAGGCCGGTGCCGTCGACCCACGCGGCTTCTTCGATGGAGACGGGTATATCGTCGATGAAGTTTTTGGTCATCCAGATTGCCATGGGCAGTGAGGTTGCCGCCATGAACAGCACGGTGGCTGGCATGGAGTTGAGCAGGTGCAGCTTGACGAAGAGGCTGTAGACGGGGACCATCATTGCGGTGATGGGCAGCCCGGTGCCGAACAGAATGCCATACATGAATGGTTTGTTGAACCGTGACCGGTGCCGTGAGAGCGGGTATGCGGCGAGCATGGCGACAAGCACGGTGACCGTTGCGGAACCGAACGACAGGATGAGACTGTTCAGCAGCGGAATGAACGTGGTTTTGGGGTTGAGTATGGCGGTGAAGTTGGCAACGCTTGGCGACTCCGGTAGCCGCACGGAGAGGCCGGCGGTGGTGTCGAGTGCCGCCAGCAGCATCCAGATGAGCGGCAGCACAAAGCAGGCGGCGATGATGAGCAGCACGGTGTTGTTGAACACGCGAATGCCCAGGTATGAGGGTTTCACGAGTGCACCTCCGGCTTGAGCACGCGAATGTAGAACAGGGAGAATACCGCGCCGATGAGCAGCAGCACGGTGGCGATTGCGGTACCGTAGCCGATCATGGAGAACTGCATTGCCTGCTCGTAGGCGAGGATGGGCAGGGTGGCGCTTTTGCCGTTGGGGCCGCCTTTTGTCATCACCCAGATGAGGCCGAAAACGGCGAGGGTTTGCAGGGTGATGAGCATGAGGTTGGTGGATATGCTTTTGCGGATCATGGGGATGGTGACGAGGAAGAGGCGTTTTGCGCCGTTGGCCCCGTCGACGATGGCCGCTTCGGTGACTTCGCTGGGCATGTTTTTGAGCGCGGCGGAGTACACCATGAGTGAGAATGCGGTGCCGCGCCAAATGTTTGCCAGGATGACGGCGAGCATTGGCGTGTAGTACAGCCATTCGGTTCCGGCCACGCCGAAGACCGCCAGGATTTGGTTGAGCGTGCCGTCGCCGGAGAAGTAGGCGTAGCAGGCGAAGGCGGCAACGATTTCTGGCAGCATCCAGGAGGCCATGATGACGGTGCTGGTCACGGTGCGGATCACCCCGTTTGCGTGTTCCATCATGAGCGCCAACCCCAGGCCGAGCGTGTTTTGGCCGATCACGGCTGATCCGAGCACGAAGACGATGGTGAGCACCACTGAGGTGTAGAACTCTGGGGTGGTGAACAGCATGACGTAGTTGTCGAAGCCGACGAACTTGGGGTTGCGTGCCGCGATTCCTTTGAGGGATGCGTTGGTGAAGGACCCGGCGAACGACCAGATCACGGGTCCAAGCAGAAACAACCCGAGCAGGATGAGTGCGGGGACGAGTGGCTGCGCCCACAGGAGTGAGCGCAGCCGTCGCTGGGTAACGTTCGACATGTAGGTTACTTGCCTGCCGTGGTGTTTTCTTTACCGACGATCCGAATGACCGCCTCGTCGTAGGCTTTCGCAGCGTCCGCGACCGACTTGTCACCGGTCATGACCGCTTCCATGGCGATCACGATGTTGTTGGAGATTTCCGGGTATTCGCTCGTCGCCGGGCGGAACTGGGTCACATCAACCACTTCGGAGAGCACCCCGAATGAGGAATTCGAGTCGGCGTATTCCGGTGCCGCGGCAACGTCTTTGCGCACCGCGATCCCGCTGCCTTCCACCGCAAATTTGGTGGCGTTCTGCTGCGTGAATGCTTCTTTCAGAAACGCCTGAGCCAGCTTCGGGGCTTTCGTGTTTGCGCCGATTGCGAGGGTGTGGCCGCCGGACATGCTGATGGCACCGGGTGCTTGCCCTTTCTGCGTGGGCATTTTCACCGTGGTGAGCACACTATCCCACTCTGGCCATTCCGCCCCGCCGCCGCTTTGCCAGTTGCCTGGCAACCAGGAACCGTCAATGTTCATCGCCACTTTGCCCTGCGGCATCCATTCGGTGGAGACGACCGTCTGGATTTGAGCGTCAAGCGCCTGCTGCGGTGTTGGGCCGAGCCCTTTCGTGTAGAGGTCTTGCACGAACTGCAACGAATCTTTGAAGCCCTGCGAACCAACGACCCACTTGTTTGTTTCGGTATCAAACAGGGTGTCTTCGGTGCCGTAGAGCAGCATCTCGAAGCCCTGCATGGCGGCGGCTTCACCCGCGGCTTTGCCGGAGAAGAGGTTCAGCGGAATCACGCCGGGCACTTTTTCTTTGATGGTTTCGGCGGCGGTGAAAATGTCTTGCCAGTTTTTGGGCTGCCAGTTCTCATCGAGACCAGCCTTTTTGAGAATCTCTTTGTTCACCCAAATGGCGCGAGTGTCGGTTGACAGCGACACGGCGTAGGTTTTGCCATCGGAGCCCTGACCCGCGGCTTTCGCGTTTTCGTAGTACTGATCCCAGTCAGACCAGTCCGCCAGAAAATCGTCGAGCGGCAGCAAATAGCCGGCATCCGCATCGGTCTTCACCATAAACGAGTCCTCATACATCACGTCCGGCGCTTCCGAACCCGACTGGTTCATCAGCGCCAGCTTCGTGAAATAGCTGGTCGCTTCTGCCTCAATCGGCACCAGCTTCACGGTTTTGCCCTCGTTGGCTTTTTCAACCGCCGCCTTCGTGCGAGTCATGAGCCCCTCCAGCGACTCGCTGGAACCAAACTTCTGGTAAACCACCGTAATGGTGTCGGTGCTGTCCTCACCCGCAGCACCCGGTTCGTCAGAACCGGAACAGGCGGTGAGGCCGGCGGTGAGTGCGACGGCGGTTGCGAGCGCCAAGCCCGCAGTGATTCGACTGCGGCGAACGCGGCGGTTGCCGGCCGCCATGGCGGTGTCGGCGGTGTGTTGGGTGAGCATAAACGGTGCCTCCTTGCAGCGTGGTTGTAATGGTCATCACTGACCTGAGATAATAATTCAATCAAATTGAATAACAAAACGCAACCCGGCAACGAAGCCGCACCCTCGGACGTTGCCACACCGGGCATCCCACCCCAGCGAGCCGCACCGGGCAACCCACCCAGCGAGCCGCACCGGGCGCCCACCCCAGCGAGCCACACCGGGCAACCCACCCCAGCGAATGGAACAGACAATCATTAACAGCAACCGAACAACCCGCGGAACCAACCTCGAACATGTCGCCACCTACAACCAGGCGGTCATCCTCGACGTCATCCGCCGCACCCCCGGCGGGGTGAGCCGGGTGGAACTCACCCAGCAGAGCGGACTATCAGCACAAACCGTCAGCAACATTGTGCGCAAACTCATCACCGAAGGCATCGTCGCCGAAGGCAACAAAACCAGCACCGAAGGCCCCGGCAAACCCCGCACCGTTCTCAAACTCAACGGCACCAGCGCCTACTCTGCAGGCATACACCTCGACCCCGGGCAAGTGACCATCGCGCTGCTCGACTTCACCGGCACGCTCGTCGCCGGCAAAGTCATTCCACTGCCCGAAGAAAACGATCCCGAAAACACGCTCACCATGATCGCGCGGCAACTGCGCGAACTCAGCGCACACGCCGGCGTTCCCTGGGATCGCCTCATCGGCGTCGGCCTGGCCACGCCCGGCCCCATCGATCGGGACCACGGCATCATGCTCACCCCGCCACTACTCCCCCGGTGGCGCTCAACCAGCGTCGTCGAAGTGCTCCGGCAACAACTCAACCTGCCGGTACTCCTCGAAAAAGACGTCAGCGCACTCGCCGCTGCAGAACTCTGGGTCGCCGGCCCCGAACACCTCGGAGACTGTGCGGTGCTCTACCTCGGCGCCGGGGTTGGGGTTGGGCTTACCAGCCGCCGCCGACCAATCCTCGGCGCGCACCAAAACGCGGGCGAAGTCGGCTCCCTCCTCGTTGGCGTCACCGAAACCGGACAACCCGTCACCCTCTCAGACGCCACCAGCCCAGAACGAATCATCGCCACCGCAATCACAACGGGCGCGCTGCCGGCAAACACCCCAAGAAACAACTGGGTCGAACTCCTCGCCGCACACGAAACGCTCGGCGCACGCACCGCGGCGGGTGACGCGGCGGGAATAGCCGCCCGCAGCATCCTGGATCGACTCAACCGCGACCTGCTCACCGCAATTGGAACCATCACCAACCTGCTCGACCTCGAACGCGTGGTGCTCTCCGGCCCCTTCTGGCAAACTGTGAAAAGCTACTGCCTGCCCCGACTGAGCGAAAACCTCAACGACGTGCTCGCGCACCCGGACACGCAGCGGGTGCGCATCCAAGACAGCCGCTGGGGCGAACACGAAGGAGCCATCGGCGCGGCGTGCGTCGCGCTCGACCGCATGCACTCCCCCACACTCGAGCAGCTGCTGAGCCTCGGCGCCCACGCGCCGCGCGACTAGGCACCGCGGTGTCTTGAGCGCCGCGACACTCAGCGCGCGCCCGTTCGCACAGGCAAACCGCTACAGCACCTTCTTCACCACACTCGACTTGAGCTGCATTGCACCAAAACCGTCGATTTTGCATTCAATATCGTGCTCACCCACCCCACTCACCAGGCGGATTCCACGCACCTTCGTGCCGATCTTTACCGAACCGCTCGCGCCCTTCACCTTGAGCGCCTTCACCACCGTGACGGTGTCACCATCAGCAAGCACGTTCCCCACCGCATCACGAATCTCAGTTTTCTCAGCCAGGGCTGGGTTGCTGGCGTCGGTGGCACTGCTGGCGTTGCTGGCGTTGCCCGAATCAGTCAACACACTCGCAGACCACTCGTGCGCACATTCCGGGCACACCAGCAATGGGGGCAGTTCGTAAGTGTACGGGCTGTCACATGCCGGGCATGCGGGGAGTTCCTGAGTCATGCCTCTAGCGTAGCCGCACCCCGGCGACCAAACGCCCAACCCAAAACCGGTGCCCACTTATGCGCCGGCAATTCCGGCCGCAACGCCGCCAAACCGGTGCCATATTTTGACACCGTAGCCGGGCGATGCCCCAACCGCCACAACAGCCGATCAACAGGCGAAGGGCGACTGCCCGACTTGGTTTCAACAATGCACAAATCGTCGCGCTGCACGCCCGAACCGTGCGGCAATTCCCAGTCCAGGTTCGTATCAATCGTCGCCCGGGAACCCAAATCAGGTTGCAACAGTGTCACGCGACGATACCTGGTGCGCAACGTCGGCTGCAACCGCTCCACAGGCACCGAAACAATCCCCGCCTCGGCAAGTGTCTGCGCAACATACACCCGCCCTGCCGGGGTGAGCATCCGCGCATCAGCAACGCTATACGCTACCCGATCTTTCACCGTCGCGCTGCGACCACCGCGAGTTTTTACCTCCAAATAGGCGGTATCCGAATCCACATACCGCCGGGTTCGAATCTTAAACCGCCGGGCGCGGCCAGTGGCGGCCGCACGGTAGCTCAACAACTGCGGCGTGTCAAAGTACAACGATTCGTAGCGAAACGAACGCAACCCGGCAATATCCAACACCCGCAGCCCGACGGGCAACTCGGCCAGCACATCCGCCAAGCGCTCACTGCGGAGCACATATTTACGATCCACCCGGGTTTGCAACCCAGCCACGGCCACCAACTCGTCAAGTGCCACGGGAGCCTGGCACGGCATCCACTCATTGAGAAACCCAACCGCGCAACCCGCACGAAGCACCCGGCTCATGCGTTCACCGGCCGCAACTGGTAGCGCACCTCGACGCGGGTGGTGTCATTGACCAAATTCAGCTCCCGCACAACGACGCTGTGCACGTTCGCACCAAGGAGCGCTGAGATTCGGGCAGTCAACTCAGACTCGTTGGAATAGGCCGCATCGAGCGTGATGACCTGCTGCCGATAACGGCGAAACAGGGCAGGATGATCGCCCAGAAACAGCACAAGCACGATCAACGCCATCAGGGCAAGCTGCAACGGCACACTACCCACGCCAAGCCCGGCAATGAGACCAAGCGCGAGCGCCGCAAAATAGTACGCCACCTCATGCTGCGCAATTTCATCAGAACGAAGCCGGATGATCGAAAGCACACCAAACAACCCCAAGCCAAGCCCGGCACCAATTGTGCCGCTGCCCAAGGTGAGCGTGACCGCAAGCACACCAATATTGACGCCAAGAAACGCCGTCACCAGATCCCGCCGACGGTGACGCGGAAAATAGACTGCAACGCTGAGCAGCGAAATAGCGACCAAATCAATAAGAATTGCGGTGATAATGTTCATGCTCACAAGTCAAACAACGCAAACTATGGCAAAGCTATGCGCTGGCTACGATGTGCCGAGGTGCCGGGTGACGGCTCTCGCAGCCTACTGCAATTCTTGCAAGCGCTGCCTGGCGGCAGCCCAACGAACCACCGCCATGGCCACAGTGCCAACAGCGAACACACCCTGGGCGTGTGGTTGTGTGCTCAAGCGTCGCTCCCCCGCTCACTGAACGTAAGCAATTTGTCACGGTAAAACTCGTACTGCTGCCGCCGCGCGGCAAGCTCCGCCGGCAAACCCACCGACAAGTCATTCACCAACGCGTCGAACTTGTCTAGAATTGCGACGATGCGGCGTTGCTCTTCGAGCGGTGGGAGAGGGATCGCGAACTTCTTGAATCCGGTCATGTCGACAGATGCGAAACTCGAGGTTGTGGTGTTCTTGATGCACCAGTCATCCAGCACAAAACCGTAATAATACATAAAGCGCATGTCAAGCTGTGACTGATATTGAGTTTTTAGTGAAAGCGAAGTGAATCTCTGGTTCGCCAGGTGTGGCACCGTGATCAACGCGTGCACTCCGATTGTCGCCGACGTGGCGACCAGGAGTGAGTTTTCGGGAAAGAGGCGACCATTTTTTACAGCAATTTCAGGAATGTTCTGTGTAGCCTCACCGAGCACGAATCCGTGCGCTCGAATATCTTCCATTCGGAACCATGGCACTGTTCCACCTGACCAAAATGAGGCATTTGACTTGGAAGGAGTATAGCCATTTCTCATTTCGAAAAGCTCTCCGAGCTGCTTGCACTCAACCTGGTCACTGAACGTGAGTAACTCATCACGGTAATACTCGTATTGCTGCTTGCGGGCTTCCAGCTC
>CAYTSH010000032.1:0-15094 GCA_964440395.1 uncultured Microbacteriaceae bacterium
CACTGCTTGATTTGCAAGCGCTCGACACCAAGCTTGGGCAGCTTGCTCGGCAAGAACGCACACTGCCCGAACACCAGCAACTGCGCGAGCTGGACGCACAGACGCAGGCTGCGAAGAGTGCGCTGCAGAGCATTCGGCAGGTCAAGGAACAGAGCCAGCGTGAACTTGCTCGCATTGAAGATGACCTTGCGCTTGTGCGCGCCAGGTTTGAACGGGACGCCGCCCGGCTTGGCGTGAGCACCTCCTCGAAAGAGGCGCAGGCGTTGGAACACGAGCAGGGCACGCTCCGCCGCCGTCTTGGCGAACTTGAAGATGCCGCCCTGATCGTGATGGAACGACTGGAACAGCACCAACTCGAGCAGCGCGCCGCCGAAGCAAGTCTCGACGAAAGTGCACAGCGCCAGGCGGAATTGACGACAGAGATTGCCACGCAGGTTGCCGCGTTGCGCGAAGCCCACGCGCAGACCGCCAAGGAGCGTGCCGAGCTTGCCGCGACGATTTCGCCCGACCTGCTCGCGCTGTATGAAGAAACGCGGCAGCGCTACGGTATTGGTGCGGCACGGATTGTTCGAGGCGTTTCGGAAGGCAGCAACATGGCCCTCACCGAGTCTGACCGCGCGTCGATTCGCCAGGCCAAGCCAGAGGAGATCATTTTCTGCGCGCAGAGCGGCGCAATTCTGGTGCGCACCAGCGAATCGGGTATCTAACTGCGCAGCGTGCTCGAACCTGGCGCGATCCAGTAGACTACCTAACAGCAAGTGGGTCGGCAAGACGGTCGCGGGATGCTCACGCATCACGAGGAACGTCCGGGCTCCACAGGGCAGGACGGTGGGTAACGCCCACCCGGGGCAACCCGCGAGAAAGTGCAACAGAAAGCAGACCGCCACCCCGCATTCGTGCGGGAGGTAAGGGTGAAACGGTGGTGTAAGAGACCACCAGCGGTCGTGGTAACACGGCCGGCTAGGTAAACCTCGTCCGGAGCAAGGTCAGACAGAAAACGTTGCGGCGGCCCGCCAAGTTTTCGGGTAGACCGCTACAGGCGTGCGGTAACGTACGTCGCAGAGAGATGACCGTCCAAGCCGAGCAATCGGCCGGACAGAACCCGGCGTATCAGCTGGCCCACTTGCACAACAGGCTTCCACGCCGCCGTAGCCCTGGTGTTCGGGGCGGTTTGAGCCGCTCCCGAACCCACCCGCGGCGCCAGAGGAATCCGCGGCGCCCGCGGCACCCGGGGAACCAGCCACGCTAGGCGCGGCTCGTTCCCTCCTCTGCCGCGAGGGCCGCGGCACCCATGATGCCTGCGTTGTTGCGCAGCGCCGCCGGGATGATTGGCGTGTTGAGCCGCAGCAGCGGGAGGAACTTTTCGTGGCTTTTCGACACGCCGCCGCCCACGATGAACAGGTCGGGGGAGAAGAGTAGCTCCAGGTCGGTGTAGAACAACTGCAGCCGCTCTGCCCACTCGGGGTAGCTAAGTTCTTCGCGTTCCCGAACCGAGTTTGCGGCAAATTTCTCGTATGCGTCGCCCTGATACGGCAGGTGACCCATCTCTAGGTTGGGAATGAGCACGCCGTTGTAGATGAGCGCCGAACCGATGCCGGTGCCGAGCGTGGTGACGAACACCAACCCTCGTTGCGCTTTTGCCGCGCCGAAGCGAACCTCTGCGAGGCCAGCCGCATCCGCATCATTCGTGAAGGTAATGGGGCGCTCCAGGGTTTCAGAGAACAGCTGGGCGGCTTCAAGACCGATCCAGCGTTTCGACACATTCGCCGCTGAGAGTGTTTTGCCGTGTTTTGCGATTGCAGGGAACGCGATGCCGACCGGCGTGGCGTGGTCGATGCCGGGTAGCTCATCCGCGATCGTGCGCACCACTTCAGCGATTGCCTCAGGCTCGCCCCCCTGCGGGGTGGGAATTTTGATGCGGTCACTCGCAAGTTCACCGGTCGCGAGATTCACCACCGCCCCCTTGATGCCCGTTCCGCCAATGTCGATGCCGACCGCAAGCTGCGTTGTGTTCATTCGTGATACTTTCTTGTCGAGTTGATGCACAGCGTGTAGCGCAGCGCCTGCAGCGCGCCGCGGGTGTGCGTGTTTAGGGAAGTGTGAGGACTTCGGCACCCGTCTCCGTCACCACGAGCGTGTGTTCAAACTGCGCGGTGAGACTGCGATCTTTGGTAACAATTGTCCAATCGTCATCCCACTGTTCCCACTCGTGCGTGCCGAGGGTCAGCATTGGTTCAATGGTAAACACCATGCCGGGCGTCATGACATCGTTGAACTGCGGTGCCGCGTCGTAGTGCGGAATGATTAAACCTGTGTGGAACGCCTCACCGACGCCATGCCCGGTGAAGTCGCGAACCACCCCGTAGCCAAAACGTTTTGCGTACGACTCGATGGTTCTGCCAATCACGTTCACTTCGCGGCCAGGCTTCACCGCCATGATGCCGCGGCGCAGCGCCTCCTCCGTGCGCTGGATGAGCAAATCGACCGTCTCGCTCACCTCGCCCACGCGGAACGTCACATTACTGTCACCGTGCACACCATTTTTGTAGGCGGTGATGTCGATGTTCACCAGATCGCCCTCCTCCAGAACGGTGTCGTCCGGGATGCCGTGGCAGATGACTTCGTTGACGGAGGCACACAGCGACTTGGGAAACCCACGATAGCCCAGCGTGGAAGGGTAGGCTCCGTGGCTGAGCACAAAGTCGTGGCCGATCGCGTCGAGTTCGTCAGTTGTGACGCCCGGTCGAATCGCCGCGCCGACCGCCTGAATCGCCTGCGCGGCGATGCGTCCAGCCGCTCGGATGTCGGCAATGCGTTCCGGGCTGTAGGTGTTGTCGCCAAGATACGGCGGCGGCATGGTGCGCCCCACATAGGGCGGGCGGGCGATGCCGGCGGGGACGCGGCGTTCCGGACTAATCGATCCGGGAACGAGGCGACCGGCTGAATCTTTAGGCATACGACTATTCTAGGAGGTGTCGGGCGGGCGAAAGCGTCTGTCTCGCGCACTCGATGAGGAAGAAGACGCACATGCGCACGCAACCGGAAGAACACTACTGGTACAACACCCGAACCAACGCGGTTGAATACGGCAAGCAGTCCCTTTCGCTGTATCGCCTGGGGCCATTTTCGAGCGCAGCCGAGGCGGCGCGGGCTTTAGACGTGCTCCGGGAACGTTCAGCCGCCTGGGCGGCAGAAGATGAGCGTGACCGTGGGAAATGAGCGATACGCTTAGGGGGAGTGATTCGAGGAGGCAACCACATGGATAAGCAACGCGAATTTGTGCTGCGCACGATTGAAGAGCGGGGAATTCGCTTCGTGCGGCTCTGGTTCACCGACGTTGTTGGCACCCTGAAGTCCGTTGCGATCGCACCCGCCGAAGTGGAAAGTGCATTCGATGAGGGCATCGGGTTTGACGGTTCCGCAATCGAAGGGCTCACCCGATCGGTAGAATCCGACCTGCTGGCGTTCCCCGACCCGTCCACATTTCAAGTGTTGCCCTGGCAGTCAGACATTGACACCACCGCCCGCATGTTTTGTGACATCAGCACGCCGGACGGCCAGCCGGCGGTGTCTGACCCACGCAACGTGCTCAAACGCATGCTCAAAAAAGCCGCCGATGCGGGATTTACGTTCTACACGCATCCAGAAATTGAATTTTATCTGCTGCGCTCCTCCACGATCGGCCCCAACGGACCCGAACCGGTCGACCAGGCCGGCTACTTCGACAACGTCCCGGGCGGCACCGCGCACGACTTCCGCCGCGAAAGCGTGAGCATGCTCGAAGAGCTCGGCATTTCGGTCGAGTTCAGCCACCACGAAGCCGGCCACGGTCAAAACGAAATCGACCTGCGCTACGCCGACGCCCTCGCCACCGCAGATAACATCATGACGTTTCGCACCGTGGTGAAAGAGGTCGCCATTCGCCAGGGCGTCTACGCAACGTTCATGCCAAAACCAATGCGCGACCAGCCAGGATCCGGCATGCACACCCACCTGTCACTCTTCGAAGGTGACCGCAACGCGTTCTACGAAGCCGGTGCCGAATATCGGCTCTCGCGCATCGGTCGGCAATTCATCGCCGGACTGCTGCGGCACGCCCCCGAGTTCACCGCGGTAACAAACCAGTTTGTGAACTCCTACAAACGCCTCTGGGGTGGTGGCGAAGCGCCCAGTTTCGTGTGCTGGGGTCGAAACAATCGGTCCGCGCTCGTGCGGGTGCCCATTTACAAACCCAACAAGGGTCAAAGCTGCCGGGTGGAATATCGCGGCATCGATTCGGCATCAAACCCATACCTGTCATTTGCGCTCATGCTCGCCGCCGGGTTGAAAGGCATCGAGGAAGGCTACGAACTGCCGCCGGAAGCGGAAGACAACGTCTGGCAGCTCACCGATGCCGAACGAAAGGCGCTCGGCTACACGCCGCTGCCCGCGAGCCTGGACCACGCCATTGCGCGCATGGAACAGTCCGAGCTCGTCGCCGAAACGCTTGGTGAACAGGTCTTCAACTACTCAATCTTGAACAAACGTGAAGAGTGGCAGGAATATCGCGCCGAGGTCACCCCGTTCGAATTGAAGCGCAACCTTGGCATTCTCTGAGCCGAACCAGCCCCGTTCGCTCACCGAGCTTGCGCGCGCCGGATTCAGCGAACTGAGTCGTGCCCGCGACGCGCTGCACGAACTTGACCCCGCGGGGCTCTACCCGCAGGCGGCGTGGCTCGAGTTCTTCAGCGAAAGCGCCCACCCCGACGCCGCGCTACACGCCGTGAACGAGCTGCTGCGCCGCCACCCCGACTCGGTCACGCCAGTGCTCGCCGCCACCCCCCGACCACTGATCCGGCTCCTGGGCGCTTCGGAAGGGTTTGCCGCGTTCTACCTGCGCAACCCGCAGGAACTCGCCGCCCTCCGTGACGAAACCGAGTTCCCCGACCCCGCAACCTACCTGCCCTCCCTGCTCGAATCGGTGACCCCCCAACCAAACCCGCCTGCCGGCGCGGAACGCGCGAACAGCTCCCCAACCCCCACCCAGCGCTGGTGGGATGCCCTCCGCATCAGATGCCGTCGGCACCTGGCCCAGCTCGCCAGCATCGACCTCGGTGCAGCCGATGCCGCCGCACTCGTGCCCGAAATCGCCGCGCACCTCACCGCGCTTGCCGCGGCGGCGCTGGAAGCGTCCCTGCAGCTCGCACGGCGCACCGTCTGCGCCCCCGGCAACATTGGCGGTAGCTGCACCCCGGAACAGGTCGCCGCCACCAACCTCGCGGTCATTGCCATGGGCAAGGCGGGCGCAGAAGAACTCAACTATGTGAGCGATGTTGACGTGATCTTCGTCGCCGAGGCAGACCCAGCGGCGGTCACCGAAACCTTCGGAGACGAACAAGCCCTGGCGGTTGCGACGCGGCTTGCCCGGGAACTGATGAAAGGCATCCACGCCCCATCGATTGAACCGGCACTGTGGGAAGTCGACCCCAACTTGCGGCCCGAAGGGCGCGACGGGGCGCTCGTTCGCACGGTGCAATCCCACCGGGCATACTACGATCGTTGGGCGCAAGGGTGGGAGTTTCAGGCCCTCCTCAAGGCGCGGCACATCGCGGGCGCAACCGAACTCGGTGAACGCTATCTGAACGAGGTGTGGCCGCTGGTGTGGGGGAGTGCAAACCGGGACCGTTTCGTCGAATCCGTGCAAGCCATGCGAGAGCGGGTCACCGCCAACATTCCGCAGCATGAACGCGCCAGGCAAATTAAACTCGGCCCGGGCGGGTTGCGCGACGTCGAATTCACCGTGCAACTGCTGCAACTGGTGCACGGGCAGAGCGACGAAACGCTCCGAGTGCGCGGCACCCTGCCAGCGCTTGCCAGGCTGCGCGACGGGGGCTACATCGGTCGCGACGACGCCGACGAGTTTGCCGCCGCATACCGCGAACTGCGCCTCCTCGAACACCGCATGCAACTCTGGCAGCTGCGCCGCACCGCGCTGATGCCCGCCGACGATGACGGTATGCGCTGGTTGGCGCGCGCAACCGGGTTGGCGGCGACCGCCGATGAGTTGCAGTCCAGGTGGGAGGCGTTGCGCGCTCGGGTGCGCGCGCTGCATGTAAAACTGTTCTACCGGCCGCTGCTTGCCGTTGCCGCGACAGCGGCACAGTCGCTCACCGCGGCAGAAACCACGATCAACGCGCAGCAGGCGCAGCGTCGGCTTGCCGCGATCGGGTTCCGTGACCCGGCGGGTGCGTTGCGGCATATTGCGGCGCTGACGGCCGGCCTGTCCCGCCGCGCCAGCATTCAACGAACCTTGCTACCGGTGCTGTTGCAGTGGTTTTCGGCAGGCGCGAACCCGGACGCGGGCATGCTCGCGTTTCGACGGATCAGTGAAAGTCTCGGCGCGACACCCTGGTACTTGCGGATGCTGCGCGACGGGGCTACCGCGGCGGAGCGGCTCACCGTCCTGCTCTCGGGTGCCCGCTTTGTGTCAAACCTGATGGAACGCATCCCGGAGTCTGTCGCCTGGCTTGAGGGCGAAACGCACCTGGCTGAGCCGCGCGCGGCTGGGCTCGCGGAGGAGCTCGCATCGATCCGTTCCCGCCATCACGACCTGGATTCGTTTGCCGCCGCCGTGTTGCAGGTGCGCCGCCGCGAGGTGCTGCGTGCCGCGATGGCGTCCTGTCTTGGGCTGGCGGACGTGCACCAGAGCGCTAGAACCCTCAGCACCGTGACCCGGGTGGTTTTACAATCAATGGTGGATGCCGTGTGCCACGAGTTCCTCAACCGGCAGGTGGGCGGTCCCGGCGTTTCGTTCGCGGTGATCGCCATGGGCCGCTTTGGCGGCGCGGAACTCAGTTTTGGCTCCGACACGGATGTGCTGTTTGTATACCGCGAGGAGTCGCCAGGTGACGACCCCAGTCGTGCTGCAGCACTGGCCGCTCGGGTTGTGAACGAGTTGCAACGGGTGTGCCGGGATCCGTGGGTGCCGTTTGAGTTTGATTTGGGGTTGCGGCCGGAGGGGAAAAACGGTCCCGTTGTGCGCTCGTTGGACTCCTACGAGGCGTACTACACCCGCTGGTCGCTCACCTGGGAGGCGCAGGCGTTGCTGCGTGCCACGCCGGTTGCCGGCGACGAGCGGCTCGCAGCAGATTTTATGGCGCTGGTCGACAGGGTTCGGTTTGCGGGTGACCTGAGTGATGCAGACGTCCGGGAGGTCCGCAGAATCAAGGCGCGCGTCGAGAGTGAGCGCCTACCCCAGGGCGCTGATCCGCTGCGGCATGTGAAACTTGGTCGAGGCTCGCTGAGCGATGTCGAATGGTTGGTGCAGTTGTTGCAATTGCGTCACGGTCATCGCGTGTCAGCACTGCGCACGGTGGGCACGCTTGCTGCACTGGCCGCAGCCGTGGAGCATGACCTGCTGGACGAGGGGGACGCTGCGCTGCTGCGCGAATCATGGGTGCTGTGTTCCGCGCTGCGCAGCGCGATCACGCTCAGCTCGGGGCGTGCGGGTGACGTGCTGCCGAAGGATCGGGATCAACTTGAGACGGTGGCACGGTTGCTGGGGTATGCCGCTGGTGCGGCATCCACCTTTGAGGAGCACTATCTTTCGCTCACGCGCCGCACCCGGCACGTTTTTGAGCGGGTGTTCTACGAAACCTGACCGACCTGCGCCGAGCCGGGTTCGGGGGTGACCGACCCGACGGTGATCACCCCCGACGCGCCCGGACTATACGCCGAAGTAGAGTTCGAACTCGTACGGGTGTGGCCGTTGCTGCAGCGGTTTGATTTCGTGCTCTCGCTTGTAAGCGATCCAGGTTGAGATGATTGCCTCGGTGAAGACGCCGCCTTCCAGGAGGAACTCGTGGTCCCGTTCGAGTTCTTGCAGGGACTCTTCGAGGGAACCGGGAATCTGCGGAATGTCTGCCGCTTCTTCCGGCGGGAGCTCGTACAGATCTTTATCGACCGGCTCGTGGGGTTCGATGCGGTTTTTGATGCCGTCGAGTCCAGCCATCAGTTGGGCTGCGAAACCGAGGTAGGGGTTTCCTGCCGCGTCGGGAACCCGGAACTCGATGCGCTTGGCTTTCGGGTTGGTGCCCGTGTTGGGGATGCGGATAGCGGCGGATCGGTTGCCGGCGGAGTAGACCAGGTTAACCGGGGCTTCAAAGCCTTTCACGAGGCGACGGTAGGAGTTGGTGCTGGGGTTTGTGAAGGCCAGCACCGCGCCGGCGTGTTTGAGCAGACCACCGATGTACCAGCGCGCAATGTCGCTCAACCCGGCGTAGCCGCGCTCATCGTAGAAGAGCGGTTTGCCGTCGCTCCACAGCGACTGGTGCACGTGCATGCCTGAGCCGTTATCGCCGAACAGCGGTTTGGGCATGAACGTTGCGGTTTTTCCCCAGGCGTGCGCCGTGTTTTTAAGCACGTATTTGAACTTGAGGATGTCATCGGCCGCCGCCACCATGGTGTCAAACCGGTAGTTGATTTCGCCCTGACCGGCGGTGCCTACTTCGTGATGCGAGCGTTCCACCTCCAGGCCGACCGCTGCGAGTTTGAGGCAGATATCGTCACGCAGATCGGCGTGCTGATCGACGGGTGTCACGGGAAAGTAGCCGCCCTTGTAGGGGGTCTTGTTTGCGAGGTTGCCGCCGGGTTCGGTGCGCCCTGAGTTCCATGCGGCCTCGTTGGAATCGACCGAGTAGAAGCTGCTGTGCTGGTTGATGTCGTAGCGGACGTCGTCGAAGATGTAGAACTCTGCTTCGGGGGCGAAGAATGCGGTATCGGCAATGCCGGTGGAGGCGAGGTACTGTTCTGCGCGACGTGCGATCGAGCGTGGATCTTTGTGATATCCCTCGCCGGTTCGTGGGTCGTACACGTCGAACAGCATGACGAGTGTGCGGCGCGCGCGGAACGGATCCACGAATGCCGTGGTGACATCGGGAATGAGTTGCAAATCCGAGTTGTGCACGCTCGCGAATCCGCGGATTGAGGAGCCGTCAAAGAGTTGTCCGACGGTGAAAAATTCTTCGTCGACGCTTCCGGCGGGAATGTTGAAGTGCTGCTGCACTCCGGGCAGGTCGGTGAATCGAATATCGAGAAACTCAACATCTGTTTCGGCGATGAATGCCAGAACTTCAGCGGGGGTGGTGAACATAGATGATACTCCAGCAGACGAGTGCTTCGGCTTGACTCGGTTAGCCTCTACTGTACGCGATGTGCGTTTCGACCCTGTTATCTGCATGTTTCGGGAAGGTTACACGACGCATCGCCCGCCCGTTTACACTGGAGTGGTGTCTGACGTGAAACGCCCCACTACTTTTGGCGATCTGCCACCGAGCTCTTGGCCTGGTGAGCGATTAGGGATGCCGCGCACCGGTCCCGGTTCGCTTGCGAGAACGGGGCGTCGTCTTGGTGCACTCTGCGTGGACTGGGCGATTGCGTTGTTGCTCTCGGCTGCGTTTGCGCACAGCGATGCGCTGGCGACGCTGCTGCTGTTTGGTGTGTTGCAGGTTGCTGCGATCACACTCATTGGTGGCAGCGTGGGCCATCGCGTGTTTGGGCTGCGCCTCGTTGCGCTTGCGGGTGGATGGCCGAAGCCAGCGCGCGCGGCGGGTCGCACGCTGCTCTTGTGCTTGGTGATTCCTGCGGCGGTGTGGGATTCCGACCAGCGGGGCTTTCATGACACGATTCCCGGCACGGTGCTCGTCAGGGTGTAACGCGACTGGCAGAGCGAGGGGACAGCGGCGGCCAAAACGTCGGCCTAAACGTCGGGCATAACGGCGGCTGGTTCGTTGGTGAGCACCCCTCGCCGCAGCCGCGCAGCCGGGCAGTCGCCTTGCCGAGGGCGAGCACCACTGTGCCGCGGCGCTAGCGCATGCGTGGTGCGCGGATTTTGTTTGGGTCGATGCCTTTGGGAATGCCGACCGGTTGCTGTTTCAGGGAGCTGAGTCGCTGGTTGACCGCAATCACTTCTTGTTTGGTGAGGGTGGATTTGAGTTTGAGGAGCGTTCGGGAAACTTGCCAGAGGGGGGTGCTGTCCTCGTCGGGGCCGACGTGGATGGTGTGGATTGAAACATTTGGCAGGAGCCGTTTGATGTTGCGCTCTTCGTCGGCAAGCAGGCGCTGCAGGCGATCTTTTGGCCCCTCGGCGATGAGTGCAACACCGGCTCGGCCGACGACGCGGTAGACGGCGTCTTTTGTGCGGGGGTTGAGCGCAACCGGCATTTCGGAGCCGGTCCAACTGCGTCGAAGGGCATTTTGGATGACCGCACCGACTGCCCCTGGCTGTCCGGCGATTTGGGTGTAGGCTGCCCGTTCGGCGCGGCGTCCGAGTACGAGCAGCACCAGGATGAGTCCGGTGAGCACCCCGGTAATGATCCAGAGCACGATCGCAAAGACGCTGGACGCCAGCAAGAGTGGCAGGGCAACGCTGAGGAGCACGGGGGCGAGGAAACAGGCGAGGAGCGTGCCGGTGATGCGCTTATCCATGCGGCGTGTCATTTGGAAGACTTGCCAGATTTGCGCGATTCTGCTTTGCTTCTTGGGCTTCTTTGCTTTTGGGGTGGTGGGTGTTTTGGTGCGTGCCATGTAGTTAAGGATAGCGCCGTTTGTGCCTGGGCTTGCACAGCGGGATGCGCGACTGCCGGTTTGGGTGGTGCGGTGCGTATTGCCACGTTTTCACAGGCCGACTATCACGCGTGTTGTCCACATGCAGGCATCTGGTGCTGCGGTAGCGACGTCACCGTGGCAGAGTGCATCGCATGAGGATTCCGCAGTTTGTTCGGGTGGGTCGGCGGGGTAGCCCGATGCGGCTCTCGACAGCGGACATACCCGCACCGGCTCGCGATCGGGCTGTCGCGGGTGCCGTGTGTCGCTTGGCCGGGTTTCGTGTGGTTGCGCCCCTGGCGGTGTGCGCAGCCTACCATTCGTGGCTGGTGGAGGTGCAGGGGAGTGTGCTGCAGGCTGAGCTCACCTTGTACCGGTCGGTGACGGCTGGTGTGCGGGCTGCGAATTCGCATACAGCGGGTGTCGCGGGTGATGGTTTGCTGCGGGCGGCGGGTGAGTTGGCGAATTGCCGCGAGCGGGCAGCCCTGGTTTCGCCTGAGGTGCTGGGTGGGCTGTTGGATCAGGTGTACTGCGTGGGGTTTGGCACGCTGGTGCTTCGTCCGTCTCGCGAGCGGCTCGATGTGCCACGCTGGCTTGCGTTCATTGCTGACCCAGATCGTTCCTCACACGCTGATGTGTCGCATTCAGCTGCGGCCGCTGCGCTGCTGTGCGACGCCCTGCACGTTGCGGAAATGCTGCGATCACGGGGTCTTTGTCTTGGCCGGCTTGCCTTGGATGATGTTGCGGTGACGACCGCTGGTGGGTTGTGCGTGACGAATGACGCAGCGTTGCACGCCATCCCTGCTGGTGCTGGCGGGCAGCAGGTCACTGCTCGTCTGCTGGGACGTCAGTGTTGTGTGCTGGGGATGCACCCGGATTCGCTGGTGGAGCTTGCCGAGGCGCTGCTTCCCGCGGGCAGTCGGGCGAGCAGGGTGCTTTCTCACTATAGGGATGCCGCCCGCACCGATGCTGTTGGGTCACGGTACGAGCGGCTGGTGTTGCTTCTCAGCGATGAATGTTCACCCGAACGGGTGCCGCTGCCCGAGGGGTTGCTCTCGCCCTCCGGGGCTACCCGACCTGCTCGGCATCGGGCAGCGACGGTGGCTGCGTGGGCCTTCGGGGCAGCATCGTGTTGCGCTGCTGCCGCAACCGCGTGGTTGCTGCGCCCGGTTTGAGCGGAGCAACCACGCGAACGGAGCAACCGCGCCGCTACAGGCCGAGGTTGGCGCTGAAGTTGGCCTCTTCCAGGCGCGCTTTTACCTGGCTGAGGAATCGGGCGGCGTCTGCGCCATCGACAATTCGATGGTCGTAGGAGAGCGCGAGGAACACGGTGGATCGGATTGCGATCGATTCGCCACCATCGGCCTGCACCACAACCGGTTTCTTCACAACCGCACCGGTGCCGAGAATTGCCACCTGGGGGAGGAACACGAGTGGTGTGTCGAACAGAGCCCCACGCGATCCGGTGTTCGTGAGGGTGAAGGTGCCGCCCGCGAGCTCGTCTGGCTTGAGCTGATTCTCCCGGGTGCGGGCTGCCAGGTCGGCAATATCTGCTGCGAGTTGCGCAATGGTTTTCTCGCCTGCGTTGCGCACAACCGGGGTGAGGAGGCCGCGCTCGGTGTCGACCGCGATGCTCAGGTTTTCGTGATCGGGGTAGACGATCTCATCGCCCTCGATTGTTGCGTTGATGATGGGGTAGCTGCGCAGCGCCTCGGCGGCGGCACAAGCAAAGAATGGCAGGAAGGACAGCTTGTTTCCGGTTTTGGCGAGGAACTCGTCTTTCACTGCCGCGCGGAGATTGGCTACCTTGGTGACGTCGACCTCCACCACGGTGGTGAGCTGTGCAGATGTCTGGAGTGACTGTACCGCGCGTTCTGCGATAACTTTGCGCAGCCGGGAGAATTTCTGGCGGGTACCGCGCAGCTCGGATACCACTGCTGCCGATGGTGCGGATGCGGCAGGCGTGGCTGCGCTTACCCGGCTCGCCGCAGCGAAAATGTCTTCCTTGCGAATGCGCCCACCAACTCCGGTGCCGACGAGGCCTTCGAGCGAAACGCCCTGCTCGTTGGCGAGTTTCCGCACGATCGGGGTGACGTAGCTGACACCCTCAGTCGCTGCGGCCGCGGGTGCAGCAGCTGCAGGTGTAACCGGCGCTGGCGCTGCTGCGGGCGCAGGAGCTGGTGCTGCCGGTGCAACCGCGGCCGGAGCGACCGCAGGCGCAGGTGCGGGCGCTGGTGCGGGAGCTACCGCCGCAGGCGCAGGCGCAGGCGCTGGTGCGGGAGCTTCCGCTGCAGGCGCAGGCGCAGGCGCTGCCGCTGGCGCCGCCTGGCTGCTACCGTCGCCGATCTGCGCGAGCACCGCACCAACCTCAACGGTTTCATCCTCCTGAACCAGAATCGCTTCAACTACTCCCGCGATGGGCGAGGGAATCTCGGTGTCGACCTTATCGGTCGAAACTTCAAGCAGCGGCTCATCGATTGCTACCGTGTCGCCGACATTTTTCAGCCAGCGGGTGACTGTTCCTTCGGTGACGCTTTCACCGAGTGCTGGGAGCCGAACCGACTCACTCATGATGTTCTCCTTTTCGATGTCCAGGCAACGTGAGCCTGGACGGTGCAAATAACTGGGTTACAGGGTGTGCAATGGTTTGTTCGCGAGGAACAGCATTGCCTCACCGAGCGATTCGTTTTGGGTGGGGTGTGCGTGAATCAGCGGGGCAATGTCTTCAGGGTACGCCTCCCAGTTCACAATCAGCTGGGCTTCGCCTACGAGCTCGCCGACACGGCTGCCGACCATGTGAACGCCAACCACAGGACCGTCGATTACTCGCACGACCTTGATAATGCCCGCAGTGCCCAAGATTTCACTCTTTGCGTTCCCCGCAAGGTTGTATTCGTAGCTGCGAATCGCCTCTGCGCCGTGCAGTTCCGCGGCCTGTGCTTCTGAGAGCCCCACCGAAGCGATTTCTGGCTCGCAATAGGTCACCTTGGGAATGTTTACATCCGCAACAACGGCTGGGTTGAGCCCGGCAATTTCTTCGGCTACGAAGAGACCTTGCTGGTAGCCGCGATGGGCAAGTTGTAATCCCGGAACGATATCGCCAACGGCGTAGATCGAAGGAACGCTGGTTTGGAGGCGTTCGTTGGTGATCACGTAACCGCGATCCATGGTCACGCCCACCTCTTCAAACCCAAAGCCTGCAGTCACCGGCCCGCGGCCAACGGCGACGAGCAGCAGCTCAGCAGCAATGGTGGTGCCGTCCTCGAGCGTTACCGTTACACCCTCGGCGTCCTGAGTGACCCCCGAGAATCGTTTGCCGAGCGAAAAATTGATGCCACGCTTGCGGAATGCCCGCTCGAGTTGCTTGCTGATAACTTCATCTTCGTTCGGAACGAGATGGGGCAGTGCCTCGATGATGGTCACCTCCGTGCCGAACGAGTTCCACACGCTGGCGAACTCAACGCCGATCACGCCGCCGCCGAGAATTGCCACACGCTCAGGCACGAAATCCAGCTGGAGGGCGTGTTCGCTCGTGATTACCCTGCCGGAAATGTCCAGGCCGGGCAGGCTCTTCGACGTCGAACCGGTTGCCAGCACCAGGTGTTTGCCGGTGTACACATCGTCACCAACCTGGATGCTGTTGGGCGAGATAACCCGACCCTCACCCGCTACCACGGTCACTCCCCGAGCTTTCAGGAGACCCTGCAGCCCTTTAAACTTTTTGGCCACGATGCCGTCGCGGTAGCTATTTACTCCAGGCATGTCGATGCCCTGGAATGCGCTCAGCACGCCGTATGCGGCTGATTCTTTGGCGGAATCAGCGATTTCTGCTGCGTGCAGCAGCGCCTTTGTTGGGACGCAGCCGCGGTGGAGGCAGGTGCCGCCGAGCTTGTCGCGTTCAATCACCACCGTAGAAAGGCCCAGTTCTTGCGCTCGAATAGCGGTCGCGTATCCGGCGCTTCCGCCGCCGAGTACAACAATGTCAAATGTGTGTTCCGACACGTTCGGTTCTCTCCCTGTTGGTGGTAGGTCGTAGATGGTGTTCGTTTGTTGCCTCGGCGCGCGAGTGTGCGCGCCGAGGCAGTTCAAGACTACACCGTTCCCAAGTTGAGCGGGGTGTTAGTGCGCTTTGCTCTCCAGGTAGCGCAGGAGCGTGCGAACCATGGTTCCTGTTGGCCCGGTTCCCGTGTAGCCAAAGCCCGCTCCGGGGTTTTCGGCTGGCCCCGCAATATCGAGGTGTGCCCAGGGAATCATGCGCTCTGCATCATCGGGGTGCGGGGTTTGAAACTCGGCCAGGAATGCGGCCGCGGTGAGCATGCCCGCTTGCACGCTGCCTGGCTTAATGTTGGCGATGTCGGCGATGTCAGATTTGAGTAGCGGGCGCAGCTCCCCCGGAAGTCCAGGGGGACGAGGGCCGCCTCGACGTGCGGGAGGACCAGCCCGTAACCCACGATGGTCGGGAGGAGGACGGCCGTCACGACCGTCAGGTTGGCCCCGACTTGCGCCAGCCCCG
>CAYTSH010000033.1:0-15071 GCA_964440395.1 uncultured Microbacteriaceae bacterium
CGCAGACATCGGCGGCACCGACATCACACTCAGCCTGGTCGACACCACCGGGCGCCTGGTCGGCACCAGCCGCGTCGCCACCGCGGGCGACACCGGCGACCTGAGCCCGGAAGCCGTCCTCAAACGCATCGCAACCGCCCGAGCCAAGCTCGTGCAACAACACCCCGACCTCACTCCACGCACCGCCGGAATCAACTCCCCCGGGCACGTCAACGAACTCACCGGCGTGTGCGCGTGGGCGCGCAACCTCGGTTGGCGTGACGAACCCATCCAACACCTCGCGCAGCACATCCTCGGCATTCCCGTCGCCTACCGGCACGACGTCACCAGTGCAGCCAGGGCAGAACACGAACTCGGCGGTCGGCGCAGCAACAACACGCACATCATCGTCATCGGCACCGGCATCGCCGCCACCAGCATCATTGCCGGCAGGCTGCTGCGCCCAGGGGTCGATACGGGTGTGGATGCCGGTGAGATTGGACACGCACCCCTCGGAACCGCACCCAGGCTCGGAACGCCACCCGGGCATCCACTCATGGAGGACATCGCCTCAGCGCGCGCAATCACGGAACGTTACCTCGCCCACGCCCCCCACCAGCGCGGGCACGTGCACGGCGCAAAAGACGTACTGCAACGCATGCTCGCCGGCGACACCACCGCCACAGCCGCCTGGCTCGACGCGGCAGACGCGCTCGCGCACAGCATCAGCAACACGGTCGCGGTCACAGCCCCGGAACTCGTGATTATTGGGGGCGGACTGTCGGGGGCTGGAAACCACCTGATCGACCCCATCCAGGCGGCGCTGCGCGCCGGCGGACACATGAGCCGCATCCCCGCCCTCCACACCGCCACCCTCGGCCCCAACGCGGGACTCATCGGCGCGGCCCTCGCCGCGCGCGGAATCAGCGCATGATCCTCACCCTCACCCCCAACCCGGCGCTCGATCACACCTACCAGTTGGCGCACCTCAACCGCGGGCGCAGCAACCGGGCAGCCCCCGCCGCCGTTCGCGCCGGTGGGAAAGGAATAAACGTCAGCCGGGTGCTGCACCAACAAGGCCACCCAACCCTCGCCATCGCGCCACTCGGTGGACACGGTGGCGAACAATTCGCCGCAAACATTCGCGCCAACACGCTACCGCTGCTCGCTGTGCCCGTCACCGCGGACACCCGCAAATCCATTGCCATCTATGAGCAACACAGCAACACCACCACCGTGCTCAACGAAACCGGCAGCGCACTCACCGCGGCAGACTGGAACAACATCCTGCGCGCCACCACACACGAACTCCCCCGGGCTGACTCACTCGTCATCGCCGGCAGCCTGCCCCCGCAAGCACCAGCCGGGTTCTACGAAACGCTCGTGACGGCGGCGCGCGCGGCGGGCATCCCCACCGTTATTGACGTCGCCGGACCTGCGCTGCGCACCGCGGCGAGAGCCGGGGCGGACCTCCTCAAACCAAACGGTGACGAACTCGCCGAAGCCACCGGACTGGCCGACCCCGCGGCAGGGGCACAGCAGCTCATTGCGGAAGGGGCCGGGGCGGTGCTGGTATCACTCGGCGAAGCCGGCATGGAATGCCACACCCGGCACGGCGCCTGGCGGGCAGGGCTCGGCCGGACGCTGCAGGGAAACCCCACCGGCGCGGGAGATGCCGCCGTCGCCGCCGCTACCGTGGGCATCGCCGAGGCTCGCACAGCGGCCACGGGCGACGCGCGCGACGCCCACTGGCCGCACACGCTGCGCACCGCGATCGCCTGGTCCGCAGCAGCGGTACTCAGCCCCCTCGCCGGCGAACTGCACCCCAGTTGGCGGGCGCTGCTCGCCGAAGTTACCGTGAAGCGCATCGCATAAACCGCCCACACCAACACACCCAGCACACCCAGCACACCCAGCACACCCACCACACCCACTCACCCAGCAGAAGGAACCCCGTGACCACGCCGCACGCACACGCACCCGTCGACACCATCATCCACGCAGCAACCCTGCACGACCACGGCACCAGCACCCCAAACGCCTGGGTGGCGTTCAGCGGTGGCTGCGTGAGCCACACCGGCACGGGCGACAGCTGGCGAGAGCACGCACACCCCGCAACGCGCATCCACGACGCCGCCGGCGCGCACCTCACCCCCGGCTTCATCGACATGCACGTCCACGGCGGTGCCGGGCACAACTTTGATGACGGGGCACACACCATCCCGGCGGTGCGCGACCTGCACCGCCGCCACGGAACCACACGGCTCATCGTGTCACTGGTCACCAACCCCATCGACGATATTGCCGCGCGTTGCCGCGACATCGCCGCCTACGCCGCGGGCGACCCCAGCGTGCTGGGCATCCACCTGGAGGGGCCGTTCCTCAACCCCAGCCACAAAGGCGCGCACAGCGAAGCGCTCCTGCGCCCCGCAACCGAGTCGGCACTGCGCGATCTCCTCACCGCCGCGGCGGGTTCGCTCAGGCAGGTCACGTTAGCCCCCGAACTCACCGGCGGCAAGGCTGCGATCGGCACCCTGCGTGCTGCCGGCGTGGCGGTCGCGGTCGGCCACACCAACGCCACATTCGAGCAGGCACAGGCCGCGTTTGCTGAGGGGGCTGGGATTTTGACGCACGCGTTTAACGGCATGAACGGCATCCACCATCGAGCGCCCGGGCCGGTCATGGCGGCGCTGGGCGACGACCGGGTGGTGTTGGAGGTGATCGCTGACGGGGTGCACGTGCGCCCCGAGCTGATCGCGCTGCTGTTCGCGCAAGCCCCCGGCCGGGTGACGCTGGTTACGGACGCGATGGCTGCTGCGGGTGTGGGCGACGGGGAGTATCAGCTGGGTGAACTTGCGGTTCGGGTGGATGACGGCGTGGCCCGGCTGGTGGCCGGCGGGAGCATTGCCGGTTCCACACTGACCCTGGATGAGGCGCTGCGGGTAACGGTTGCCGCGGGGTTCCATTGGTGGATGCCGTGCAAGCGCTCACCGAAACGCCCGCGCGAGCCCTGGGGCTGGCTGGGCGTTTCGGTCACCTCGATGCGGGGTTCCCGGCCGACGCGGTGCTGTTGGACGATGCGTTGCGGGTGACCCGGGTGTGGGTTGCCGGCGCGGAGTGTGCGGCGGGGTAACTATTCGCCGCGGTGCAGCCGCTCGGCGCGTTCCACCACGTTTTTGAGCAGCAGCGCCCGGGTCATGGGTCCGACGCCGCCCGGGTTGGGTGAGAGCCAACCGGCAACGTCGCGCACGTCGGGGTGAACGTCGCCCACGACTTTCGAGGTGCCGGTTGCCGGGTCGGTCACCCGCGACACACCCACGTCGAGCACGATGGCGCCGGGCTGCACGTGTTCGGGGCGCACCAGCCCGGCAACGCCGGCGGCGGCGACGATAATGTCTGCGCGTTTGAGGTGTTCGGCGAGGTTCACGGTTCCCGTGTGGGTGAGGGTGACGGTGGCGTTGGATTCGCGGCGGGTGAGGAGCGGGCCGATGGATCGTCCGACGGTCACGCCGCGACCAACGACGACGACGTGTTTTCCGGCCCAGCTGAGCCCGTGGTGTTCAACGAGTTCGATCACTCCGCGCGGCGTGCAGGGCAGCGCGGAGGTGATGGCGTCGTTGACGTTGAGCACGAGCCGCCCCAGGTTGGTGGGGTGTAGCCCGTCGGCGTCTTTTTCCGGGTCGATGCGTTCCAGCACGGCGTTGGTGTCGATGTGTGCCGGCAGCGGGAGTTGCACAATGTAGCCGGTGCAGGCGGGGTCGGCGTTGAGTTCGTCGATCACGTCAAACACGTCTTGCTGGGTGGCCGTTTCGGGCAGTTCTCGACGAATGGATGCGATACCCACCTCGGCGCAGTCTCGGTGCTTTCCAGCGACGTACCATTGCGACCCGGGGTCGCTGCCCACGAGCACGGTTGCCAGCCCGGGCGTGTGCCCGGACTGGGCGAGGACCGCAACCCGTTGGCGGAGGTTTGTTTTTACCGCGGCGGCCGCGGCGAGACCGTCAAGCGTGTTGGCGACCATCGGTTACCACTGCTCCAGGTCTGGGTAGAGGCTGAACTGTTCGGCCAAGACCCGGGTGCGTTGCCGCAGCGCGTCAATGTCGGCACCGGGTTTCAGGACTGCGGCGATGATTTCGGCAACCTCAGTGAATTCGGTGTCGCCGAAGCCACGGGTGGCAAGCGCCGGGGTGCCGATGCGCAGGCCGGAGGTGGTCATTGGTGGGCGCGGGTCGAAGGGCACCGAGTTTCGGTTGACGGTGATGCCCACCTGGTGGAGGAGGTCTTCTGCTTGTTTGCCGTCAAGTGTGGAGTGCCGCAGGTCGACGAGCACCAGGTGCACGTCGGTGCCACCGGTGAGCACTGAAACGCCTGCCGCACTCAGGTCGGGGGCGGTGAGGCGTTCGGCGATGATTTGGGCGCCGCGGATGGTGCGTTCTTGGCGGTCACGAAACTCTTGGGTGCCGGCGAGTTTGAACGCGGTTGCTTTCGCCGCAATCACGTGCATGAGCGGCCCGCCTTGCTGCCCGGGGAACACGGCCGAGTCAATTTTTTTCTGATATTCGGCTTTGCTGAGGATGACCCCGGATCGCGGCCCGGCGAGGGTTTTGTGCACGGTTGAGGTCACCACGTCTGCGTAGGGCACCGGTGATGGGTGCAGCCCGGCGGCAACAAGACCCGCGAAGTGTGCCATGTCAACCCACAGTTTCGCCCCGACTTCGTCGGCGATTGCACGGAACGCAGCAAAGTCCAACTGCCGCGGGTATGCCGACCAGCCGGCGATGATGACCTGCGGGCGGTGTGCCAGGGCTTGTTCGCGCACCACGTCCATGTTGATCAGGTGCGTTTCGGGGTCAACCCCGTAGGCTGCGGGCACGTAGTTGCGCCCGGAAAAGTTGAGTTTCATGCCGTGGGTGAGGTGCCCGCCGTGCGCCAGTTCCAGCCCGAGGAGTGTGTCTCCGACGTTTGCCAGGGCGTAGAGTGCGGCGGCGTTTGCTTGCGCACCGGCGTGTGGTTGCACGTTGGCGTGTTCCGCGCCGAAGAGTTCTTTTGCGCGGCTGATCGCGAGGGTTTCGGCGACGTCAACATATTCGCACCCGCCGTAGTATCGACGCCCGGGGTACCCTTCGGCGTATTTGTTGGTGAGTACTGAGCCTTGCGCTTCAAGAATGGCACGCGGCACGAAGTTTTCGCTCGCGATCATTTCGAGGTAGTCGCGCTGGCGGCCGAGTTCTTGCTGCAGGACTGCGGCAATCTCGGGGTCGACCTGGCTGAGCGGCTGGGTGAAACTCGACGGAAGGTGTTCGGTCATGGTGTTCTCCTTGCAGGTAGCTGCGAGCAGCGAAGCGTCTCGCGGTTCGTGAACTGCTGGTTCCCCGTGGCGCAACTGCACCCCGGTTTCCCCGGCCCAGGCGAGCGGCCAAACATGAACTGTGTCGCTCCCCGATGGTTGCCATCTACACGCCAGTCACGACTCCATTAGCCTATCAGTGGATGCCGTGGCCGGGAAACAGCGCGCCCCAAACTGAGACGCACCCGGCACCCGGCACCCGGAGCACGTTGGCGAGCATTGTTAGCCTTTCACCGCACCCGAGAGGCCACTCTGAAAGTACTTTTGCAGCACGAAGAACAACACCAGCGGCGGTATTGTCGCGAGCGTAGCGCCGGCCATCACCACCCCGTTGTCGGTGCTGTGCTCCCCCAGTAGTGACGAAAGTGCGATGGAGACTGTGCCACCGGGCTGGTTGAACAAGATTAACGCAAAGAGCAGTTCGCTCCAACAACCGATAATGCACCATATCGCCACGGCTGCCACCCCTGGTGCCGCCATCGGCATCACGATTTGCAGCAGCACTCGCAGGGGTTTGGCCCCGTCAACCGCAGCTGCCTCAATAATTTCGGCAGGGATAGAAGCGAAATGCCCGCGAATGATCCACACCGCCACCGGCAACTGGAAGGCAACATATGCCAACACGATACCGGGCAGATGGTTGATGAGGCCGAGCGCCGACCAGATCATGAATATTGGCACCAGGCTTGCAGCCTGGGGCAGCAGTTGAGTAATGAGACTCATCGCAAGCAGGTGCGGCCCTCCCCGAAATTTAAGTTGCACGAGCGCAAACGAGGTGAGCGAACCCACCAGCACAACAGCAAGGGTGGTGGCTGCCGCGATGAGCAACGAGTTGAGCATTGCTTGAGTCATGGAGCCAATTTCCGCCACTTTCGCGAACTGTTCCAGGCTGAACGTTTCGGGCCACAGGGTCACCGGCAACGTACCGATTTCGCGGGACGTTTTCACCGAAATCGTCAGCATCCAGTAGGGCGGGATGAGCGCACCGATGCAGGCAAACGTGAGCACGATCGCCGCGACGTGCGGGAACCGACGAACCCTCGCCGCAACACTGCGGCGATTCGGGCGAGCCACCCGGTAGGGCAGGTCGATACTCATGAGGTTTCCTTCCGCTTGAGGGTAACGAAATACGCGACAATCGCGATTCCGGTGAGCGCGATGGAGAGCACCGAAATCGCGGCCCCTTCGTCGAACCGGTTGTATTTCAGTGCGGATTCCCAAATCGCAAACGACAACGTGGTGGTTGCCCCGTCGGGTCCACCTTTGGTGAGCAGGTAGGCAAGGTCGTAATAGTTGAACGTCCAAATGAACGCAAGGAGTGTCGTGGTGATCAGGACGGGGCGCAGTCCGGGGAGAATGACGTGCCACAGCACCTGAAGATACCTCGCACCGTCAATTGTGGCGGCTTCCCGGGTTTCTTTCGGCACACTGGTTAACCCCGCGGACAGCATCAGAATCCAGTAGGGCGCAGACTTCCACGTGTTCACCAGGATCAAACACCACATCGCGTAGGCGGGATTGCCCAGCCATTCAATGGGTGCCATGCCAACCATGGTCAGGATGCGGTTGGCCAGTCCCGTCAGCGGGTTGAAGATGGCCATCCAGATTGCCGCGACCGCGACACCGGGAATCACCCACGGCACGAGCAGCACTGGGCGGATGAGCTGGCTGGCTCGCGGAAACTTTTCGAGTGCCAACGCGCAGGAGAATCCGAGCACACTTTGGAGCAGGATCGAACCAACGGTGAACTGCATTGTTCGTCCGAGGGTGGCGGCGAGGGTGCCGTTTTGTATGACCCGAATGTAGTTTTCGAGTCCGACGAAGGTGCCGTCGGCGGCACTAATCCGGTCCACGTGAACGCTGATCCACAGGTTGTATCCGAGCGGCACAAGCAGCACAATAACCAGTGCAACCATTGCGGGGAGTGCAAACGGCCAGGCCGCGGGGCGCTTGATGCGCACCCCGCGGTACCCGGCTGGTTGGAGCGACGTTGTCATCGCAGCACCTCGGTGTTGATCCGCTTGTCGAACTCGGCGAGCGCTTGTTTCACCGATTTCGTTGGGTCAACCAGCACCGGTTCGATGCTCCGCTCAAACACTGCGGAAACTTCGGCGAGTTGCGGCACCGGGGCGATGGGTAGTCCCGCTCGCGGCAATACCTCGTTGAATGCTTCGAAGAATGGGTCGCTCGCCCACGGCTCCAACGAGAGACCATCTTTGAGGGGCGGGAATGCCTCATTTTTGTTGAGCAGCACCAGGTTGTCTTTCTCCATCATGAAGGCAAGCAGCTGTTCGGCAGCGGCGGGGTCGTGTGTTCCTTTGGCGAACAGCCCGATCTGCCACCCGCCTGCCGCTGAGCCTGAGGGCTCCCCCGCGGTTGGGGTTGGCACTGCGGCGGTGGCATAGTCGGTGCCGTAAACCAGGTCTGGGTTGTTGTTCACCAGTGAGCTTTTCGACCAGGGACCGCCCAGCATCATCGCAAGTTTGCCCTGCGACATCAGCTGCCCAATGGTGTCGCCACTCGTATTTCCCACCCCTGCCGGCACCGCACCCGTGTTGACAATGTCTTGGAGCAGTTGGACCGCGGCGATGGCACCCTCACTGGTTGCGGCGATCGCTTGCGGTGGCGTGTCGCTGCTCACCAGTTCGCCCCCTGCGGCTTTCAGGTAGGGGCCAATGGCTTCGTAGGACAGCGAATAGTCGTTATCGGTTGGGAACCCGTAGCCGTACACGCCGGTTGTTTGGGCGTCGGAGAACTTGCCCACGGCATCCAATAATTGATCCCAC
Source organism: uncultured Microbacteriaceae bacterium (assembly GCA_964440395.1). Taxonomy (GTDB): domain Bacteria; phylum Actinomycetota; class Actinomycetes; order Actinomycetales; family Microbacteriaceae; genus CAYTSH01. The sequence continues at coordinate 8,113 of CAYTSH010000033.1, forward strand.
GTGCGCGGCGGTTCGGTGACGCCTTTTTCTGCAAGCAATTTGGGGCTGTAGTAGAGCACCCGAGCGTCGGTGCCCAGCGGCAGCGTAACCTGGGTGCCATCGACAACGCCAACGTCTACCAGTCCCGGGATGAGTGTGTCGATGTCAATGTTTTGGCTGCTGATGGCCGATTCGAGGGGGCGAAGAAACCCGCCCGCGGCGAATGTTTGAATGTCGGTGTGGTTCACCCGCCCAATGTCCGGCCCTTTGCCGCTGCGAAACTGGGTGATGAGCTTGGTGTTGTATTCACCAAGCGGGGTTTGTTCAACCGTGACCTTAATGTCTGGGTGTGCTTTCCGAAACGCCTCAATCACTTGGCCTTCACCGGATTGGGCAAAATCTTCGCCCGCAACCGAGGTGGCATAAATTACTTCACCACCGGACGCACTCCCAGCGGTGTCGGTGTCGCAACCGACGAGGCTGAGGCTGAGCGTCAGTCCGAGGCTGAGGCTGAGGGCGCGCCAGAGCGGGCGGTGGGGCGTTGGGCTGTGGCTGGCAACTTGGGCAGCGCTGCCGGGCAGAGCTGCTGAGGGGGTGCGTTGCCCGCTGCGGGCAGGGGTTGGTTTTGGAACGCGCATGGTTGGCTCTCCTTGTGTCGTGTTTGGCTGATGTGGTGGAAGTGGTGGCTGTGGTTGGGTGCACATGGGCGCTAGGCACCGTCGGCCACCGTGACGATGTACCGGTCGGCGACGCAATCGCCCGGCCTGAGCGTCACGGGCGCGGCGTTCGAGGGGCCAACCGCCAGATAGCTGAACGGTTGCTGCATGACGAAGTAGGCGTGCCGGCTGCCTGCCTGCGTGAAACCCACCGTGGCGAGGGTTGGTGTGGCTTCACCGTCGAGCGCGTCGGTGAGTTGCACGTGCGTCGCGGTGGATCCGAGCGCCTCCTCGCTAGTGCATGGCACGCCATCAATAACAATGGTGGATGCCGCGCTCACGCCGTTCCAGGAACGCGCGAACCGCATTCCCAGGCCTTGGTAGTTCACCAGTTGCCCGCGTGCTGAGCGGGGTGACCACTGGCTGGTGAGGAGTGTTACGGGCACCGCCGCAACCAGGTCGGTGTCCCAAGACCAGCGCAGTGCAGCGTCTTGGGGGTGTTCGCAACGAATACGCCTCGTTTCGGTGAACACGAGCAGGTTATCGCTCACTCGACGCCATTCGAGGTGTTGGGTAATGACCGCGGCTTCCGGTGTGGTGCGAACGTCGACGTGCACGGTGCGTTGCGCCCCCACCTCGGCGACCTGAGCGTTCGGGGTCTCCTCCCAAAAGTTTGCCAGGTCGGTGGTGAAGCCATACATCAGACCCTTATGGTGAAGATGATCGTGCGGCATGGCGAGGCTCACGGTGTGCCCGTGTGGTGTGCGCAACGGGTGCAGGTAGGGCTTGAAGGGGTCGTTGAGCACGTAACGCCCCACGAGCACCCCGCCCGCGCTCACCAGCACACTGGCTCCGTCATCGTCGAGCACTGCCGTTACGGGCGTTACGGGCGTTACCATGACTCCACCGCAACCGTTTCGCGTGTCCGGGCGCTTCGCATGAGCGCCTCGATACACGCGATGGTGTTGAAGTTGTGCCGCACGGTGTTTTGTGGTTCAGCGACGCCGCTGACCGAGTCGGCGAAGCACCGCAGTTGCCCCACAAAGTTGGATTCCGCCGGGTCGATGCCAGCAACAGCCGGAACCGGCTGCCACCCCGCAAGCTGATCAGCGAATGTGGCTGCAGGCACCCCGTTGGTGCTGGCGAAACTCACCGGTCCGCGATAGTCACCCAACGCGTTGGCGTGCTGGGTGATGCTGCCCCGTTCACCCACCAACGTCATCGCTTCAGAGAACGGAATTTTTCGGGCAGTGTAGGAGGCTTGCAATGTGCCGGTGGCACCGTTCGACAGCGCAAGTACTGCGGAAAGTTGCGACTCAGCGCCGTGAATGAACGGTTCGTCGTACCTGGCGAACGCACACACCGTAGTGAAGTCCGCCCCCGTCAAAAACCGAATCGCGTCAATCTGGTGCACCGCATTTGAGATGGTCACGCCGCCACCGGCAAGTTTGGCATCCATCAGCCAGTGGCGCGGCCCCATCGAAACCGTGTACGCTTCCAAATCCTGCAAACTCTGCACGTCAAAACTGCGCAGGGCGCCGATCGGTGAATCTGGTCGCTGCATCAGTTCCCGGGCGGCAATCATGTCAGCCTCAAACCGTCGGGTTTGCCCCGCAATCACCAACGCTCCTGTGCGCTCAGCCACCGCATCCAGCTCACGCAACTGTGCGGTTGAAACCGCCAAAGGTTTCTCCACCAGCACCGAAATACCGGCGGCGGCGAGCGCGGCGGCCTGCTCTGCATGCAGGAAATGTGGCGTTCCGATCACGGCCGCATCACAGCATCCCGAATCGATCAGGTCGGCCACAGTGGCAAACCCTCGCGCGTTCGGGTAGTCCGTGACGGTGCGTGCGACGGCGGCAGCGTTCGAATCACACACCGCGGTGAGGGTGAACCGATCGGATAGTGCGTGCAGGCTTGTGAGGTGGTTGCGCGAAATGGCGCCCAGGCCGATGACGGCGATGCGCAGTGGTGGGTGCATGTTGCTGGTGTTGCTGGGCTGATTGGTGGGCATGGTGGTGTCCTTTCGTCGAGCAGGTCGTTGTGCCTTAGCGGGGTTCACAGCCGGGTGGCCGCGCGGTTTCGCAGGATGTTTTCAAGAAACCTGAGACTGCTTTCAGCCTGCTCGATGGTGCCGCACTCCACGGAGAGGGTGATCTCACGATCCAGAGGTTCAAGCAACGCAATCACACGATCCCAATCCACCACCCCCTCACCGCAGGCGCACCCAACGGGAGTTCCCGTCACGTTGCCGCGGTCACGTTCAGACTGTGCGAAGCTGATATCTTTCGCGTGCACGTGCACGATACGGTCGGCGACGCGAGCCATGCCCTCATACGGGTCTTCAATGCCGGCAAGGTAGGCGTTGCCGGTATCCCAGTTCACACCAATCCAGGGCGAAGGCACCAAATTCACAATGCGCAGCAACCCTTCGCTCGTTTTGGTGTAGGTGCCGTGCGGTTCGATACCGAGAAACACTTGGTGACGCCTGGCAACCTGCTCAACCCGGGTGAGGGTGTAACGCATCACGTCGTGCGCCACCTCATCGTCCATCCAGTCGGGTTTGAGCATTTCGTCTGAGTTCAAAAACTTGGTGCCCACCAGGTTTGCCAGCACCGCCGCCCGGGTGAGTCGGGGGATGGCTGCCTCAGGTTTCATGAGTGGGCTGTGCGCGGAGAGTGACGATACCCCCACGCCCGCAGCAGCACAAATCTGTTTCATCAGCAACGGGTCTTCCTCCATCGAGAAGGAATGAAAGTACCCCACTTCGCTCAGCAGTTCATACCCGGTGTGCACCATCGGCTCCACCCACCGGTAGCCAAGGTCGGCGGCGACCTTCACCCCGGCGGTGAAATCAAGATCCGCGCTGCGAACGAATTCCATGTTTACGGCAATACGAAACTGTGCCATGATTCTCCTCATTGAGTGTGACGCCCGGGCTGCGTTGCCCGGTACTCGATCACACCACATCACACCCTAAAATGAGGAGACCCACGCTGTTCAGAAACTGACGGCGGTAAATCCTGCACAAGCCTCCGGGCACCCGACAACGAAGTTGGAGCACAGATGCACCCCCACCTTTCCGGGGCGAAACTGCCCCCGCACGATTCCCTCCGGTCCGTGCGCAGTATGCAACACGCGGCCGAGTTTGAAACCGAAACGGACACGCTCTTCGCCGACACGTGCGAGCCGCTCGCCGAGGCGGCGGCGCGAGGTGCTGTGAAGCTGGAAGCGTTCGCACGTGCCAGCTACCCAGGGCATCCATTTATTGAGGATGCCCTGGCTGGGGTGTGCACCATGGGGTACTGGGATGCCGTGGTTCCGCAAACCTGGGGGCTCGACTGGCACCGCAACGAGGGTATCGAAATCACCTACCTGGCCAAGGGCGGACTCACGTTCGCCGTCGCGGAACAGGAATGGCAGTTGCAGGCCGGGCAGCTCACCGTGACCCGACCGTGGCAGCAGCACCGGGTGGGGGACCCAAATGTGTCGGCCTCCGAATTGCACTGGATTATTGTGGATGTTGGGGTTCGGCGCCCCAATCAGGTGTGGCGTTGGCCGGACTGGGTGGCGCTCACGGACCGGGATCGGGATCGGTTGACCGAATTGTTGCAACACAACGAGCACGCGGTGTGGCAGGCGAATGAGGAGTTTGGTTGGGCTTTTGAGCGCATTGCCGAGTTGGTGCGGCAACGGGAGTGTGCCTCCGAGTCGGAAATGCGAATTGTGGTTTCCGCGATGCTGCTCGAACTGTTGCGCACACTCGAATCGCACCACATTGCGCTCGACGAGAGCCTCACCGCCCCGCGACGAAATGTGGCACTGTTTTTGGAGGATTTGGAGCATCGGCTGGACCGAAGGTGGACGCTTGAAAAAATGGCGCGCGCCTGCGCGATGGGGCGCACACAGTTTGCCGCACACTGCAAGGAACTGAAAAATCTGTCGCCCATGGAATATCTGAACTATCGGCGGCTCACCCTGGCTGCGAAATTACTCCGCGAAACGGTGCTGAGCATCAGCGATGTTGCGGCTCAGTGCGGGTTTGACACCACACAATACTTTTCAACCAGGTTTAAACGATTCAGTGGGCTCGCCCCCGCAGCCTATCGCCGGGCGATGCACTCGGCTGAACGGTTCGACAACGTTGTCACGGGCGTGTTGTCAGACTCGCCGCCCCAACCGGAAACGGGCAATGTTTGAGGTGTTAGCATTGCACAACATTCGCAATCTCAGGCGACACATGAGCGAATTGATCGATATTCGTGAAGCCGTAGAAGGGAATCTCCGGCGAGCAGCACAGATTTTGGGGAGCACAACATGAGAATCGTAGTCTGGTTTTACGAACGAAAGCCGTTCGTCTCGGACACGTGTTGTTAGCTCAAGCGTCGCAATGACCGGCACAGCCGCGGCACCTCGCCCGGGTTTACACCCCCGGGCTGCGGACAATTTTGACGCATTGCGAATAACCGCAGCGGTTCTTGTTGTTGTTGGGCACGGTGTTTCGTTGCATGGCGGAACGATGCACCCCAGCGTGTTCGGGGTGCGAGTTGAAGATCTTGGCCTTGCCATATTTTTTTCAATCAGTGGCTTCATGATCGTGCAAAGCTGGGATCGCACGCCTGTTGTTGCGAAATACCTGTGGCACCGCTCGCTCCGATTATTCCCCGCCCTGTGGGTGAACCTGCTGGTTGTCACCCTGGTGCTCGGACCGCTGCTCACGACGAACGTGCGAACCTATGTGGCATCCATTGACACGTATGCCTACCTTGGTTCCACAGCCGCACTGATGGCAATGTATGAGCTTCCGGGCGTGTTCGACACCAGCGTGCACGACGCGCTTCGAGTGAGCACGGTAAACGGTTCGCTCTGGTCGCTCGGGGTTGAGTGGTGCTGCTACCTCGGGGTTGTGCTGCTGTCTCGCGGTGCTGGCCGTTACCGGCAGGGCGTATTTGTGTGTGCGTTCATCGCCGTTGCAAGCGTTTCAGCATTCACAGCACTGCCGAAGGGCGGTTCTGACGCGGCCATTGTGGTGTGCTTCTTTGCCGCGGGCTGTTTCTTCAGCGCGTTCAAAAGCAGCTTTACCGGTCGCACTGGCCTCACGTGTGCCGGTGGCGTGGTTGGTGGTTGGGCGCTGTGTTGGGCGCTGCTACCAGAATTCGCGCAACTGTGGGCTTGGTTGTGTGTGCCACCGTTGGCGATACTCGTCGGTCGCATGCGCACGCCTGTGCTCGTGCACGCAGCGCGTTTTGGTGATCTTTCCTACGGGGTATATTTGTGGAGTTTTGTGGTGCAACAGATAATCATTCAGCTTGTTGGCAACGACAAGATAATTTTCGCTATCACCCTCACGCTCATACTCTCCCTCCTGTTGGCGTGGGCGTCATGGCACTGGATTGAACACCCGGCACTGCAACGAAAACACCACAAACCGTGGACACTGCGCGCTACGGGAAGCCCGCGGACAAGCCATCCATAATCGCGTCAGGCACATTTGGAATGACTTGGATACACGTTGCCCGGTACGTCGGCGAATAATATGAGTAGAACGTAGCCACATCACCATACTGCTCCAACAGCTGTTGTTGGATTGTTTCGGCGCGCCTGCAAATAGTCCCTGTTGGCGCATGGGCATCCCATTCAAACGGGGAAATCAATTTTCGAATAATTCGATGACTTTAATTTTCATCTGCACTCGGATTGCCTTTGTTGCGCTCACCAGCACATCTTGCACTCCCGGCGCAAGGGCCGAAGCACAACTTCTGAGTCCCAAGAATGAAACCCATGCGCTTAATACCTCACCGAACAAGTGTCCCCAAAATCATGAGAAAGCACCTGATGGAGTCGGCACAACAGCTCGGTTTTGTCCTGAGCGTTCATGACAGCCGCAAATCTGAATATTCTGCCCGGATCATGTGCGCACAGCGACGGCAACCACAGCCGATCTCGTGCGCCCCGGAGAACGAACCCGCCAGCGGCAACGGAACTAGAAACGTCTCCATAGCGCCGGCTGGGCGCTGCGCTGCTGCGAGTTGCCGATCAAACAGAACCCGCGCGGTGCCGTTCTGAATCGCCAGCAGTCGTGCCGCGCAGAGCTGTTTGCGAACATACGTCGGAACATACACAAACTTCATCTCGTGAGCATGCCGCAACAGTGAACGAAACGCCGAGAACATCATGTCGCCCTGAGTAATCTTGTCGTGAATATTATATTGCGCAATGTGATACTCAATGTTCACCAGATCACCACCAAGGTTATCCCCGCTTGTTCCGGTGAGCTGCACCCTCAGCGTCACATCGAAGTGTTCGAGGGTGAACGTGAACGTG
>CAYTSH010000034.1:0-15059 GCA_964440395.1 uncultured Microbacteriaceae bacterium
CCGCGCGCTAGGCTTTCACACCACGAGGCAGGCGTGGAGGGCCTGGCCCTCCACCGCCCTCCCGTGCGGGGGCCGGGGCCCCGGATCTCGCCGCGACGACGCGGGGCGCCGCGTTGCCCACACCGGTCACGGCGATGCCGGAACCCAAATCGATGAGGCTGTTGCCGTCTGCGTCGAGCAGAATGCCGCCGCCGGCCGCGACGGTGAACACGGGCAGCATCACTCCAACACCGCTCGCAACGGCGCGGGTTTTGCGCTCCAACAGGGCCGTCGATGCGGGGCCGGGAATGGCGGTGACGAGGTTGCGGCGCTGGCTGAGTGTGGGGCCGCCGGCGGGGGTGGTGTTCATGGGTGCTCCTTCGCAGTGTGTTGGGGTGGTTTTGCGGTCAGATTCCCATGCTATTGCGCGCGCAGCCCAGTCCGTTTGGACGTTCTGTCGAAAATACGATGAATATTCGACACAGTGTCGATACGATGGGGGGATGCCCGTGTCGACCAGAACCCTGCTCCGCCACCAGCCGCACCGGTTGCGACTGCTCAGCCCCGAGCATCCCGCCATTGACGCCCCCATCCAGTGGGTCTACAGCTCAGACCTCGCCGACCCCACCCCCTTCCTCACCGACGGAACCGTGCTGCTCACCACCGGCACCCAATTCAACGGTGCCCCCCAACACCCCGACACCTACGAACCCTACGTTGCGCGCCTGCGCAACGCCGGAATCCGCTCACTCGGTTTCGGCACCGAAATCGCACGACACGGCACGCCGGAACTGCTCGTGCAAGCCTGCGAACGCGCGGAACTCCCCCTGTTCGAGGTGCCCTACAGCACCCCATTTCTGGCCATCATCCGCCAAGCCGGGGCACAAATAGACCGCCTCGCCCACGCCCGCGACACGTGGGCGCTCCGGGCGGGTCGCGCGGTGAGCCTCGCGGCCCTCAAACCCAACGGACTCGCAGCCACCCTCGGCGAGCTCGGACACCAGCTTGGCGCCTGGGTGGCGCTCTACGACGCGGGCGGGGGCCTCAGCGAATACACCGCGCCGCCCGGACCCACACTTGCGGCCACCGTTGCCAGACACCTCACCCCCCTGCTCGCAACGGGCACCCGATCAAGCGTGAGCGCCAGCCACCGCAACCAGCACCTCTCGCTGCACACGCTCGGCTCCAGCGGCCACCTCCGCGGCGTGCTTGCACTCTGCACGCCGCACGCCCCGGACGCTGCCGAGGCGGGACTCGTGCGCAACGTGGTGGCGCTCGCCAGCCTCGCCCTGGAACACGAACACCACTCGGCGCAGTCCAGCGCTCCAGTGCGGGATGCCGTCTACCGCCTGCTCGTGGACCCCACCCCGGTCGATGCCTCAGCTGGCACCCACCCGCGGCGAGACGCCGCGCACGAGGTTGCACTGCACCTGTGGGGGGCGCTCCCGGAGGAACCGCTGCACGTGCTCGCGTGGCATGCTGAGGACGCGCCAGAATTACCAGATTCGGGCGTAATTGCCGCGCGAAGCGACGACCTGCGGGTGGCGGTTATCGGCGCGGAACGTCTCAGCGCGGCGCTGCGGTTCACCGCAGCGCACGGCGCGGCCACCGGCTATTCGTTGCCCGGAACACTGCACGACCTCGCCACGCTGCATATCCAGGCGACTCACTGCGCCGCCCTCGCACGCAGCCGAGGCGTGGCGGAGGTTTCGTTTGCGTCGCTGCACACCGCCCCACTCTGGTCAACACTCAACGATTCGCTCCTGTCGGCGCTGAGCGCAACCCTGCTCGACCGGCTGGACACTGCGGGCGAGCACGAGCCATCGTTGCGACACACGTTGCAGGTGTGGCTTGCGCAGAACTGTGCCAACGCCCCCGCCGCCGCCGCGCTCGGCATCCACCGGCACACGCTCACCGCCCGATTGCGGCTGTGTGAGCAGGCGCTCCAGCGTGACCTGAGCGATTTCGGCACCCGGGCCGAACTGTGGGTTGCCCTGTCCGCAGCCCAGCACACCGCTCACACCGCCCGCACCGAATCCCAACCGGTGGCAGCAACCGCGACCCCATCAAGTGTCACCAACGCGCCCCCGGGCTCCACAACCGACCCGATCGGCGCAAATCCATCCGGCACGCAGCCCGGGGGGAATGTCGCGAGCAGCGCGTGATCCTCACCGCCGACCAGCATCATGCGAACGTCCGGGACGCGCTCAGGCTCGGTGCCGGGCGTTGGCTGGGTGCCCGCCACGGCATCCACCCCCATGGAACCGGCAGCGACCAGCAGCTCCGACGAGAACGCAAGCCCCACACCGCTCGCACTCGCCAAGCGCGCCGCGTCCAGGCTCAAGCCATCCGAAACGTCCAGCATCGCGGTAGCCCCGGCGAGCGCGGCCACCCGCCCAAGCGCAATGGGCGGGGTGGGGGCCAGGTGCGCCTCAAGCGCCCGCGGCTGCGCAGCCAGCAACGCCCGCACCCACGGCTGCTGCACCCGGGCAGGTGCCGCACCCGGGTGCGCCGCAGCGCCCGCACGCAACAGTGCCAGCCCGAGACCGGCAAACCCGAGCGCACCCGCGACGGCGAGCACATCACCCGGCTGGGCGCCGCTGCGCAACACCGGTGGTTGGCCATGCAAATTACCGACCGCGGAAACCGCGATGGTGAAAACCGACGAACTGGACAGGTCCCCGCCAACCACCCCGCAACCCGGCGCCAACTGGGCGCAGGCCGCGCTCAGCCCCTCGGCGAAACGTTCCACGAACGCAACGGAAAGCTGCGGCGGCAAAGCGAGCGACACGGTCAACGCGGCAGGCAGCGCCCCCATTGCGGCAACGTCTGACAGGTTGGTGGCGGCCGCCTTCCACCCCAACCGAAACGGGTCGTGCCACTCCAGCAGAAAATCGACGCCCTCAATCATCATGTCGCTCGTGATCACGGTGTCGCCGAGCGGCCGCAGCACCGCGCAATCATCGCCGGGGCCAACCAGTGCGCTCTCGGCGGCGGTGAGTCGGCGCACGATGCGGGCAAGCAGGTCGTGTTCGCCACAATCCCCAATGGTGGTGGATGCCGTGGTGGCGTCGCTGTGCCAGCCACCGGTGCCGGGTGGTTCGTGCGTTGTCATACCTACACGGTACTCTGGTTTGGTGAGCATGTTCCCCAGGGTGAAGGCAGGCAGGTTGGCTCGATTCGGGTTCGCCGCCACACTGTGCTGTGCCGCCGCGCTCACCAGCGCCTGCGCCCGTGAGGTGGCGATGCAACCGGCGCCAGACGCAAACAACCCGGCCTGCGCAGAAGTAATCGTGCGGCTCCCCGAACTGGTGGCCGATCAGCCCCAGCGGCACACGAACGCGCAAGCCACCTCCGCCTGGGGGATCCCCGCAAGCGTCCTGCTGCGCTGCGGGGTGGGCGTTGAGGGTCCCACCGACCTGCCATGCATGCGGCTCGACGGGGTGGACTGGGTGCGCGACGACAGCGCCGCCCCGCTGTTTCGCTTCAGCGCCTACGGCCGCGAACCCGGTGTGGAAGTCGTGATCGACGCGGAAGCCACCCCGCCAATCAGCGGCACCACGGCGCTCATCGACCTGTCCGGCGCCGTCTCAGTACTGCCCCAAACCCGCGAATGCGCCAGCGTCGTCGAAGGGCCCGCCCGCTAAAACAGCAGGCGAAACACAGCGCACTTTCACACTGTGCTACAGTGTGAACTACTCGAGACACGGGGTGCCGCAACGCGGCTGAGAACACACCCGTTGAACCTGTTCAGATCATACTGGCGAAGGGATGTCCATACTATGTCGCGTCTACTCACCCGCGAACCCAACACACAGCGCCACGCGCGCGCCAACCAAAACGCCCCCCAAACCGGCGCCGCATCGCGGAACCGCGCCCGTGCCGGGCTCAGCCTGGTAGCGGCACTGCTCGCTGGCAGCGCACTCATCGGATGCGACGCCACCCCGGCATCCACCAATGGAAGCGAGACGGCTCAACATCAGGTGCGCATCGCACTCGACTGGACGCCCAACACCAACCACACCCCGCTGTTCGTCGCCGAAGCGCTCGGCTACTTTCGTGACGAAGGCATCGACGTGACGTTCCTCGACTACAGCACCGCCGGATCAGACACCGTGCTCGACTCAGGAAACGCCGAGCTCGGGGTCAGCTTTCACGACGGAAGCATCCTCGCCCAAACCGCCGGCGCAAACGTGGTAACCGTGCTGGCACTGCAACAAGACTGGACGTTTGGGCTGGGCGTCATGGCAAGCAACACCCGCATCACCCGCCCGAAAGACCTTGACGGCGCAACATTCGCCAGCACCGGCGGACCAATCGAACGGGCACTCGTCACCGAACTCATCCGGGCAGATGGCGGCGAAGGCACCATCGACGTCATAGAGTTAGGTGCCGCCGCGTACGAAGCCGTAGAAACCGGCAAAGCCGACGCCGTGCTGCCGTTCATCGCCTGGCAGGGGCTGCAAGCAGAACGAGCGGGCACCCCCTACCGCATATTCTCGTTCGGCGAGGCCGGGCTGCCCAAAAACTATTCCACCGTCCTCAACGCCAACCCCGACTGGGTCGCCACGCACCGCGAAGACGCCGTCGCTGCCGTGCGGGCAATCCTGCGCGGTGCAGAATACACCGCCGACCACCCGGTCGAAGCCGCCGAACTGCTCATCGCGGCGCACCCCGGGTTATTTCCCGACGAATCGCTCGTCATCGACAGCCAACGAATCCTCTCCGAACGCTACCTTCGCGACGAACGCGGCGAGGTGGGAACCATCACCCCGCAAGGCTGGGCAGCACTCGGTTCCTTCCTCTACGCGCAGGGTGCGCTCGTCGACGAGGCGGGCACCCCCCTCACGCGAGAACCAGACTGGAATGCGCAAATTGACACCACACTCGTCGCAGACGCCAGAGCAGACCGTGGCAAGCCCTAAGCGGCACGGCCAACGGCGCACACTCTCCCGCGGCTTCCCCGCGCTCAGCGCCACCGCCCTGCTGCTCATCACGTGGCAAATTGCGGTGCAGCTCAGCGGGGTGCGCCCCACGCTGCTCCCCAGCCCCACCCGCGTTGCCCAACAAGCCTGGAACGCCCGGGAAGCGCTACTCAGCAACACGCTCGCAACGCTCCACGTGACCCTGCTCGGCATCGCCTGCTCCATCGCCATCAGTGCGCTGCTCGCGGGTGCCATGGCGCAACTCCCGCTGCTGCGACGCGCACTCACCCCGCTGCTGGTGGCGTCACAAACGCTGCCACTCGTCGCAATCGCCCCCCTCTTTGTGCTCTGGTTCGGCTTCGGCCTCACCCCGAAACTGCTCATCGTCATTCTGGTGACATTTTTTGTGTTCACCATCGGTATTGTCGAAGGGCTTGAAGCCACCCCCGCCCACGCCCTCGACCTGTTTCGTGCGCTGGGCGCCACGCCCAGCCAAACCTTCTGGAAACTCCGGCTCCCCTACGCGCTGCCGCGACTCTTCACGGCGCTACGCCTCGGCATGACCTATGCGGTGGTGGGCGCAATCTTCGCCGAATACGCGGGCGCCCGCGCAGGGTTAGGGATCTTCATGAGCGCCCAAAAAAACTCCTTCCGCACCGACCTGGTGCTCGCCGCGGTTGGCATCACCGCCGCGCTGAGCATTGGTGGCTTCGCGCTGGTCAGCCTCCTGCAACGAACACTCGCACCGTGGTCCCTGCCAGACACGCACCACCGGGCGCAGCCGCGAAACCGGACCACCGCATCCACCAGCGAATCGCACCCTGCAGGCGGTGCCGGTCGAACACCCCAGCCCGCCGCAGTGCCAGCACAGGCAGCGCAGGTCGCCGCGACCGCCGCCGCGCAAGCCGCACACGCCACGCCCGCCGCAACCGAAACGCCCAAACCCGCACTGACCGCAACGGGGCTCACCATCACACGCGGCACGCAGTCGATCCTCACCGGCATCACGTTCACACTGCACCGCGGCGAAACCATCGCCATTGTGGGCTCCAGCGGTGTCGGCAAAAGCACGCTCCTCGCCGCGCTCTCGGGCGTCACCCCGGCAACCACAGGCACCGTCACATTCCCCGAACACCACGCCACGCCCGCCACGAGAACAACGGCGCTCATGCCGCAGCACGACAGCCTGCTCCCCTGGCGAAACGCACTTCGCAACGCCACCCTCAGCCTCGAACTCGCCGGGGTGCCCCGACGACACGCGGCCACCAGGGCGGCCGCACTGTTTGCAGCGTTCGGCCTCGACGGCAGCGAAACGAAGTACCCTGCGGCGCTGTCCGGCGGCATGCGTCAACGCGTCGCCCTGCTGCGCACGATCCTTTCCGAACCCGCGGTGCTCCTCCTTGACGAACCGTTCGGGGCGCTCGACCCGATCCGTCGCAGCGAACTCCACGAGTGGATGCTGCGGCAGCAAACCAGCCACACCCTCAGCACCGTCCTGGTCACCCACGACCTCGCGGAGGCGGCCGTATTGGCGGATCGGGTGCTGGTGTTGGGTGGTGGCGCACCCGCCACGATCACCCACGACCTGCCCGGTGCCCGGCACGCCCCAGAGCGGGTGGCTGAGGTGACGGCCACAATCGCCCGCGCACTCGCAACCGGTTCACGGGTGCCGCTCGACGTGCACGAACCGGTTGCGCAGTTGAACTAATCGAAGCCGCTCAGCGAACTAGCTAATCGATCCGAGGCCGAAGATCGCCTTCACCTCGCCATAAAAACCCGCATTCGCGTCGATTCGCTGCGGCAACTCAAACACGCGAATCGCCTGCGGGGTGTAGAGGTGCAACCGCAGCTCGCTCGGCCCGGCGTGGCGACTACAAATATCCTGCAGGTTCCGCATCACCAGCTCGGTGGCGTCCTGATCCCGCACGCGAATCACGATGACGTCGCTCGCCTCGTCGGCGGCAATATCGGGCACACTCAGGCCGTAGGCGTGCAGGGACCTGCCATCGTCGCGAGAATTGACCTTGCCACGCACCACGGCAATGGCGTCGTTTGTCACCATTGGGCCAAACTCCAGATAGGTTTTCCCCATCATGAGCACCTGAAGTTCTCCGGTGAAATCTTCCACCGTGAGCATGCCATACTGGTTGCCTGATTTCGCGACTCGGTGCTGCATGCTGGTCACCAAACCGGCGATGGTCACCACTTGGCCATCAACGTGCGCTTCCGGGTTGGTAATTTCCGCGACCGTGGTGCTTGCGTGCTTCGCAAGCGCAGTTTCAAGTCCCGCGAGCGGGTGATCAGAAACGTACAGTCCCAGCATTTCGCGCTCAAACGCAAGTTTTTCTTTCTTGGACCACTCCGGCCGGTCGGGAACCTGCTGCTGGAGCGACTCATCTTCCATAAACAGGTCGCCGAAGAGATCGACCTGGCCGTGTGCCTCGTTACGTTTCAGCACGGCGGCACCGTCAACGGCATCCTCGTGGATTTCCAGCAGCGCCCGCCGAACCGGGTAAACCGAATCAAACGCACCCGCCTTGATAAGCGACTCGATGGTGCGCTTATTCAGCACGGTGAGTGGCACTTTGGTGAGGAAATCGTGGAACGATTTGAAACGCCCCTTTTGCTCCCGAGCGGTGCGGATGCTGTCCACCACGTTCGCGCCCACGTTGCGGATAGCCCCCAGGCCGAAACGAATAGACTCACCAACCGCAGAAAACTGGGCGAACGATTCGTTCACATCGGGGGCGAGAACGTTGATCCCCATGCGCCGACATTCGGCCAGGTACATGCCGAGTTTGTCTTTAGCGTCGCCGACACTGGTGAGCAGCGCGGCCATGAACTCCGCAGGATAGTTCGCTTTCAGGTAGGCCGTCCAGTAGCTCAACACGCCGTAGGCGGCGGAGTGGGCTTTGTTGAACGCGTAATCAGCAAACGGCACCAACACGTCCCAGAGCGCCTGGGTGGCCGCATCGGAGTAGCCGTTGGCTTGCATTCCGGCGCGGAAGCCAACGAATTGCTCGTCCAGCACTTCTTTCTTTTTCTTGCCCATCGCCCGGCGCAACAGGTCAGCCTGCGCCAGCGTGAATCCGGCGAGTTTTTGGGCGATCGTCATCACCTGTTCCTGGTAGACGATGAGACCGTAGGTGGGGTGCAGCACCTCTCGCAGCGCGTCTTCCAGTTCCGGGTGCAAGGGTTCGATGTCTTGCAGACCGTTCTTGCGCAGCGCGTAGTTGGTGTGCGAGTTTGCCCCCATTGGACCCGGGCGGTAGAGGGCAAGTACGGCCGAAATGTCTTCAAAGTTGTCCGGCTTCATGAGCCGAAGAAGGCTGCGCATCGGACCGCCGTCGAGTTGAAAGACGCCAAGCGTATCGCCGCGAGAAATGAGGGCGTAGGCCGACGGGTCGTTCAGGTCGAGATCCTCCAGCACGAGCGTTTCACCACGGTTCGTGCGAATGTTCTCCAGCGCATCGTCAAGAATGGTCAGGTTGCGCAGCCCCAAAAAGTCCATTTTGATCAGTCCGAGCGACTCGCACGCCGGATAATCGAACTGCGTGACAATCTGTCCGTCTTGTTCGCGTTTCATGATGGGAATGATGTCAATGAGCGGATCGCTCGACATGATCACACCCGCCGCGTGCACACCCCACTGGCGCTTGAGGTTTTCGATTCCCAGCGCGGTGTCAAAGACCAGTTTCGCCTCGGGGTCCGTTTCGATGATCGTCCGAAAATCCGCCGCCTCATTGAACCGTTTGTGATTTGGATCAACAATCCCAGAGAGTGGAATGTCTTTGCCCATCACAGCCGGCGGCATCGCCTTGGTGAGTTTCTCGCCCATGCCAAAGGGAAAACCGAGCACCCGCGATGAGTCTTTGAGGGCCTGTTTGGCTTTGATGGTGCCGTAGGTCACGATCTGCGCCACGCGCTCGTCACCATACTTCTCGGTGACGTAGCGAATCACCTCGCCGCGGCGACGCTCGTCGAAGTCGACGTCGAAGTCGGGCATGGATACGCGGTCCGGGTTGAGGAACCGTTCAAAGATGAGGCCGTGTTCGAGGGGATCCAGATCGGTGATTCCCATTGCGTAGGCAGCCATTGAACCGGCACCAGAGCCGCGACCAGGTCCCACCCGAATGCCGTTTCGCTTTGACCAGTTGATGAAGTCAGCAACCACCAGAAAGTAACCGGGGAAGCCCATTTGGACAATAACGCCAACCTCGTAGTCTGCTTGCGCCCGCACCTCCGCCGGGATGCCGGTGGGGTAGCGCCGAATCAGCCCGGCTTCTACCTCTTTCACAAACCAGCTCTCCTCGTTTTCCCCCTCAGGGCAGGGGTATCGGGGCATATAGTTTGCGCTGGTGTCGAACGCAGAGTGGCAGCGTTCCGCAATGAGCAGCGTGTTGTCGCAGGCGTCCGGGTGGTCGCGAAAGAGGTGCCGCATTTCCTGCGCCGTTTTGAGGTAAAACTCGGTGCCTTCGAATTTGAACCGGTTTGGGTCGTCGAGCCGCGAACCGGATTGTACGCACAGCAGCGCCGCGTGCGATTCCGCATCGGCTTTGTGCGTGTAATGCAGGTCGTTGGTGGCAACCAGGGGCAGGTTGAGGTCTTTCGCGAGCCGGTAGAGGTCGGCCTGCACGCGGCGTTCAATTTCGATGCCGTGATCCATCACTTCGCAGAAAAAGTTTTCGGCACCAAAAATATCGCGAAACTCAGCGGCTGCCTCGCGGGCTTCCCGGTATTGTCCGAGGCGCAACCTGGTCTGCACTTCGCCACCCGGACATCCCGTTGTGGCGATAATGCCGGCACTGTAGGTGTTCAGCAGTTCCCGGTCCATGCGGGGCTTAAAGTAGTAGCCTTCAATGGAGGCAAGGCTGGAGAGTCGAAACAGGTTGTGCATTCCCGCGGTGCTTTCGGCGAGCAGGGTCATGTGCGTGTACGACCCGGCACCGGAGACGTCATCGCCGCCGCCGTCGCCCCAGCGCACGCGGGTGCGATCCCCCCGGTGGGTTCCTGGCGTGAGGTAGGCTTCGATGCCGATAATCGGTTTGATGCCGATATCGTTTGCCGTTTTCCAGAAGTCGAACGCCCCGAAGGTGTTGCCGTGGTCGGTGATCGCAATGGCGGGCATCCCCTGCTGCGCGGCCTCGTTGAGCAGTGGCGCTACGCGGGCCGCCCCGTCAAGCATGGAATACTCGCTGTGCACGTGCAGGTGCACAAAGGAATCATTGGTTGCCACGTTATCTCCGCACGTTCGACTGCTGAGTTTCTATTCTATCGAGGATGCCGTGGCGGGCTTTTCAACCATGCGCCTGCGTGCGCCGCCCGGCTGTCGCCCCGGCGCTCACCGCGCAAACCACTTCGCAAGTGGCTGTTACGACTCGCGGAGCGTGTCGAGGGCGCGCTGCAAGTCTTCGGGGTACCGGCTCTGGTAGGTGACCCATTCGCCTGTTGCCGGGTGGGTGAAGGAGAGTTCCATGGCGTGCAGCCACTGCCGGTCGAGACCAAGCCGCGCCGCGAGTGTCGGGTCGGAACCGTAGAGCGGGTCGCCAACAAGCGGGTGGCGCTGCGCGGAGAGGTGCACACGGATCTGGTGCGTGCGCCCGGTTTCCAGGTGCACTTCGAGCAGGCTCGCGTAGGGGAAGGCTTCCAGCGTGCTGTAGTGGGTTACGGAGTGCCTGCCGTCTTGGGTGACGGCAAATTTCCAATCGTGTCCGGGGTGCCGCCCGATTGGCGCATCAATGGTTCCCGCGGAGGGGTCTGGGTGCCCTTGCGCAACCGCGTGGTACACCTTTTCCACGGTTCGATCCCGAAACGCGCGTTTGAGCATGGCGTAGGCGTATTCACTTTTCGCCACCACCATGAGACCGCTTGTGCCCACGTCAAGTCGCTGCACGATGCCGGCTCGCTCTTGCGCACCTGAGGTTGCGATCCGGTAGCCGGCGCCGGCCAGCGCGCCGAGCACGGTTGGCCCCGACCAGCCGATTGCCGGGTGGGCGGCCATGCCGACGGGTTTGTCGATGACGACGAGGTCTTCGTCGTCGTGGATCACGCGGAATGCGGCAACTTCGACTGGTTCGATGGTTGGCGGTTGTTTGGGTGCCCAGGTGACTTCCAACAGGCTGCCGGCTGTGAGTCGGTCAGATTTCGATACGGGATGCCCGTCCTGGCTAATCCCGCCGGCTGCGGCGATGTCTGCGGCTTGGGTTCGTGAAAACCCGAGGAGTTTTGCAAGTCCGGCATCCACCCTGGCACCATCGAGGCCGTCGGGGACGGGGAAGGCACGATGCTCGCTCATTCGGGTTCCGCCGCATCAGTTTCGCTGCTTGCACGCCGGCCGTCGCGCAGGGAAACAGCGAGAAATAGGACCATGCTCGCGCTGATCGCAACGTCCGCGACGTTGTAGATTGCCGGCAGGAGCCACGGGGTTGCAATGAAGTCAACGACGTGGCCGACGCCGAACCCTGGCTCACGCGTGAGGCGGTCGATGAGGTTGCCGGCGGCTCCGCCAAGCAGTATGCCGACGATGATGGCGTGTATCGGCCTGCGCACGCGAAAGGCGAAGACGGCGAGCGCGATGACGACGGTGCTGGACACGAGGGTGAAGATCCATGTGCTTCCGCTGGCAAACGAGAACGCGGCACCGGGGTTTTTCACCAGGGTGATTTGCAGCACAGAACCAAGCACTGGAACGGTTTCACCAAGGGTGAGCGAGTGCAAAACCAGCCACTTGGTGCCCTGGTCGAGCGCAAGCACGCAGAAAGCGATGATGAGGACTGTGCTGGCCAGTCGGGTGCGGTTGGCCGGGCGTGAAACTGCGGATGCGTCGTCTGACCCCGTTGAGGGGGCATCTGACGGCGCATCCGCAGCGTTCGGTTTGGTTTCCACTCGGCTTAGTCGAGCTCGAGGGGCGCGCCCTCAGGCTCAGGCGAACCGTCAAGGCCGCGCAGTTGCCCCTGGATGTAGCTTCGCAGGGTGCTTCGGTAGTCTCCTTCGAACTCGCGAAGCTCTTTGATCTTGTTTTGCAGCTGTGCCCGCTCACCGTTGAGTCTGGCGAGCTCTTCGGCACGTTGTTTTTGGGCGTCTGAGACCAGTTCGCGTGCGGTTAGCTCGCCCTCTTGAATGAGTGCATCGCGTTTCTCTTCACCTTCCCGCACGTGCTTATCGTGTAGCTCGAGCGCCAATTGCAACATTCCGCTGCTCTTGGAGGCTTCTGCCGCGATGCCGGCAGCCACCACGGGGGCGGCTGCGGTGTGCGCTACCTGCGCGGGAACCGGCTCCGGTGTGACTGCCTCACCGGCAGCCGGGCGGGGCTGCGCAAACGCAGCGGCTTCAAGCTCCTCGACGCGGTTGCGGAGTGTTGCATTTTCGGCGGTGAGGCGCTCAATTTCAGCGATTTTTTCGCGGAGTTCGCTGCTCACCAGGTCGAGATAATCGTCAACCTCTTCAGCAACATACCCGTCACGGAACTTCGTATGTTCAAAGTCCTTCAACACAATATCATCGGGAGTCAAAGCCATTGCTCGTCTCTTTCGCTTAGGTCGTCACCGCGCTTGCGGTGCTTTGCTGTTAACGCTAGCAAACACACGGCCGAATTGTGCAACAATCATGCGGTGTTTTGCGAGGAACGGAGGTCACACAATTCGCATGAGAATATTACAGGCAACCAGCACGAGCATCCAACCGAAATCGATGGCAATGTTTCCCACTCGCAGCGGCGGAATGAACTTGCGCACGAACTTGATGGGCGGATCGGTGATGGTGTACACGGCTTCGCAGAAGAACAGCATCCCACCCGCCGGTTGCCAGGTTTGGTTGAGCACTCGAATCCAGTCGATGATCAGCCTGCTGAAAAGTGCGTAAATGTAGAGTTGAATCACAACTTTCAGCAGAATGCTGAGGGTTTCCAGCATGGAGTGGGCACCAATCGGTTACGGTTTGACAAAGAACGACTGATCACCGGTGTCGTTCCCGCTTCCCTCCCCGCTCAACGCAATGTGAGCTGGGGAAAGCAAGAACACCTTCGAGGTGATCCGTTCAATTTTGCCATACAGGCCTTGCGAAAGCCCACTGGCAAAGTCTATGAGGCGCTGCGCCTCGCCGTCTTCCATTTTTGAGAGATTGATAATCACCGGGATGCCGTCCCGAAAGTTCTCCGCGATCACGGGCGCGTCGTTGTAGTAGCGCGGGTGTACCGTCAGGATTTCACTCAGCGGCGCGGCTGGTGCCGGTTTCGGCGTGGCCCGGCGTAGCGGGGTTACCGCGGCGCGGGGAACCTGTTGGGTTTGCGCGGTGCTTTGCGCGGCTGCAGGTGCGGCGGCGTGCGCTTCTGGTTCTGTTTCAGGTTCTGAATACTGAGGCTCGTCTGACAGTCCGAGCATTACCATGGTTTTTTTCAGCGGATTACTCATGTGATTCCCTCCCAGGTGTTCTCTGTTGATCGTAGTTGTTATCCGAACGTTTGCCAGTGATTGCGGTGCCAATCCTGAGGTGTGTCGCACCGGCGGCGATCGCCTCGTGGAAGTCTTGTGACATGCCCGCCGAGATCGCGGTCGCCGCGGGGTGCAGCCCGCGAAGTGCGTCGGAGTAACCACGCAAGCGCTCGAAGGCCGCGGCGGGTTCTTCCTCGAGCGGAGCAACGGCCATAATGCCGAGCAGGTTGAGCGCGGGGTGCTCGAGCACTCGCTCGGCCAGGGTGAGCAGGTCGGCCGGCGCAACGCCCCCGCGGGCGGGGATGTTGGTCAGGTTCACTTGCACGAAGCAGTCCCGCCGCGGCAGTTCGGACGGGATCGCATTGACCAGCGCAACGCGATCAACGCTGTGCAACACGTTCGCATACTGCATAATGTGCCGCACCTTGTTGCGCTGAATCTGTCCCAGAAAGTGCCAGGTGAGCTCGAGGGCACTGAGTTCTGCTTGTTTTTCGGCCGCCTCCTGATGGCGGTTTTCGCCAACATTTCGCACCCCTAGTGCCGCGAGTTCGCGAACGAGTTGGGCGGAGTGAAACTTGGTCACCACAATCGTGGTGAGTTCCTCTGGTGCACGTCCGGCTGCCCGGGCAGAGCGCGCAATGTCGCTCTGCACCGCGGCGAGCCGCTCAGTGAGTTGTTGATTTGGCGCGGTCATGGAGTTGGCTTATTTGAGGAACGAGGGAATGTCGATATCGTCGTCGCCATCGTCATCGTTACTGAAGACCGGGTCCGGCAGCACGGGAGCCACGGGGGGCGCTGCGGGGGTCTCGGCGCGGGTGGGATTCGACCCGGATTCGTCTTCCGGCAGCACGTAGCTGCGGCGCTTGATGAGGTCAGGGTTCACCGGGGGTGCCGGCTCAACCCGATCAAAGCCGGCGGCGATCACCGTCACCCGCACCTCATCACCGAGCGTGTCGTCGATCACGGTGCCGAAAATGATGTTTGCCTCCGGGTGCACGGCATCCTGCACCAGCGATGATGCGTCATAAATCTCGGTGAGACCAAGGTTTGAGCCACCCTGGATGCTCAGGAGCACGCCGTGCGCGCCTTCAATGCTGGCTTCGAGCAGGGGCGAGGCCACGGCGAGTTCCGCAGCTTTGATCGCGCGATCCGCGCCGCGCGCGGAGCCGATGCCCATGAGCGCAGAACCAGCGCCCTGCATCACCGATTTCACGTCGGCAAAGTCCAGGTTGATCAGCCCGGGCGTGGTGATCAGGTCGGTAATCCCTTGCACTCCCGCGAGGAGCACCTGATCTGCGGAGGCAAACGCCTCGATCATGCTGATGCCGGGGTCGCTGATCTCCAGGAGGCGATCGTTGGGCACAACGATGAGCGTGTCAACTTCTTCTCGCAGCGAGTGGATGCCGGAGTCGGCCTGGTTCGCCCGCCGCCGTCCCTCAAAACTGAATGGCCGCGTGACCACGCCGATGGTGAGGGCACCGATGGAGCGGGCGATGCGAGCAACAATGGGCGCTGCGCCGGTTCCCGTGCCACCACCTTCGCCGGCGGTAACGAACACCATGTCGGCGCCGGTGAGCGCTTCTTCAATTTCTTCAGCGTGGTCTTCCGCAGCGCGGCGACCGACTTCGGGGTCTGCACCGGCGCCAAGCCCGCGGGTGAGCACGCGCCCGATGTCAAGTTTCACGTCGGCGTCGCTGCGAAGCAGCGCCTGGGCGTCGGTGTTCAC
>CAYTSH010000035.1:0-15020 GCA_964440395.1 uncultured Microbacteriaceae bacterium
GACTTTGTGGTTGCCTACGAACCCGTTTGGGCGATTGGTTCTGGGCAAGCAGCGACCGCTGAGCAGGCTGAAGAGGTTGCCGCAGCCCTTCGAGCGATGCTGGTTGAGGTGTTTGGCGCTGACCGAGCGAACGCCACCCGGATTCTGTACGGCGGTTCGGTAAAATCGGACAACATTGCGACGTTCATGCGGCAACCGAACGTTGATGGGGCACTGGTTGGTGGTGCGAGCCTGCAGCTCGAAGAGTTTGCCAGGATTGTGCAGTACCAGAAACACGTGGGCGTCTAGCCCCTGCGCTCGCGCGCGAAGCCGGTATACTTGGTAGTGGTCTGCCTTAGGCCGCTATGTCTCAGAACATGTGAAAGGTGCTGTTCAGTGCAAATTCTTCAGGTCATTTTGCAGGTAGTGCTCGCGATTACGAGCCTGCTGCTGACCATGCTCATCCTGTTGCACAAAGGCCGCGGTGGGGGACTCTCAGATATGTTTGGTGGTGGCATGTCGTCATCGCTGGGTTCTTCTGGTGTGGCGGAACGAAATCTTAACCGAATCACGATCATTCTCGGCCTCATCTGGTTCGCGGTTATCGTGGTGCTCGGGTTGATCACGAAGTTCGATTCGGGGTTCTAATGGCTTCTGGTGGTAGCGCTATTCGTGGTTCCCGCGTGGGTTCCGGCCCGATGGGTGAGCAGGATCACGGTTTTCAGGCGGATCGTAGGGCTGTTTCGTATTGGGATGCGCTCGGCAATGAAACCGTGCGGTTTTTTGCCGCGCACGTGCCGGATGAGGAGATCCCTGAGCAGATCGATTGTCCTTCCTCCGGCCTGCCCGCGGGTAAAGACCGGAACAACCCGCCGCAGATTGCGAAGCTTGAGCCGTACAAAACGCACCTCGCCTACGTCAAGGAACGTCGCACTGAGGAGGAAGCGCAGGAACTACTCGATGAGGCACTTCGCCAGCTTCGTATTCGTCGCGGCACGTTGAAAGCGTCTCAGTAGCGAATTTCGGGCGGGGCAGGATCGCGCCGCAAGACAAACGAAACGGCCTGGGGTGGTGGGCACAACTCACACCCCAGGCCGTTTTTGTTGCTTAGGCGCCGAGCGACTCCGCGTCAACGACGAGCAGCGTTTCCAGTTTGCCGCTCACCGCCGCCCCGGGGCAGCGGAGCGCTTCGGCATTGGCTTGCACCTGCGCGCAGGCGGCGCGCTTGGCGGCACCCGTGCAGAGCAACCACACCCGTTCCGCACGGTTGAGGGTGCCCAGTGTGAGGGAGATTCGCTCAGCGGGCGGCTTGGGGGATTCGCGAACAGCCACGACAGTGCCTCGCGCCTCGAGCAGGTCGCGCCGCCCCGGGAATAGTGACGCCATGTGGCCGTCTGGTCCAACGCCAAGCAACACCAGGTCGAACCCGTCAGCCAGTGCGGTGCGAATCTCCTGCCCGTAGGCAACGGCGGCCGAATCAAGATCCTGCCCCTCGCCCGCACCAATAACCCGGTGGATGCTTGACGCAGGTATACCGAGCGGGTCCAGAAACACTCGCCTGGCCTGCTCATCATTGCGCTCGTCGTCACCGCTGGGCAGCCAGCGTTCATCGCCCCAGTACAGCGAAACCCGCTCCCAGTCGACCGTGCGCGCCCGAGGTAACTGTGCCGCCGCCTCGAGTAACGCAATACCCAGCGAACCGCCGGTGAGCGCAACCCGTGGCGAACGCCCAGCCGCCTGTATTTCGAGCAGCAGGTCGATGAAGCGCTCGGCTACCCGCACCGCCGCCTCAGCTGTATCAGCCGCGATCAGCAACTCCCGATGGATCTCTGCACCCTGCCCGCTCGCGCTCATGCGTGCACTCCGTTAGTGTTCGCTGCGCGGGGTTCGGTCGCAGCGTTCGCCACGGTGCCGACCAGTTTCGGCACGGCGGACGTAATCACCGTGCCGTAGAGCGAATCTGAACCGAGATGCCGCAGTTCTTCAGCCAAACAGTCGCGAAGCGACCGGCGAGGAAGCGAAATTTCGTGATCAGGCTGCCCCGCTGTGCTTAACACGGCGGTTGCATCCTGCGTGCGGCGCAACTCAATCGTGCCACTGGCACGCACGAGACGGATTCGTTCCACACCCCAGCCACCCGCGCAACTTGACTGCAGCGTGTGGGTGACCGGGGCATCCAATTGGTGATTGAGCCAGGCGGCCAGCAGCGTGGCCGACGGGGATTCGACCGAACCGATCACCTCAACGGACTGCACCGGCTCAAACGGGGGCTGATCAAGCACCGTGGCGAGCTGAGCGCGCCACAGGGTGAGCCGCGCCCAGGCCAGATCCGTGTCACCCGGTTCATACGACTCGGCCAGTTCGGCGAGTGCTTCAAACGGGTTTTCGTGCGTGGTCATGTCGGTGATGCGGCGGTGCGCGATTTTGCCAAGCGAGGTTTGCGACGCGTGCCACGGCCAAACGCCCGCCCACCACACCACGATCGGGGTGTCCGGCAGCAGCAGACCCGTGACCAGGCTCTCGCTATCCTCTGCTGCGGGGCCGGCCGCGTTGAGAATGATCACCTCGCTGGCACCGGCGTCACCCCCCACCCGAATCTCGGCGTCGATGCGGGCGGGTTGCGTTTCGGTGCTCGCCGGGTCGGTCGAAAGCACCACCACCCGCATGGGGTGTTCGCGAGACGCCTCGTTCGCCGCCAACACGGCAGCCTCGAGGTGCTTGGGGGTGGTGGAGATGACGAGCGTCAGCACGCGCCCAAGCGCCACGGCGCCACCGTCCTCGCGAACGGTGACCAGGGTTTTTGAGATCTGGCTGACGGTTGTGTCGGGTAGCTCAACGATCATGGTCTGCGCCATTTCCTTCCGTCACGGGCGAGTAATTCATCTGCACTGTGCGGTCCCCACGTGCCCGGGCGGTACGGATCCGGTTTGCCCGCGGCAGCCCAAAACTCCTCAATCGGGTCGAGAATCTTCCAGGAAAGCTCAACCTCGGCGTGCCGGGGGAACAGCGGTGGTTCACCGAGCAGCACATCGAGAATGAGTCGCTCGTAGGCTTCCGGGCTCGCCTCCGTAAACGCGTGGCCGTAGCCGAAATCCATGGTGACGTCACGCACCTGCATCGCTGGGCCGGGCACCTTGGATGAGAACCTGAGTGTGACGCCCTCGTCCGGTTGCACGCGGATGACCAGCGCGTTTTGCCCGTGCTCCGCGTCAGCCTGCCCGGGGAACAGCGCATCCGCCGGGCGGCGGAACACCACCGCAATTTCGGTCACGCGCCGCCCGAGTCGCTTTCCGGCGCGCAGATAGAACGGCACGCCCTCCCAGCGCGGGGTATCGATGTGCAACTTCATGGCTGCGTAGGTTTCGGTGGTGGATTCCGGGTTCATGCCCTCCTCGTCAAGGAACCCCGTGATGTGTTCCCCGCCCTGCCAGCCACCGCTGTACTGTCCGCGCGCCGTGGCGGTTGCGAGATCCTCGGGCAGCCGCACCGCCGCGAGCACCTCCTCCTTGGCGTTGCGCAAATCGTCAGCAGCGAAACTTGCAGGTTTCTCCATCGCGGTGAGGGCGAGCAACTGCAGCAGGTGGTTTTGGATCACATCCCGAGCCGCGCCAATACCGTCGTAGTAGCCTGCGCGACCTCCCACACCGATATCCTCGGCCATGGTGATCTGCACATGATCAACATAGGTGCTGTTCCACAGCGGTTCGTACATGAGGTTCGCGAAACGCAGCGCAAGAATGTTTTGCACCGTCTCTTTGCCCAGGTAATGATCAATCCGAAAAACGGAGTCGGGGGGAAACACCGACTCGACCACTTCGTTCAGTTGCCGCGCGGTTTCGAGGTCGCTGCCAAACGGTTTTTCGATCACCACCCGGCTCCAGCACCCCGCCGGAGCGCTTGCCAAGCCGGAAGCCTTCAACTGTTGCGTCACCTCCGGGAACGACCGCGGCGGAATTGACAGGTAAAACGCGTGATTCCCCATCGTGCCCCGCTCGCTGCGCAACTGCTGGAGCGTTTCCCGCAGCGTGTCAAACGCTTGAGCATCGTCGAACGCTCCAGAAACAAAGCGGATGCCGGCCTTCAGTTGCTGCCACACCTCCGGAACGAAGGGGGTGCGTGCGTGTGCGATGACGGCGTCATGCACCACTTCACTAAACGCCTCATCTGACCAGTCGCGGCGGCCAAAACCGACGAGCGAAAAGCCCGGTGGCAGCAGCCCGCGATTCGCGAGATCATACAGTGCGGGGAGCAGTTTTTTTCGGGCCAGGTCGCCGGTAACACCGAACAACACGAGCGCGCACGGACCGGCGATCCGGCCCAGCCGAGAGTCGTCGGACGAGCGGAGCGGGTTGAGCCCGGGCACGGAAGCAAAGCCGTGAGTATCGTGTGCAGTCATGATTCCTGTGGATTATGTGGTTGCGGAAGTTGCGTCGGCGAGTGCTGCGCGCAGTGTTGCCAGATCTCGCTGCGGGTTAGGCAACGTGAACGAAATGACTGGGCGACCCAGACCGCTCAGCACCGAGGCATCCCCGGCGGCCTGCGCGGTGAGCAGTTCGCCAAACGTGAACGGCCTTCCTGGGATCGCCAGATCCGTCTCCGTCGCACTGCACAGTTGCAGGAATACCCCTCGGGGCGAACCGCCCTTGTGATACTGCCCGGTCGAGTGGAGGAAGCGTGGCCCCCAACCGAACGTTGTTGGCCGCCGAGTTGCAACCGCAATCGACTCCCGAAGCGTGCTGAACGCAGCGCAACTGTGCCGGTTCAGGTATGCCTGAATCGCGATGTAACCCTGGTTGTCGCAGGAATCGAGCAGCACCCGCAGTGCCTGGCTGAGCGTGCTGACGCCGTGCAGCAGGCGCTCGTCACCGCGCACCTCGATGCCGCGCTCCGTGAACCGCGCCGGGGTTGGTTCCGGGCGGTGCTCAAGCAGTGCCCGCGTTGCCACTTTTGCCGACTCGACATCTGGCTGGTCGAAAGGGTTAATGCCAAGGATGCGGCCCGCCACGGCGGTCGCAAACTCCCAGAGCAGAAACTGCGCGCCGAGGCTACCGGTCAACTGCACCTCATCCGTCTCCGGCTCGGTCAGCGCCGGCACGAGTCTGATGGGTAACACATCAGCCAGCACATGGTTCGCCTCAAACTCATCCGCCGCAAGCACGATGGGCAGCAAGCCGGTGCCCTCCTTGCCGGTGGATTCCGCAATGAGCTGCTCAACCCAATTGCCCAAGCCAATGGCGGGGGAGCCGTTATCGATCAGGGCAAGTTTGTCGATTGCGGGCACCCCGGAGGCGATTGCCGCACCCAGCACCAAGCCGGGGTTTTCTGGGCTGTCCGCAGCCAGGGCATCCTGAATCGAAGCACTGTCGCGCAGCAGCGTGGCAATGTCCGCGCCGGCGAGTGCGGAGGGCACCAACCCGAACGCGGTCAGCGCCGAGAAGCGTCCGCCAACCGCCGGGTCGGCCAGGAACACGCGGTAGCCCGCGGCGCTGGCCGATTCGTGCAATGGCGAGCCCGGATCGGTCACCACAATGATGCGATCGCGCGGATCAATGCCGGCGTCAGCGAAAGCCTGCTCGTACGCCCTGCGGTGACTATCCGTCTCGACCGTCGAACCCGATTTCGATGAAATCACCACAACGGTTTCGTCAAGTCGATCAGCGAGTGCGGCGCGCAGCTGGCTGGGCTCCGTCGCATCAAGTACCGTGAGGTCGACTCCTGCCGTTGCGGTGATCACCTCGGGTGCCAGGCTGGAGCCGCCCATACCGCCGAGCACCACATGGCGCATGCCGTCAGCGCGCAGCTGCTTCCCCAGCTCCTCAAGCTCGGCCACAAACGGGGCTGAAACGAGCGTGGATTGCAGCCAACCCAGTCGGATCTTGGCCTCCGGCTCCGCATCCGGACCCCACAGGGTGTGATCCGAACCGCTCAGTCGGGAAGCGACCTGGTCGGCAACGAGTTGCCTGAGCGAATCGTCGATGCGGGCGCGGAGCGTTTCTCCGAGGCGAATGAACTCTTGACTCATGCGTGATCAACCGCTTTCAGCGCGGCGGCGACGCTCTCGAGGAGCTCGTCCCACGACACCACGAACTTGCTCACACCCTCAGCCTCGAGACGCTGCGTGATTTCAGTGTAGGAAATGCCCAGCGCATCGAGTGCGTCCAGCGTTGCGTGCGCATCCGCGTAGGCAGTGGTGATCGTGTCACCGCTGAACACACCATGATCAAACGTCGCCTCAAGCGTCGCCTCGGGCATGGTGTTCACAACGCCATCGGCAACCAGGCCGATCACGTAGCGGGTGTCATCCAAGCTGGGATCTTTCACGCCGGTTGACGCCCACAGCGGTCGCTGCAGATTCGCCCCCGCGGCGAGCAGCCCGGTGGCCCGCTCGCTGCTCATCGCCTCCTCAAAGACCTGGTATGCGAGCCGCGCATTTGCGAGACCCGCCTTGCTTTTCAGCTGCAACGCCTCAGGCGTGCCAATGGCATCCAGCTCGGCATCCACGGCAAGGTCAACGCGAGACACAAAAAATGATGCCACCGAGTGGATGGTGCTCAGGTCGTGCCCTGCAGCCCGAGCCTGCTCCAGACCGGTCAGGTAGGCGTTGATGACCGCGCGGTAGCGTTCGAGGCTGAAAATGAGTGTGACGTTGACACTGATGCCCTGCGCTACTACCTGGGTGATTGCCTCCAGGCCGGCAACCGTTGCGGGGATCTTGATCATCGCGTTGGGCCGATTCACCTTCTGCCAAAGCTCCACCGCTTGGCGCACGGTCCCTTCGGTATCGTGCGCAAGCCCTGGTTCCACTTCGATCGACACGCGCCCATCAGCGCCGTGGGTGCGTTCGTACACCTCCGCGAACACATCCGCGGCGGCAGCAACGTCGTCAGTGGTGAGCGCGAACACCGCCTCGCTTGGGCTGGCGCCGGCCGCGGCGAGCTGCGCAACCTGCTGCTCATAGCCTTCGCCTTTGGTGAGGGCACCCGCAAAAATTGTCGGGTTGGTGGTGACACCAACCACGTTTCGTTCCGCGATGAGCCGGGCGAGATCGCCGCTCTGAATGCGGGAGCGGGAGAGGTCATCCAGCCAGATGCTCACTCCGGCTTCACTAATCGCTGCTGTGGGGGTTGTCGTCATGATAATGCTTTCTGCTGAGTGTAATGAATGCCGTGAGAGCGAGTCTATCTGCCTTCAGGTCGAGGAGAGTCGAGGCTGGTCGAGGCGGGTCGTGGCGGACCGAGACGGCAGGTCTCACGGAGCGGTGCCGAGCCGGAGCTCGGCACCGCTCCGTGTGCGGGGTGGCTGGCCGCGGCGCAGCGAACCACCCCGCAGGGGTTACTGAGCGGCGATGGAATCTTTCGCCGCAGCAACAACGGCCTCGGCCGTCATGCCGAACTCCCGGAAGAGGGTTTGGTAATCTGCCGACGCACCGAAGTGTTCGATGGATACCGAACGGCCGCGGTCACCAACAATCTCCCGCCAACCGAGTGCAAGACCGGCTTCGACGGAGACGCGCGCCGTAATCGCGGCGGGCAGCACCGATTCGCGATACTCCGCGCTCTGCTCGCCAAACCATTCGAGGCAGGGTGCAGAAACCACCCGAGCGTGCACGCCCTCTTCGCGCAGGGTCTCGCGGGCGCTGAGCGCAAGTTGCACTTCGGAGCCCGTTGCGATGATGATCACATCCGGGGTGCCGCCCGGTGCTTCCGCAAGCACGTAGGCTCCGCGAGCCGTGTGTGCCGCACTGGCGAGCGTGTCGCCGACAGCGACACCGGTTCCGCGAGCAACGACTGGCAGGTTCTGTCGGGTCAACGCAATGCCCGCGGGGCCCTGCGTGCGACGGAGGATTTCGTGCCAAGCCACAGCCACCTCATTCGCGTCTGCCGGCCGCACGACCGCCAGGTTGGGGATGGCGCGCAGCGTAGCCAACTGTTCAATGGGTTGGTGCGTGGGGCCGTCCTCACCCAGCGCGACCGAGTCATGCGTCCACACGAACACGCTCGGCACGTTCATGAGTGCGGCGAGTCGCACCGCTGGCCGCATGTAGTCGCTGAAAATGAGGAACGTGCCGCCGAACGCGCGCGTGGGGCCGTGCAACACAATGCCGTTGAGGATTGCCGCCATGGCGTGCTCGCGGATACCGAAATGCAGCACCTTGCCAAACTCGTTGCCGGTCCATTCTGCGGTCGAACGGTGCGCCGGCACAAATGATGCACCGCCAGCAATCGTGGTGTTGTTCGATTCCGCCAGGTCTGCAGAGCCACCCCAGAGTTCCGGCAGAACTGCGCCGAGTGCACCGAGTACTTTGCCGCTGGCGGCGCGCGTAGACACGTCAACCCCAGCCTCAAACACCGGCAGCGCATCGGCGAGGTTCTCCGGCAACGCACCCGCGAGCAAACGGTCGAGTAGCGCCTTGCGCTCGGGGTGCGCAGCGGCCCAACCTGCGAAGCGTTCTTCCCAGCGCGCGCGCTCGAGAGCGCCGCGATCCTGGGCTTTACGGGTGTGCGCAATCACCTCGTCAGAAACCGCGAAGGTTGCTTCTGGGTCGAAACCGAGCGCCGATTTGAGCCCGGCAAGCTCGGCAGCACCGAGCGCCGAACCGTGAATCTTGCCGGTGTTTTGCTTTGTGGGGCTGGGCCAGCCGATGATGGTTTTGAGGATGATGAGCGACGGTTGTGTGGTGTGTGCTTTCGCCGCTTCGATTGCCGCATAGAGCTCCGCGAGATCCTCCACGTACTCGCCGGTTCGTTTCCAGTCCACGGTTTGCACATGCCAGTTGTAGGACTCGTAGCGCTTGGCGACATCCTCGGTGTAGGCAATGTCGGTGTCATCCTCGATAGAAATCTGGTTCGAGTCATAAATCACCACCAGGTTGCCGAGTTCCTGGTGACCAGCGAGCGAGCTTGCTTCACTGGTGACGCCTTCTTGCAGGTCGCCGTCGCCCGCGATCACATAGATGTGGTGATCGAATGGGCTTTCGCCCGCCGGGGTTTCGGGGTCAAAGAGCCCGCGTTCGAATCGTGCTGCATACGCAAAACCCACCGCAGATGCCAGCCCTTGTCCGAGCGGGCCGGTCGTGATTTCAACGCCGGCGGTGTGGCCATATTCGGGATGCCCCGGGGTGCGTGATCCCCACGTGCGCAGCGCCTTCAAGTCGTCAAGTTCGAGCCCATAGCCGCCAAGGTAGAGCTGAACGTACTGGGTCAGTGACGAGTGCCCAACGGAAAGAACGAACCGATCGCGTCCCAGCCAGTCAGCGTCTCGAGGGTCCCGGCGCATGACCTTCTGAAACAGTAGGTACGCAACCGGGGCAAGGCTGATGGCGGTGCCAGGGTGGCCGTTCCCAACGCGTTCAACCGCGTCTGCCGCGAGAATTCTTGCCGTATCGACGGCTTGCTGATCCAGTTCGTCCCATTCGAGTTGTGCCACGTGGTACCTCATCTGTGTTGCACCGGAACCGCATCACTCGCTCGTTCCAGTTGGGTGTGCCGGTCTTCCTCGCAAGCGGGAGCCGGATGGTTCGTTCCTGTTCCGGCGGGCGTAGGCCACCGCGGCGAGGAACAACATATGTAAGTATATTGAAGACTGGTTGCGCTCTTCGTCGACGGCACGCCAGCTACGCCCGTTGCGAGGCCGCTGCGCCCGCCTGCTGCGAACGCTCAGGCAGTCGCCGAAGCGTGATCTGCTGCCAGGTGAGCAACGCAACCGCGGTTGCGGCGAGGATCAGATGGATTTCCACGAGCGGCTTCGGCAACCCCAGGCGCGACTGCGCGATGCCAACCATCGCCTGCACGCACACCGCACCCAACGCCCACAGGGTCGCGCGGGTAGCGGCGGGATGCTTCGCGCCTCGCAGCGCGAGCAACTCCAGCAGGAGGGCAGCAAGCAGGATGTACGCAGGGTAACTGTGCAGGTGCTGCAGCAGCACGGCATCCAGCCCATTGCGCACAATGTTCGCATCGGGGGTGTCGCCGATATGACCCGCGTAGGGGCCGGCGCCGCTCGTGAGCACCCCGAGTATGATCGTGCCGCAAGCAGAAAAAACCACCAGCGCGCTCAAGATTCGCAATCCAAAACTGGGGATGCTGGAGAAGCTTTGTCCGCGCTGCACCCGTTCCAGCAGTGCGGTCGCGGCGATGATGAGCAGCGCCGAGACCGCAAAGTGCAGCCCCACGATGAACGGGTTGAGCTTGACGAGCACCGATATGCCGCCAATCACGGCCTGCGCGACAATGCCGAACACTAAGACGAGTGCGAGACGCAGCAGATCTGGGCGTTCCCGCCGCATGCGCAGGACGCTGAGCACCATCAGCCCCGCAATCAGCACGAGCACGAACGTGAGGAGTCGGTTGCCAAACTCAATGGCACCGTGCAGGGCAGTCGCGGAGGTCGCGGTCCAGGAGTCATTAACGCATTTGGGCCACGTGTCGCACCCCAGCCCCGACTCGGTCAGTCGAACGGCGCCGCCCGTGGCAACAATCGCCACCTGCGAGATGACGGAAGCCCAGGCTAACCGCCGCACGAGGGGGGTAATTTCGGTCGGCATCCACACCTTCTGGAACGCCGCAAAAAGCTGTCGAAGCACGGTCACTGGTATTCTCCGTTGTTGTGTAGTTGCTGTGAACCAGAGCCGCGTCAGGTGCGTGGTCTGCGAACCTTGTAGACTGAGAAGCGTTGAGTGTGCCGCCCATGCGGTTATCTTGATGGTGATGCCTGTGCTGCAGCGATGCGCGCTTCACCTTCCCAGAATACTGCACCCGAGCGGGGTGCGGTGACCTGCTTGGGCGAGCGCGGCGAACCGCTCAGGCATCCCGACCACGGGGCTGCGTTCGGCTCCGCGGATGTCCCGGCCCGATTATACGGGTTCCACCTGCAGGGAAGTTAAGGAAGCCACGAATGTCTGACATTCTCATTGATCGTCCAGAGCTTGAAGGCCTGGGCGTATACGAATTCGGCTGGCATGATGCCGACGAGGCCGGTGCCAGCGCGAAGCGCGGAATTGATCAGGATGTTGTCCGCAACATCTCCGCGCTGAAAAACGAACCAGAATGGATGCTGGAGCGTCGCCTCAAAGCGCTGTCACTGTTTGAGCGTAAACCCATGCCAAGCTGGGGCGCTGATCTCTCAGAGATCGACTTTGACAACATCAAATACTTTGTTCGTTCCACCGAAAAGCAAGCACAGTCGTGGGAAGACTTGCCGGAGGAAATCAAAAACACGTACGAAAAGCTCGGCATTCCAGAGGCCGAGCGGCAGCGACTCGTTTCCGGGGTTGCGGCACAGTACGAATCCGAGGTCGTTTACCACCAAATCCGGGAAGACCTGGAGGCGAAGGGCGTTATCTTCCTCGACACCGACACCGCACTCCGCGAACATCCCGAGGTGTTTCAGGAATACTTCGGCACGGTCATCCCTGCGGGCGACAACAAGTTCGCCGCGCTGAATACGGCGGCCTGGTCGGGCGGCTCATTTGTATACGTACCCAAGGGCGTCAAGGTGGACATTCCGCTGCAAGCCTATTTTCGCATCAACACCGAAAACATGGGGCAGTTTGAACGCACGCTCATCATCGCCGACGAGGGCAGCTACGTGCATTACATTGAAGGCTGCACCGCCCCCATCTACAAATCAGATTCGCTGCACTCTGCCGTGGTGGAAATCATCGTCAAAAAGAACGCCCGCGTGCGTTATACCACCATCCAAAACTGGTCCACGAACGTCTACAATCTGGTGACGAAGCGGGCGATCGCTGAGGAGGGTGCCACCATGGAGTGGATCGATGGCAACATCGGTTCTAAAGTCACCATGAAGTACCCGTCCATCTTCCTGGTTGGCGAGCACGCAAAAGGCGAGACCCTCTCGGTTGCATTCGCGGGTCCGGGGCAGCACCAGGACACCGGCGCGAAAATGATTCACATGGCGCCTTACACGCAGTCTTCGATCCTCGCAAAATCGATTGCTCGCGGCGGCGGCCGCGCAGGTTACCGCGGTGAGGTTCGGGTCGACGCCAACGCGCACCACTCGGCCAACTCGGTCGTGTGCGACGCCCTGCTCGTGGACACCATTTCGCGCTCAGACACTTACCCGGCAATCGATATTCGCGTTGATGACGTGGTCCTGGGGCACGAAGCCACCGTCTCAAAAGTGAGTGAAGAGCAGCTGTTCTACCTGATGAGTCGCGGAATCAGCGAAGAAGAGGCCATGGCGATGATCGTTCGTGGTTTCATCGAACCCATCTCGCGCGAACTGCCCATGGAATATGCAATGGAACTGAATAAACTCATCGAAATGGGTATGGAAGGATCGGTGGGCTAATGTCGACACCACACCAAGACACGCTCACCAACACTGCCAGTGCGCCGCACGGTGCCCGTGCGCATACCGACGGCGGCTGGTCAATCATCCCGGTCCAGTCGCGTGCGGAGCGGTTCCGCTCATTCCGTGCCGAGGATTTCGCCCGCGTCACGCAGCGCACCAACGAATATCGGCTGAGCCCGGTTGCCGAACTGGACGACCTGCTGCATGGCGAGTTGGACGGCTCCGCCGTGCCTTTCACGGTGACCCAGAACGGCGCAAGCCAACAGTGCACGATCACCAGCATCCCGCATGGAGACGAACGCATCGGCCAGGCTGGTATGCCGGAGGAGCGCGGGTCAGCCAACGCGTGGGAGCACGCGACCGAGGCGATGCTGGTTGAACTTACCGGTGAAACGCACCAGGTGGTGACAATTACGCGCAGCGACCTTGGGCACACTCCGCGAGCCGCACACGTCATCGTGCATGCCCGCGCACACGCGAACGCG
Organism: uncultured Microbacteriaceae bacterium; assembly: GCA_964440395.1. Classification (GTDB taxonomy): domain Bacteria; phylum Actinomycetota; class Actinomycetes; order Actinomycetales; family Microbacteriaceae; genus CAYTSH01. The sequence goes on from CAYTSH010000035.1 coordinate 12,780, forward strand.
ATGGTCATCCTGGAGCATCGCGGCGAGGGTCAACTGAGCGAGAATGTTGAGATTGTGCTCGACGAGGGCGCGCAGCTGACGCTGGTTTCGGTGCAACAATGGGCGGCGGATGCCCGACACCTTTCCAGCCATTTTGCCCGCGTTGGTCGCGACGCCCGGTTGAAACACGTCGTGGTGAGCCTCGGAGGTCGCATCGTGCGGGTGAACCCGGCGACGCACCTGTGCGAGCAGGGTGGTAGCGTTGAGGCGCTGGGCATCTATGTGGCGGAATCCGGGCAGCATCTCGAGCAGCAGGTGTACGTGAATCACGATGCGCCACACACCACCAGCAACGTGCTGTATAAGGGTGCCCTGCACGGCGATGGCGCCCACACCGTGTGGATTGGTGATGTGCTCATCCGCCCATGTGCCACTGGAACCGATTCGTATGAACAGAACCGAAACTTGGTGTTGAGTGATGGCACTCGGGCTGATTCGATTCCGAACCTGGAAATTCAAACCGGTGATATTGCCGGTGCCGGACACGCCTCGGCTACTGGTCGGTTTGACGATGATCAACTTTTTTATCTGCAGTCTCGCGGCATAAGTGAGGCAGAGGCGCGCAAGCTCGTGGTTCGCGGCTTCCTGGTTGAAGTGATTCAGCAGATCGGAAACAGCGAACTGGAGGCGCAACTGAGCGCCGCAATTGAGTTGGCGCTCGAGGACGCGTTGCAAACAACCGCGGCTCCAACCGGTGCCAGTGCCGACGAGGGGAGCGTGGCGTAATGGCAGCAATTCGTGCCTGTTCACTCGGGGATCTCACCCCAAACCAGGCGCTTCGCGTGGTCCTTGACGGGGTCGCGATTGCGCTCGTCCAGGGCAGCGACGGCGTGGTGCACGCGATTGGTGACACCTGCACCCACGGCGATGTGAGCCTCTCTGAGGGCTTTGTGGAGGGTGACACGCTCGAGTGCTGGGCTCACGGCTCCGCATTTTCGCTTTGCACAGGAAAACCGCTCAATTTACCGGCGTTTGTGCCGGTTCCAGTCTACGAAGTGGAACTTCGTGGCGAAGAAATTTTTATTGACCCCACTGTAACGAAAGAGATACCGTCATGAGCTCTGTCCTCGAAATCAAAGACCTGCACGTTAGCGTTGAAACTGATCAAGGCACCAAACAGATTCTGCGCGGTGTTGATCTCACGATCCGGCAGGGTGAGGTGCACGCCGTGATGGGGCCGAACGGTTCCGGAAAATCAACCCTCGCCTACACGATCGCTGGACATCCAAAATACACCGTTGATAGCGGCGAAATTCTGCTCGATGGTGAAAACGTGCTTGAAATGTCGGTAGACGAGCGCGCTCGGGCAGGGCTGTTCCTCGCAATGCAGTACCCGGTCGAGATTCCCGGGGTGACGAACACGAACTTTTTGCGCACCGCTAAGACCGCAATTGACGGTCAAGCTCCGGCTATTCGCGCCTGGGTGAAGGACGTGCGCACCGCTATGGACGCACTGCACATGGACGCCCAGTTTGCTGAGCGCAACGTGAACGAAGGCTTTTCCGGCGGCGAGAAGAAACGAAACGAAATTTTGCAGTTGGAACTGCTGAAGCCCGCATTCGCAGTGCTGGATGAGACAGATTCCGGGCTGGATGTTGACGCCCTCAAAATTGTTTCGGAGGGGGTAAACCGTGCCCACGCAAACACGGGTCTCGGCGTGCTGCTGATCACCCACTACACTCGCATTTTGCGCTACATCAAGCCGGACGTGGTGCACGTGTTTGTAGATGGTAAGGTCGCCGACCAGGGCGGTCCAGAGCTTGCCGATCGGCTGGAAGAGGAAGGCTACGACCGTTACGTTCGTGCCGCAGAAACCCCAGAGGCTTGACGATGACACAAACCACACTCGATCCGGCCACGTATGAGGCCGCAATCGAGGCTCTGAAAGATGTTTCCGACCCGGAACTGGGGGTGAACATCGTTGATCTCGGTCTCGTGTACGACCTCGCTTGGGATGAAGAACATGAGGCGTTGGTGATTAGTATGACGCTCACCTCCGCCGGGTGCCCCCTCACCGATGTGATCGAGAACGACATCGCCGAAGCGCTCGATGGCGTTGCGAAGGCGTTCCGAATCAACTGGGTTTGGATGCCCCCGTGGGGGCCGGAACGCATCACCGACGATGGCCGCGATATGATGCGCGCGCTCGGTTTTTCCATCTAGCCTCACCGCTCGGCGGGTGGCGCGCAGCACCCCTGCGCC
>CAYTSH010000036.1:0-14692 GCA_964440395.1 uncultured Microbacteriaceae bacterium
GATGTTGACGTGGAGGTAGGTAACTGGTTTGCATCGCGGCGGTTGGTGCGTTGGATTCAGGTGTAGAGCACCATTGTTGTGTAGCAGAGGAGGGTGAGGAAGCCGAGTTCTTCGATGGGGAATTCGGGGCCGAGGTTGAGCCCGATGAGGTGTGGTGATTCGCCGCGGTAGAAGGAGTGTCCGGCGATGCCCCACACGTCCCAGCTGATGAAGAATGCGAGTCCGCTGCCGAGTGTGATGCTGGCGCGGATGGGTGCGGCCCAGAGGTAGAGGCGGTGGCGCCGGTCGAGTGCGGCGATGCCGGCGAGGGAGAGGAGGAGTGCCAGCAGGTAGAGTCCGGGCATTATTGTGTTGACCTGCCGCGCGTGTGGGGTTGGTTGTGGGTGGCGGCTGGTTCGGGGAGGGGGCCGTTGCTGCGGTCGTCGCGTACGCGTTTGAGTACGAGTTCGGCGCTGATGAGGCACATGGGTAGGCCGATGCCGGGCACGGTGGTGGCGCCGGCGTAGAGGAGGTTTGTGACTTGGGTTGATTCGTTTTTGCCTCGGAAGAATGCGCTTTGTTTGGTGGTGTGGGCGTATCCTAGTGCGCCGCCGCGGTAGGCGTTGTAGTGGTCTGCGAAGTCTGCGGGGCAGGTGGCGCGGCGGACGGTGATTCGTTGGGCTAGGTCGGGGATGTTGGCCCATTGGGCGATTTGTCGGATGGCGTTGTCGGCGATTCGTTCGACTTCTGGGTCGCCTTCGCCGCCGATTCGCACGTCTGCCGGGCATGGTACGAGGACGAATAGGTTGCTGTCGCCTGTTGGCGCGACGCTGGGGTCGGTGGCGCTGGGGTGGCAGACGTAGAGTGATGTCACGTCGGCGACGGATCCGATGGGGTTGGGCACGCCGGTGGCGCCGTTTTCGCCGAAGATGCGTTGGAAGTTGTCGTGCCATTCGTCGACGAACATGAGGGTGTGGTGTGGGAGTTGTGGGAGTTTCCCGCGCACTCCGAGGTAGATGAGCACGGTGCCGGGGCCGGGGTCAGTTTTTGCCCAGTCTGCGGCGGTTCGGCTGCGGGATTGTGGCGGGAGGAGGCGGGTTTCGGTGTGGTGCATGTCGGCGGTTGATACGACGAGGTCTGCGGGGAGGTTAACCTGTTCGCCGGTTTCGCGGTGGTGGTAGCGCACACCGGTGGCCACGCCGTCGTGTACTTCTATTGAGTCGGCTTCTACGCCGGTTATGATGCGCACGCCGGCGGTTTCGGCTACCCGTTTGATGGCGGCGATGAGTCGTTCGAAGCCGCCCATGGGGTAGTAGATCCCGTCGGTGAGGTCGAGGTGGCTCATGAGGTGGTACATGGCTGGCGCGACGTAGGGTGAGGTGCCGAGGAATACGGCGGGGTAGCCGAGGAGGCGCAGGAGGCGGCTGTCGCGAAAGTATCGGGCGGCATAGTTGTGGAGTGGTTCGCGGAGTAACCGGATGAGTTTCCCGGTTCGGCGCAGCACTGTGCGGCTGAGGAATGCGCTGATGCCGGTGAAGTTTGTGTAGAGGAATGATTGGGTTGCCACGTTGTAGGTGTCGCGGGCTGAAGCAACGTAGCGGTCGAATTGGGGTCCGGAGCCTGGTTCGATGCGTTCGAATGTGGCCCGGTTTTCGGCGGCGTTTGGGGTGATGTCGATGGCGTCGTTGTTGCCACCGAATAGCACCCGGTAGCCGGGGTTGAGGGTGACGAGGTCGAGTTCTGCGGCGACGGTGGTGCCCATCATGGCGAAGAAGTGTTCAAATACTTCTGGCATGAGGTACCAGGAGGGGCCGAGGTCGAAGCGGAAGCCGTCTTGTTCCCAGGATCCGGCGCGGCCACCGACCTGGTCTAGGCGTTCTAGCAGGGTGACGGTGTGCCCGTCGCGCGCGAGTAGGGCCGCGGTGGCGAGTCCGGCGATGCCGCCGCCGATGACGGTCACGGTGAGTGGTGGGGTTTGCCGGGTTCCATCAGTGGTGGATGCTGTACTCATGGTGTCCTCACTGCTTGCGTGTTGCTGGGCTGGGGTTGCCGCGGGTTTGGCGCGGCACGCACCGGGCGTTTGAGGAGCACCCGTAACGCGATCCAGGTTTTGTGGGGGTTGCTCACTCGGATGCGGCGACGGATGAGCGCACCGGCTGGGGTGCGTCGAACCGTGTTGGTGAGTGCGCCGAACAGTTCGGTGGCGAGCAGCACTGCCCGTTGTGAGTCGGTGGGTAGTTGGGGGATGCTGGCTCGGGCGATTCGGATATCGTTGTCGATGTCGTCGAGTATTTGGTTTTTTTGTGTTTCGGTGAGTTGGGCTGGTTGCACCCCGACGAAGTAGGTGCGCCCGAGGCCGTCGTGGTCGGCGCTGAGGTCGCGCAGGAAGTTGATTTTTTGGAAGGCGGCACCAAGGTGGCAGGCGCCTAACCGGATGGTTTCGGCGCGCGCGTGTCGGGCATCCACCTCATCGGTGCTGACGAAGACGGCTACGCACATGAGGCCGACTACTTCGGCGGAGCCGTAAATGTAGTCGCGCAGTGACTGTTCGGTGTGCGGTTGCGGGTGAATGTCTGCCCGCATGGAGGCGAAGAATGGTTGGATGAGGTCGCGCCCAATGTGCACGGTGCGGGCGGTGTGGGCGAATGCGTGCACAACGAGGTTGCTGCTGAAGCCTTGTTCGATGGCCTGGTAGGTGTGTGTTTCGAGTTCGTCTAACGCCTGGGTGATTTCTTGGGGGGTGAGGCCGGCTGCGGCGGCGGGGCCGTCAACTATTTCGTCGGCGAGGCGCACCAGCGCGTACACGTTGGCGATGTGTTGCCGTTTCGCCGCGGGGAGGATGCGGCTGGCGAGCCCGAATGATGTGGAGTATCCGCGGATCACGGCGCGGGCGTGGGTTTCGGCGACGCTGGTGTAGAGGGCTAGTCCGGTGCTCATGTTAGTGGTTCCGCTCCGCAAGCGCGCTCATGGTGTTGCGTAGCCGGTCGCCCAGCCCTGGCGGGAGCACCGGGTCCATGCTGAGCAGGGTTGCCTGTTGGGTGTATTGGGCGATGAGGTCGGTGAGGAATGTGCGCGCCCCGCACGTTGAGAGCACCTGTATTGCACGGGTGCGTTGCTGTTCGTCGAGCGGGCCGGCGCCGGCGAGTGCAGCGAGTTCCGGCCAGGCGCTGGTGCCGCGGGCGAACATCATGAGTGGCGTTGTTTTGCCGCTGCGCAGGTCACTTTCGACGCTTTTCCCGGTCACGGCGGTGTCACCAAACACGCCCAGGTAGTCGTCACGGAGTTGAAACGCAATGCCGGAGAGCCGCCCAATTTCGCCAAGCACCTGAACGCATTCTGCTGTCGCGCCCGCTGCGAGCGCCCCCGCCATGAGTGGGGCGGCGAACGAATAGTTTGCGGTTTTGTGTTCGCTCATCAGCAGCACCTGGTCGAGGCTGTGCCGTTCTGGCCGTTGCACACTGTAGGTGACGTCGGCTTGTTCACCGGCCGCGGTGATGAACAGTGATTCGTCAAACTGGTCGAGGAGTTGTTCGCGGGTTTCTTGCCCGAGCGGCACCCCGCCGAGTAGTCGCTGTGCTTGGCTGAGCAGCAAATCACCCCCAATGAGGGCGGATGCCGTGGCCCAGTGCACCGCCTGGGTTTCGTCGATGCCGTCTTCGGCTGCGTACCCGGTGAACAGCCCAACCATGTTGGGTTGACCACGCCGAACCGTGTCGCCGTCAATAATGTCGTCGTGAATGACAAACGCGGTGTGTAACAGTTCGTAGGCGAGCCCGATGGTGACCGGAATGTTCGTGTCGGTGCCGCCAAACGCGCGGTACGCTTCGTGAACCAGGATGGGGCGGATTCGCTTGCCGCCGCGGCTCACCTTAGCCAGGGCATCCCACAATTGTTGATAGGCACGGTCGAATCGTTCCGCGCGCTGGCGTTGCTGGTGCAGGTAGCGGTCAAGGGCTTCGTCGAACAGGCTTTTGAACGCGTCGGTGTGGGTGGTTTGGCTGGTGGTCATGCTGTGCGCTCCCCCGTTTGCCCGGTTGCCGCGGCTGCGGCTGCGTCTGCGGCTGGCTGCTGTGCCAGTTCGGCGAGTTGCCAGACGAGCCACGGGCTGAACGCCCACGGTGTTGCCGCGGTTGCGTTGGCAAGTTGATCAGGTTGCACCCAGCGAACATCCATCACTTCGTGCGGGTTGGGTGTCGGTTCGGTGTCGGCAACGGCGGCAAACACGGGGCAGATTTCGTGCTCGACGATGCCGCTTGCGTCTACCGCACGGTAGCGGAAGTTTGGCAGTAGCGGGGTGATTTCGCGCACCGTGATGCCCAGCTCGTGGGCTGCGCGGCGGGCAATGGCATGCTCGATGGGTTCGCCAGGGGCGGGGTGCCCGCAGAAACTGTTGGTCCACACGCCCGGCCAGGTTTGTTTACTGAGCGCGCGCCTGGTGACGAGGACGGCGCCGTCGGGGCGGGTGACGTGGCACGAGAACGCGAGGTGCAGCGGGGTGTCGCGGGAGTGCACCAGGTGCTTCGCTGCGGTGCCGGTTGCTGTGCCGGTGTCATCAACAAGTACGACCAACTCAGGCGCGCCGCTGCCGGTTGGGCTCGCCTGTTTCGGACTCGGACTTGGTTGTTCAACGATGAGAAGACCCCGCTTCATGATGTTTAGGCAAACTAACAACAGGTTACCATGTGTGTACCCGGTTTATGCACAGCGCGGGCGGGCGTGGAAGCAGTATGATGAATGGTGAAATCACCGACGATCGCCATCGGCCACATGAAGGAATTCCTATGACGACACCAACATTGGTGATCATCCCTACGTTCAACGAAGCGCTCAACATTGAGCGCATTGTGGGCAGGTTGCGGCGCGCGGCCCCCGAGGTTTCGGTGCTGGTGGTTGACGACAATTCCCCCGACGGCACGGGGCAGATCGCTGACCGCATCGCCGAGGCTGATGCCGCCGTTGCCGTGCTGCACCGCGTGGGCAAGGAGGGTCTTGGCGCCGCGTACCGGGCAGGGTTTCGGTGGGGGTTGGAACGCAGTTTTGGGTTGTTTGTGGAGATGGATGCGGATGGTTCGCATGCGCCGGAGCAGCTTCCCAGCCTGCTCGCCAAAACGGCGGAGGCCGACGTGGTGCAGGGGTCGCGTTGGGTTTCGGGGGGCAGCGTGGTGAACTGGCCGTGGCATCGCGAACTCATTTCGCGCGTGGGGAGCGCCTACGCGCGGCTGATGCTTGGCGTTCCGGTGCGGGACCTGACCGGCGGGTATCGCGTGTATAGCGCGGAGAGTTTGCACCGTATCGGGCTGGATCGGGTGCACAGTATGGGGTATGGCTTTCAGGTGGACATGCTGTTTCGTGCCCACCGGGCTGGGTTGCGGATCTGCGAGGTGCCGATTACGTTCGCGGAGCGCGAGTTTGGTGAGTCAAAAATTTCTGCCGGCATCGTGGTTGAGGCGATGTTGCGCGTGACCGGGTGGGGGCTGGTTTGGCTCCCCACCCGAATCCGCAACAGGTTTGCCCGGGTTACTCCTGCACCAGCGCGGCGTTGAGCGTAATGTCAACACCGGCGAGCGCCTGAGATACTGGGCAGCCCGCTTTGGCTTCGTTGGCGATTGCCAGGAAGGCTGCCTCGTCAATGCTTGGCACAACCGCTTCAACGCTGAGCGCGCTGGTGGTGATTCCGGTGCCGGGCACGAACGTGACGTTGGCGGCGGTGCGCAGCTGCGTTGGCGGGGTGCCGTTGCCGGTGAGCGCGTGGGAGAGTGCCATGGCGTAGCATGAGGCGTGCGCGGCCGCGATGAGCTCTTCGGGTGTGGTGACACTTTCGGACCCGGCGGAGCGGGCTTTCCAGTTCACGGGGAGCACTGCGGCACCTGATGAGCCAAGGGTGACGGTGCCTTCGCCTTCTGTGAGGGTTCCGTTCCAGGTGGTGTGGGCGTTGCTGGTGATTGACATGGTGTTATTCGCTTTCTGTTGTGCTGGTGGTGAGGGTTGCGCCGGCTTGTTGCAGTTCGTGCAGGGCGGCTTCGCTTGTGTCGGGGGCGACGCCCGCGATGAGGTCGGTGAGTATTCGCACGGTGAATCCGTGCGTGATTGCGTCGAGCGCGGTGGCGCGCACGCAGTGGTCGGTGGCGATTCCAACGATGTTCACCGCGCTAATGTTCGCGGTTCGCAACGCTTCGACGAGTGTGCGTCCCGTTTCGTCGCGCCCTTCGAACGCCGAATAGGCGGGACTGCCGTTGCCTTTGTAGAGGTGCATGCTGACGGCTTGGGTGTTGAGCGCCGGGTGGTAGTCGGCGCCTGGCGTGCCTGCGACGCAGTGCACGGGCCAGGTGTCCACAAAGTTGGGGGTGTGCTCCGGTTCGGCGAAGTGGCCGCCGTTGCTGCTGTTGGGTTGGTGCCAATCACGGGATGCCGCAACAAGTTGGTACCGCGACCCCCAGCTGGCCAGGTGCCGCGTCACCCCTTCGGCTACGGCTGTTCCGCCGGATACGGCGAGCGCACCCCCTTCGGTGAAGTCCCGTTGGATGTCGACGATGATGAGCGCGGTGGTCATGCTCCTCCTGGGGTTGGTGGCGGGGTTGGGTTGGTGGCGGGGCGGGGTTAGTGGCGCCGCTGCTGCTGGTGCTTGGCTACAGTTTTTTGTTGAGGAATTTGCCGTTGCCCAGAAACATGCCGATCAGCACCACGCCGATGATTTCGGCTGCCAGTGCACCCCATTTGAGCGGGGATTCTGGCGGGGTGGCGACAGCGACCAGAAAACCGACGAGGATGAGGATAACACCTGCTAGGGGCAGTTTGGGTACGGTCATGTCCCCATGCTAATGCACTTCAGCAATGAACCCGCGTCTGGGTGATCAGCACAACCGGGTGTGCACTCCTGTGGTTTTACCATTCCGCGGAAATTTGACCAATCAGCGGTAAAAATCTGCCCAAACTACCGGGAATTGGTCAAATTACCGGGAATTGGTTCGCTGCAGCGCAGCGCAGCACCTGCGCGCCGGGGCGCAGCACCCGCGCGCGGGGCGCTCACTCACCGCGGAGGTCGGCGGGCGTGATTGCCCGACCCACCAGGTACCCGGTGTGTTCGTTGCCGGCGAGCAGCGTGAACCCCAGGTGCCGGTAGAACGCTGCGGCGTTCAGGTTGCTCGGCCCGTACCTGAGGTGAACCCCGGGAACGCCGCGCTCGGCGAGTTGGTGGAACAGGTTGCGCATGAGCCGCCCACCGTGGCCGCCACCGCGTGCCGCGGCGCTCAGGTCGATGTGCAGATGCGCGGGATAGGTTCGCAGTTCATCGGCCGACGGCAACATGTGCTCCGGGGTGCGCCCCGCGCTGAGCACCCGCAGATCGTGTGGCTGCTCACCGGAAACGTCGGCGTATTTTGCCGCAAACCAGGGCAAATACTGTGCCCGGTAGCGCGCAACGAACGAGGCCGTGTCAGCCGTTGCCACAAGATAACCGTGGATGCCCGACTCACCCACCAGCACCGTGGCAAGTTCGGGTTCGAGCCGGGTGTAGGGTCGCAGGTAGACGTCTCCGAGCAGATCGTCGGAGACGTACATACCTGTCGCATCGTTTCCCTGCGCACCGGTGGTGCGGCACAACTCAGCCAGGGCATCCTCCCATTGAGTTTGGAAGGGGGCGAGTGTGAGGTCGGTGGTCACTGTGCCGTGATTCCTTCGCCTGCTTCGTGCCCAAACGAGAAGTAGCGGGTTCGCCGCCGTGCCGGGTCTGGTGCGGCGGCGAGCAGGCGCTGCGTGTATTCGTGCTGCGGCGTGTCGATGATTTGTTTGCTCGGTCCGGCCTCAACGACTTTGCCGTGCAGCATCACGACGGTGGTATCCGAGTAGGTGTATGCGCTGTCGAGGTCGTGCGTCACATACAGCAGGGCGAGGTCTTCTTCCACGCGCAACGATTCGAGTAGGTCGAGGATTTCTTTGCGGATGGTGACGTCGAGTGCCGAGACGGGCTCGTCGGCGATGAGCACCCGGGGGTGCGCGGCGAGCCCACGGGCGATGGATACGCGTTGGCGTTCACCACCGGAGAGTTCGTGCGGGAATCGGGCAAGGTACCGTTCGGCCGGCATGAGGTTGACCCGTTCCAGCAGCGACACACTTTCGGCACGCACCGCGTCGGCGCTCAGCCCGGGGGCGTGGATGCGCACCGCCCGACCGAGAATGTATTTGATGGTGTGCAGGGGGTTGAGCGACGAGAACGGGTCCTGCAGGATCATCTGCACTTCGCTGCAATACTGCACAAACGCTTTGCCCCCGCCGGCGACGGACACTGGTGCGCCGTCGAGCAACAGTTCACCCGAGGTGATGGGATACAGTTGTGCGAGCATGCGCGCAACGGTGCTTTTGCCGCTGCCGCTTTGCCCCACGAGCGCGGTAACGTGCCCGGGAAACAGTTGCAGCGAGACGTCGTCTACCGCGCGAAATGTGGGGCGTTTTGCGAAGAATCCGCTGCGTTTTGCGGTTTGAAACTCCTTGACCAGCGAAACCGCCTCAAGGATTGGGGCTGACTGTGGGCTGCTCATATTCTTGCTCCAAGTTGACTCATCGACGAGAGTAGTGCACGCGTGTATGGGTGTTCGGGCGCGTGGTGCACGAGCTCGGCTGGGCCGTACTCCACAATCTGACCGCGCCGCATGACGGCGATTGAGTCGGAAAGCTCAAGCAACAGCGACAGGTCGTGGGTGGTGAAAATCACGGCAAAACCGAACTCGGCACGCAGATCCAGGATCAGTTCAAGCACTTCGCGCTGAATGAGCAGATCGAGTGCCGTTGTGGGTTCATCCATGATGATCATGTCGGGGTTGAGCAGCAGCGACAGGGCGATGGCGACGCGCTGTTTCATGCCGCCGGAAAGCTCGTGCGGGTAGTGGTGCACCCGATCAGCCGGGATGCCCACCTTCACCAGCATCTGCTGTGCGAGTTCCAGCCGCTCAGCCTGCGTCATGGTGGGTCGGTGCACGCGGAGGGTGTCGTCGAACTGGCCGAAGATGGTGATGACCGGGTTGAGCGCGTTCATGGCGCTCTGGAACACCACGGAAAGTTCACGCCACCGGAACCGGCGCAACGCCGACGCGCTGAGCTGCTGAATGTTGATGGTGGTGCCGTCCGCCCGGGTGAACAGCACTTCACCGCTGGTCACTTCAGCTGGCGCTTTCAGGAGGCGCGCAATGGCGTTGGTGAGCGTCGATTTCCCACTGCCGGACTCCCCCGCCAGGCCGAGGATCTCCCCCCGGCGCAGCACGAGTGACACGTCACGAACGGCGTGCACCACCCCCGAATCGGTGGGGTAGTTTACGTTGAGTTCGCGCACTTCAAGCAGCACGCTGCCGGGGAGTTGCACCGGCTGGTGGGCGACGAGGGGCGCCTGGGCGTAGACGGCATCCCGAATGGCTTTCTGGCCGAGCACCGAGTCGGGGTCGGGCACGAAATCTTCCACAATGGTGGATGCCGTGGCCTGTTTTGCCGCGCGCTTTGCGATGTTCTTGGCCGAGCGCAGCCGCGGGTTGGCGTATTCGTCGATGCCGAAGTTGATCAGGGCAAGACCCGCACCGATGGTGGCGATCGCGATGCCCGGCGGCACAAACCACCACCACGCGCCGAACAGCAACGCGTTGGCGCTCTGCGCGAAGTACAGCATGGAGCCCCAGCTGACCGTGGTGAGGTTTCCCAACCCGAGGAACGACAGCCCGGCTTCGGCAAGAATGCCACCGACGACCATGAACAGAAAACCGGAAGCGATCAGCGGCGTTTGGTTCGGCAGGATCTCGGCCATGATGATGCGCCACTGCGATTCGCCCGTCGCGCGGGCTGCCTCAATAAAGTCGCGGCTGCGCAGTGACAGGGTTTGGGCGCGCAGCACGCGCGCCGACCCCGCCCACGACGTGACCGCGATGACCGTGGCGATGGTGAGCAACCCGCGGCTCGGGAGGTACCCGGTGAGGATGATGAGCAACGGCATGGCCGGAATGACCAGGAACACCGCGGTGAGAATGTAGAGGGCGTTATCGACGCGGCCGCGCAAATAGCCCCCAACCAGGCCGATCAGCACCGAGAACGATTTTGAGAACAGCGCAGCCACAAACCCAACCAGCATGGAGATTCGGGCACCGTACACAAACTGCGCAAACACGTCCTGCCCGGTGTTGGTGGTGCCGAGTGGGTGCGCGGCCGATGGTGGTTGCAGAATGTCAACGCCGGTGCGTTGCGGATCGTAGGGCGTGAGCATGGGGCCGAACGTGGCCAGCAGCACGAAGAACAACAAAATGAGATAGCCGGCGCGAACCTTCGCGGACTTTGGCCAAAATGCAGCAAGATTCATGAGTGGCTCACCTGACGAGTGCGGGGATCAAGCACGACATACATGAGGTCGGCAAGAAGATTCGCGATGATAACGGTAAAGGAAATGATGAGGAACATGCCCTGCATCAGTGGGTAGTCTTGGTTTTGCACCGCCTGGAAGAGCGCGTAGCCAATACCCGGGTAGTTGAAGATGACCTCGGTGAGCATTGATCCGCCGACGACCGCGCCGATGGCGAGCGCGAAACTCGTGACCGAAGGCAGGATTGCGTTGCGCGCCGCATACCGGAACATCACCATGCGGTTCGGCAACCCTTTCGCCTGCGCCAGGCCAACATAGTCTTCACCCAGCACGGTAATCATCATGTTGCGCATGCCCATCACCCAGCCGGCGAAGGAGGCGATGATGATGGTGATTGCGGGAAGCATGGCGTGTGAGATGACCGAACCAATGAAGGTGGCGTTCCAGCCGGGTTCGAGGAGGTTGTCGTACCCGCCAGACATGGGGAACCAGTGCAGGGTGACGGCGAAGATGAGCACCAGAATGAGCGCCATCCAAAAGTAGGGCACCGCGTTGAAAAAGGTGAGCACCGGGAGCACGCCGTCAGTCCAGGTGCCGCGACGCCAGGCGAGGAGGATGCCGATGGAGGTTCCCAGCACAAAGCTCAGAATGGTGGTCAAGCCGATGAGCGTAATCGTCCAGGGCAGGGTGCTGCCGATGATTTGTGTGACCGGCACGGGGAAATTTGAGATGGAGATGCCAAGATTACCGGTGAGGAGCGCGCCCAGGTATTGCACGTATTGCACAATCATTGGTGCGTCGCTATATCCAAACGCCGCTTTCAACGCTTCGATTGCTGCCGGGTCGGTGGTGGCACCATCGACCTTGTTGAGGATGACGGTAATCGGGTCGCCGGGCATGAGCCGGGGGATGATGAAATTGAGGGTGACCGCTGCCCACGCGATAAACAGGTACAGCCACACTTTGCCGAGGAGAAACTTCACCACTGCCTACTTTCGGGGGATGTGGTGCGGGGGTGTGTGTGGCACACCCCCGCACCGGAGACACGTCCGGCGTTACTTGCTGGCCGGCGTCAGGTTACGCACAACCAACAGGTTGTCCGGGTAGGTGTACGGGGTTGGTGCCGCGTACGGATCGTTTTCGCTGGGGAAGCCGGTCCAGTTGGCGGTGCGGTACAGACCCCAGGTTGGGGAGATTACCAGTGGAATCACCGGCATTTCCGTTGCAACAATCTCACCAAGTTTGTGAATGGCTTCCAGCTGCTTCGCCTCGTCGTTCGTGCCGGCGAAGTCCTTCAGAATCTGGTCGGTTTCCGGATCCTCCCAGCGGCTGATGTTCGTCTTTGCGGGGCTGCCTGCCGGCGCGCTCAGCTCGGACGAAAGGAACCCGCGGTAGAAGAAGTAGGGGCTGGCGAACATGGGCGCGTTTGACATGGCAATGTCGTACTCACCCGAACGGTTCGAGTCGCCACAGGCGGCTTCGGCGATGCCCTGCGGTTCCAAATCAATCCCGATCTCCGCGAGCTGCTCGTCGAGCAACTGGGTGACCGTGATCCAGTCGGTGTAGTTCGAGGGCACACTCAGCGTGAGCTTCAGCGGATCGCCCGACGGCAGCATGCGCATGCCGTCGCTGCCCTTCTTGTAGCCGGCATCGTCAAGGATCTTGTTCGCCGCGGCAACATCCTGCTCAAGCGTCTTGCCTTCCTTGTCCGGTGCAAGGAACTCCTTGTACGCGGGCAGGATGAGACCCGTCTCGTTCGGGGCTTTAGCATACCCGGCGAATGCGAGGTCAGCGATCTGTTTGCGGTCCACGCCGAGGGCGATTGCCTTTTTCAGGTTGATGTCGCTGAACTTCTTGGACTGGTTGTTGAACGCCAAGTGCACGAGGCCGGCACCGGGGAACCAGTAGTTGTTCAGCTTCGGATCCTTATCGATGTACACCTCCTGCACCTTCTGAATGAAACCACCAGCCCAGTCAATGTTGCCCTGAATCAGGTTGTTCACAAACGTCGCAGAATCTTCGGTAACCATGTTGATCTGGTTCACCTCGAAACCCTCAGTGCCCCAGTAGTTCGGGTTTTTCTCCACCGTGTAACGCTGCGGGCTGAATGACTTCAGCACGTAGGGTCCGGTGCCCACCGGCTTGGGGTTGGTGAAGGTTGCCAGATCCGCTTCCTTGCTGAACACATGCTCCGGAATGATGACGGTGTTGCCAATCGTTGGCATCAGCGCAAACGAGGGCGCGCTCAGCTTCAGCACCACCTGCTGCCCCTCGGCGGTAGCCGACTCCACCGGAATGGCCGAAAGGTTCGTGGCGGGGAAATCTTTCAACACGTTAAACGTGTAGGCAACATCGTTCGCCGTGAAATCGGTGCCATCGCTCCACTTCACGCCTTCACGAATATCAAACGTGAGTTGCGTGCCGTCCTCGTTAAACTCGTAAGCCGTTGCAAGCCACGGCTCACCAACACCCGGGTTCCAGGGGGTAAACAGCACGAGAGGTTCATAAATCAAACCCTTCGTGGAGCCCATGTTCGCGGCAACCACCAGAGGGTTGAAGTTTTCCTGAAACGTCGGCGCCGAAGCGGTACGAACCGTCAGCGGCTTCTGCGCCGACTGTGCCGGCTTCGACGAGTCGGCGGAAGCGCCGCCGGAAGAATCGGGGCTACCCGCGCAACCAGTGAAGAACAACGCCCCCACCGTGAGCGCTGCCAAGGCAACTTTTGAAGATGTGACGAATTTCATCCTGTGTCTTTCTGTGAAACAAAAACTGAATGTGCAGAAACGGCCTGCACCGCCAAGAGCGGGTTCACACACCACCCGCGCGAGCCACCCTCCCTTCACCACACGAAAGCGCCACAGCCGGGAGGCTGGGAGGCGCGGCGTACAGCGGACTTGGAACGGCATCCACCAGTGGAGGGGGACTCGCCGCAAGCAACTCGGCAAACGATGCGGAAGCAACCCCGCTGCGCAGCACGGAACTACCCCACAGGTGGTCGATAAACCAGTGACCGGCAGGTTCCTCCACGCGCAACCAAGCAAACCGTTCAGGAAACGAGGTGGCAAAAAAGCGCAACAACGCAACGCCCACCTCAAGCGGGCGAATGGCGTCCCGATCCGTCACCCGCACCTGCACGCCACGCTGCAACACGCCGCAGCCCTTGCTGAACGTGGGCACAAAACGCGCCTCCTGGAAGCGCACCCCGGGCAGCGCCAACTCGTTGAGATCCTCGGCGATCGGGCGATCCACCCAGGCCGCCCCAATCAGCTCAAACGGTCGGGTGGTGCCGCGACCCTCCGAAAGGTTCGTGCCCTCAAACAGGCAGGTGCCCGGGTACAGCAGCGCCGTCAACGCGGAAGGCACGTTGGGTGACGGGGCAACCCAACCATCAATAGCGTGGATGCCGTGCGCCCGAACCGGGTCGACCGTAGGGTCCCAGCCGTGCATGCGAATCACCGACAGATCGGCGGAAATGCCAGCCCGGGCATCCACCACCGTGGAGTTCAGCGCGAGCGCCAGGGAACCAATCGTGCTGCCGTGCTGCAGCGGGACACCAACCCGGCCAACGAAACTGGTGCAATCCTCGGCAACCCCGGGGCCTGCGGAACCGAGGTAGGCGATCGGATTTGGTCGATCCAGCACGATCACGCGAGTGCCAGCCAGCGCCGCAGCGACCAGCGTGTCGAACAGCGACCATAGGTAGGTGAAAAACCGCACGCCAAGATCCGGCAAGTCAACAATGACCTCATCAATGCGGTGGCCGCTCAACAGTGTGGCAATCTCTGCGGGCGAACGACCATACGTGTCGAGCACGGGCAGCCTGGTGGCCTGATCGCGCCCGTCGGGTTCGCTGGCCGCCGCCTGGGCACTCCCCCAGTAGCCGTGTTCGGGGCTGAGCAGCACCGAACACGCAACGCCGGCATCGCGGAGCGCGTCAACGCTGCGGCGAAAATCTGCCGTGAGTGCGGCGGCGTTGGTGAGCAGCGCACGGCGCGGCGCGCCGTTCCCGAGCAGCCCGGGTTGCGCGACGACACGGTCCAGGCCGGTCTGCGGCGCTGCCGCGGTGAACTTTGGGGTGTGGGGCATTGTGCTTCTTTGCTCAACTCGCCGCTCAGACAGCTGCGCTGATGCTGAACGGTTGGTGCGGACATATTCGCGGGGTTCGCGAAATCTATAGTCATGGTAGCGAGCCGCCGAGCAGTTTGTCAAAAAGTTACCCGAATTCATTTTTCTTTGGAAAATATTCCCCAACGGGTTGCTGGGGGGCGGGGGCGGGCTGCGCTCGGCGGAAAGCGCGGCGCGGGTGCACGGCGGGAAGCGCGGCTCGCGTGAACGGCGAGAAGCGCGGCACGGGAAGTGCGGCGCGGGGCGCACGGCGGGAAG
>CAYTSH010000037.1:0-6667 GCA_964440395.1 uncultured Microbacteriaceae bacterium
GGACCGCTGGGGCTGGGGCTGGGCCGACCGCTCCCGCACATCACTCGCGGATCGTACCCTGATGCTGTGCCACCTCACCAACACACCCATGCCCTACGCTTGGGGCGCGACGGACCACATCGCACACCTCCTCGGGTGCCCGCCGAGTGGGGGGCCGGAGGCGGAGCTTTGGTTTGGCGCGCACGAGGCGTCGCCGAGCGTGCTGGGCGCGGCGAACGGCGAACGTGCCGGGGCGGGGACGCTCGATGAGCTCATCGCCGCGCAGCCGGAGCGCGTGCTGGGCGACCGCTCAGTGGCACGGTTCGGGCCGCGGTTGCCGTTTTTGTTGAAACTGCTTGCCGCCGAGCGGCCGTTGTCGTTGCAAGCCCACCCAAACCTGGAGCAGGCGCGTGCCGGGTTTGCCCGGGAAGAAGCGGCGGGGGTGCCGCGGGACGCGCCGCACCGAAACTATCGGGACGAGTGGCACAAACCGGAACTGATTGTTGCGTTGAGTGAGCATTTTGACGCGTTGTGCGGGTTCCGCCCGGTTGCGCAGGCTCGGGAACTGTTTGCGTCGCTTCAATTGGTGGATGCCCGCCTCACCTCCCCGGCAACCGCCGCATTCCAGCGGCTCGATTCGCTGCTGCGCGGGGCTGATCTTCGTGCAGCGGTGGAGTGGATACTGCGTGCGCGGGATCCGCTGACGGGTCGTGCTGTCGGTGAGGTGGGTGTGCTCGTGGAGTGCGTCGTTGCGATAGCGGACAGGGTGCTTGCCGCTGGTGTCGATTCCCGGGTGAGCGCTAATGCAGGCGTGGATTCCCGGGTGAGCGCTAATGCACAGCAACCCGTGCAACTCGAGTCGGAACTTGGCGTGGCGCGGGAACTTGCGGTTCAATACCCGGGCGACCCCGGCATCCTGCTGTCGTTATTGATGAACCAGGTGCGACTCACGCGCGGTCAAGCCCTCTACCTCCCCGCCGGAAACATGCACGCCTATGTGCGCGGGTTTGGCCTGGAACTTATGGCGTCATCAGACAACGTGCTGCGCTGCGGACTCACGCCAAAACACGTTGATGTGGACGAACTGCTGCACGTGCTGGACGCGTCGCCGCTCGAGGTTGAAACAATGTCAACCGTGTCAATCGCCCCCGGAGTGGACGCGTTTGTGCCAGACGTGAACGATTTTCGGTTAGTGCGGGTTGCGCTCGGCGCTGATGGGCAATCTTCCGCTGCTCAATCACGGGGTGTGCGATTGCCGCTCACCGGTGCCGCGATCGTGCTGTGCACCTCGGGGGATGTTGCACTGACCGGCGGCAGTGCTGCAAACGCTGGCGGGGTTGGCGGGGTTGCTGGGCTTGGCGGGGTTGCTGGGCTTGGCGGGGTTGCTGGGCTTGGTGACAAGGAATCTCGAGGCGAGTCGAATGTGTCGGATGCGCTTTTGGGTGAGGATTTGCGGGGCGGCCAGCTCCGCGTTTCGCGAGGGCAAGCGGTGTTTGTTTCTGCGGATGAAGGTTCGGTGCTGCTGAATGGTTCCGGTGAATGCTGGGTAGCGACGGTAGGCGCCTAGTGCGCTCCCGTGGGTGAGCGCGATGGCCCGGGAAAATGACGGCGCCTGGGGTGTAGCAACGCTGGGTGCTTAGCGTACTCTTCGTGGGTGAGCGATTCTGCTCGCTGGGGTGCGCCAACGTCGGGTGCGTCCCCGTGCCTGCGCTCCCGCGTGGTGTGCCCCGCGTCTGGGCCTGATGCTGCCCGGGGTCTGCATCCCGGGGCTGGTGTGCGCTGAGCCTGATACTGCCCTGTGCCTGCACGTCCTCGTTCCCCATGCAATCTGCCGCGCTCGTGCCCCCCCCTGTTCCCGCCAGTCTTTGCGACGAGCGCCACTCTGCCCGGTGAGTAGTTGTGTGTGGTTTGGGGTGGGGTTTGTGTGCGGATGTGCTCACCCGGGGGTGTGTGGGTGGGGGTGTGCTGTTGGGTGAGTAGTTGTGTGTGGTTTGGGGTGGGGTTTGTGAGCGGATGTGCTCACCCGCGGGGATGTGCGGGAATGCTCACCCTGTCAGCCGGACGAGGACGAGGCAGCGGAGGCGGCAGACGAGGCAGAGGAGCCGGAGGCGGCGGACGAGGCGGCGGACGAGGACGAGGCGGCGGAGCCGGAGGACGAGCAGAGAAGTTGCGGCTCCTGCCGGAGCACCCGACGAGAAATTAGTTTCCGATCGCGCCTTCGTGTCGCAGCAGCAGCTCTTTCACTTCGACCCCAAATAGGTATCCGCCGAGTCCGCCGTCGGTGCGCACAATGCGGTGACACGGCACCACGATCGCGACCAGGTTGTTCGCACACCCTGAGGCCGCTGCGCGAACTGCGGTGGGTTGCCCGGCCATGGCAGCCAGTTCGCTGTAGGTTGCTGTAGATGCGTGTGGGATCCTGCGCAGCGCCTGCCACACTTCTCCCCGGAATGGGGTTTCAGGTTGGGCAACGGTGAGTGTTTCTATCGCGGCAAGGTCGCCGGCCGCGTAGGCGCGGAGCGCGTTGGCGATCGGACTGTGTTGGTCGGGTTGTGCTGCGAGGCCACGTGCGGCGAGGCGCGGGTTTCGTTTTGCGAGGCGGTGGATGAGGGGATCGGGTGCTCCCGCGCTCACCTCACCAGCTCTGAGAGCACTTTTGGCTGCAGCTGAACTCGTCGAATCGCTGAATCCGGCGGCGCGCAGTGCGCCGTCTTCTGGCGTCCAAATTGCGGTGAACGAATACCCCACGATGTTGACGACGGTGTAGGCGAGAGGTGCTGCAGTCATGATGGTTCCTTCGGTGCGGGGCTGTCGGTGGTTCCTTTGCGCTGCGGCGATGTTTGCCCAGCGCTGCGGCTGGGAGGAGCTCCCGCTTGTTCAATAACGTCGGCCCACAAGTGTTGGGTCGCGTAGCCGCGGTAGGGTCGCCACCTTTCGCCGATCGTGCGCACTTCGCGATCGTTTCGGGCACCGAGTGCGCGGCGCAAAACCAGGTCGCCTGCCGGCCAAGCATCGGGGTCGTTGAGTGCCCGCATCGCAATCATTTCAACCGTCCACGGCCCAATCCCGCGCAATGTGAGCAGTTCGGTTCGGGTGCGTTCGCGATCAGCTCCCGTGCCCACATCGAGGCCAGCAATGAGTGCGTTGGCGAGCGTACTGAGTGTTTCGGCGCGTGCCCGGGTGATCCCGAGCAGCCCTCGCAGCTGCTCGACGGGGAGTGCCGCGATTCGTGCGGGATCGGGCGGTCCGCAAAACCCGGCGACGCTGGCCGCTCGGCTGGCAGTGCCGGGCGGGTTGCGTGTTTCGAACGCTGTGGCGAGCCGCCCTTGGAGGGTGCGCGCTGCGGCGAGCGAGACTTGCTGACCGAGCACGGTTCCGAGTGCTAATTCGACGGGGTTTCGTGCGCCGGGCAGGCGCAGGCCGGGGCGCTTTGCGAGCAGCGGTCCGAGCGTTTCGTCCTCTCCGAATACCTCGGCGATGAGCGCTGGGTCGGCGTCAAGGTCGAGCAGTTTGCGCAGCGTGTGTATGGCGGGGAGCGTGTCGGTGAGGCTCGGTAGCTGGAGCTCGACGGGGATCCCTATTGTTGCCGGGGCGCCGCTCGGTTGCGCGGTAGGTTCGGGCACAGCTGCCCAGTTGATGCGCGCGGCCCCGGTGCCGCCGGGCAGGTCGAGTGCGTGCATGGTTGAACCGTCGGGGGCGACGTGATCACGGCCTGGGATTGCGTGCGCAACCAAGAATGCTCGCATTGCTGCGCCGTCGTATGGGGCGCGGGTGCGCAGTTGGAGTGCAAACCGTGGGAACGCATCTGCGCCCCGGTTGGTTGTTGTGGCTGCAGGTGTGGCTGTGGCGGTGGGGGAGTTGCGTTTCGCCGCTTCTGAATGGTTTCGGGCGATGCGCGAGGGGGCGATTCCGAATTCGACCCGCATGGTGTCGCTGAATTGCCGTAGGCTGCCGAATCCGGCCGCATATGCGACTTCGGTGAGGCTGAGTGTTGTCTCTTCAATGAGGGTGCGTGCGGTGTGTGCGCGCCGGGTGCGGGCGATTTGGTGGGGGTTTGCACCAATTTCTTCTATCAGGATGCGCCGCAGGTGCCGTTCGCTGATAGTTAGTTCGGCGGCTAACCCCGCAACCCCCACAGTGTCTACCGCTCCAGCGTGAATGCGGCGGAGCGCGCGGGCGGAGAGGTCGCTGCGTGCGTCCCAATCGCGGGTGCCGGGGAGCGCGTCGGGGCGGCAGCGTTTGCAGGCGCGAAATCCTGCGGCAACACATGCCGCGGCGCTCGGAAAGAATCGACTGTTTTCTGGTTTCGGTTTTCGGGCTGGGCAGGAGGGGCGGCAGTAGATGCCTGTGCTTGAGACGCCGAGGTATATGCGCCCGTCCCAGCGCGCGTCTCGCCCTGAGGCTGCCCGGTAGCAGGCCGTGAAATCGAGGGGTAGGTTGCTGTGGTGGGCGGAAGATGCGGTCACGTTTCTATTCTGGTGCGCGGAGCGGGTGTGCACGCGCGAAAATCGGACATCTCAGTGGCGGTGACGACAGCCAGCGCCCTGCGGCGATGCGCAACCGGCAAAGTCCTCACATGATGCTCGAAATGAGAAATATCCGAACCAAAGCCGCTTCGACGCTCGAAAAACGTAGAATTTGATGAGCTTCGGGTGGCATGTTGACTATATGGCCCTTCTGGACTTCACGGTGCGTAATTACAAGCCCGGATTCTAATCGGAAGCGCACCCCCTTCTCGGTGTGAACTGATAATCCACAACCTTCAAGGTGTTGCGCTTCCGACTAGAATTCGGGATGCTGTTGTTCGTTGGCGGTGTGCGATACCGTAGATCCGAGTGTCCTAGAGGAGAAAGCGCCCATCATGTCTGCTGATTCACTTGAGCCGGCTGGTTTGCAGTCGTCGGCTGCCCAGCGTTATGCTCACCCAACGGATTCGGGTGCCGTCCCGATTGACACCCAGTACGAGGATTTGCTGCGGCACGTCCTCGAGACGGGCACCGTGAAGCAGGATCGTACCGGTACCGGCACGCGCAGCGTGTTTGGCGCGCAACTTCGGTTCGATTTGCGCGCAGGGTTCCCGCTGATCACCACGAAGCGGGTGCATTTTAAGTCGGTTGCCTACGAGTTGCTGTGGTTTCTGCGCGGTGAGAGCAACACCGGCTGGTTGCGTGAGCATGGGGTGCGCATTTGGGATGAGTGGGCTGACTCGAATGGTGATTTGGGGCCGGTGTACGGTGTGCAGTGGCGTTCTTGGCCGGCACCGGATGGCGGCACGATTGATCAGCTTGCCGAGGTGGTGCAGCAGATCATTGACAACCCTGATTCACGCAGACTGGTGGTTTCGGCATGGAATGTGGCGGACATCCCGTCAATGGCGCTCGCACCTTGTCACGCGTTGTTCCAGTTTTATGTGGCGGATGGCACCCTTTCGTGCCAGTTGTATCAGCGCAGTGCTGACTTGTTTTTGGGGGTCCCGTTCAACATTGCGAGTTACGCGTTGTTGACGCACCTGGTTGCGGCCCAGACGGGCCTTGCCGTGGGTGATTTTATTTGGACTGGTGGTGATTGCCACATTTATGAGAACCATGTGGAGCAGGTCGGGTTGCAGCTTTCACGTGACCCGTACCGGTTCCCGACGCTTCGTCTGACACGTGACCCGGGCAGCCTGTTTGGTTATGATTTTGCCGATTTTTTGGTGGAGGGGTATGTGCATCATCCGCACATTGCCGGTCAGGTCGCGGTGTGAGCGCGCCGTTTCGGGTTGGTCTTATTTGGGCTGAGGCGCGCGGTGGTGTGATTGGTGCGGATGGCACAATGCCTTGGCATGTTCCGGAGGATTTGCAGCATTTTCGGGCGGTGACTTCTGGTCAGCCTGTGGTGATGGGGCGGCGCACGTGGGAGTCGTTGCCGGCATCGTTTCGCCCGTTGCCGGGTCGGGTAAATGTGGTGGTTTCCCGGCAGCTTGGGTGGGTTGCGCCGGGGGCGATGGTTTTCCATTCGCTTCGGGATGCTGTGGTTGCCGCTTCCGCACATGTCTCCTCCCAGCCCGCCCCGGGTGCCTTTCCGGGCATGGTGTGGGTGATTGGTGGTGCGACGTTGTATCGCCAGGCATTGCCGTTTGCGGATTGTTTGGTGGTGACGGAGTTGGATGTGGATGTGGTTGGTGATGCGCATGCTCCGCGGATTGATGCGGGGTGGGTGCGGGATGGTGACGTTGCTGCGTGGCGGGTTTCGGTTTCGGGGGTGCCGTTTCGGGTTGTGCGTTATGTTCGGGACGGGGAGTTTCAGCGCGTGGGCGTTCGGGACGGGGAGTTTGGGGACGGGGAGTTTCGCGACGTGGAGTTTGGGGACGGGGAGTTTCGCGACGTGGAGTTTGGGGACGGGGAGTTTCGGGACGGGAACCTCTAGTCTGCGAATCTTCAGGCGTGTGGATGCTCAGGCGTGTGGATGCTCAGATTATGGGATGCTCTGCATGTGGATGCTCAGATTGTGGGGTGCTCAGCGTGTGGAGCTCAGATTGTGGGGTGCTCAGCGTGCGGATTGAAACGTTGACGACCCAGCGTTGACGTCCCCGCACTGAGTACCAGCCTTGGGCACCCGGGTTGGCGACCCCGCGCGCAACCCCCGCGCAACCCTCGCGCCGGCACACCCTCGCGCCGGCACACCCGCGCGCAACACCCGCGCGCAA
>CAYTSH010000037.1:6767-14386 GCA_964440395.1 uncultured Microbacteriaceae bacterium
CCCCCGCGCGCAACCCCCGCGCGCAACCCCCGCGCGCAACCCCCGCGCGCAACCCCCGCGCGCAACCCGCGCCGAGACCCGCGCGCCCACCCCGCAACAAGCCCTGAGCGCGCCCGACTCAACCAGCATCTAGAATACCTAGTGTGAGCATTAACCCAGCGATTGAGGGCAAAACATACCCGCAGACCCACCCCTACCTGGTGGGGCGCGAGAAGGTGCGCGAATTTGCTCGCGCCGTGTTCAGCACCGACCCCACAAGTCTTGACCTCACCGCCGCGCGGGCGGCCGGTTTCCCCGACCTGGTTGCCCCGCCCACGTTCGCGGTTGTCATTCAGGAGCTCACCCTGCAACAGCTGCTCGCGGACGAATCCGCGGGGATCGATTTTTCGCGCGTAGTGCACGGTGCGCAACAGTTTCAGTCCACCCGCCCCATCGTTGCCGGTGACGAGCTGCGCGCAACGTTAACCGTCACCTCGGTGAAAGTGTTGGGTGCGCACGCCATGATCACCAGTGAGTCCACCATTGTGGATGCCGTGGGTGCGCACGTCGTCACCGCCATTTCCACCCTGGTTGTCCGAGGAGACGCATAATGTTTGAGCAGACAACACCACGTGAGCAGCAGGGTGCACCGCTGGAACCGGTGGGGAGTGTTGGGGGCGACGCCGGCATCCCGAATCGATCGAACCGCGCCGCGCGCGACCTCACCGTGGGTGAACTGATTGCGCAACGCGAAGTGCTGCTCACCCGGGATGCCCTGGTGCGCTACGCGGGCGCTTCCGGGGATTTCAACCCCATACACTACCGTGACGATTTCGCCGAAAGCGTGGGGCTTCCCGGGGTCATTGCACACGGCATGCTCACGATGGGTGTAGCGGTGCAGGACGTGGCCGTGTGGGCGGGGTCGTCGGCTGCGATCGCGGACTATCAGGTAAAGTTCACCCGACCCGTCCCGGTGCCTGCGGCGAGCGAAGCCCGTGTGCTGGTGAGCGCGACCGTTGCAGCGGTGTGGCCGGAGCGCGCGGAGGTGCGGATTGATTTGACCGTCACCGTCGACGACGCAACCGTGCTTGGTAAAGCGCAAGTTGTGGTGAGGTGCCGGTGACGGTTGCAGAGCCGCGCTCGTTCCGTGACCTGACCACGATGCGGGTGGGCGGGCCTGCGAGTCGCCTCATCGAGGTGCGCACCGCGGATGCGCTCGCCGAGACTATCGCTGAGCTTGCCGCCGGTTGGGACGACTGGATCGTGCTCGCGGGCGGGTCGAACACCATTGTGTGTGACGAAGGGTTCGCCGGCACGACGGTGCTGATTCGCACCGAAGGCATTGAGCGGTATGCGCCGTTGCCCGGCGATGCGCCGGACACGGTCCGGTTGCGGGTTGAAGCCGGCCACTCCTGGGACGACCTGGTGCGGTGGGCGGTGCAGCGTGGCTTTGCGGGTGTGGAAGCCCTGTCAGGCATTCCCGGCACGGTGGGGGCGGGTGCGGTGCAGAACATTGGGGCGTACGGTCAGGAAATTTCTGAAGTGCTCCACGGCGTCACCGTGTTTGATTTGGCGCGCGGTGAGCGCGTGTGGCTTCCCGCCGCTGAGCTGGGGTTGGGGTATCGCACGTCGGTACTGAAACGTGGTTGGGAGGCGGGCGCGCCCGTGGGTGTGGTGTTGGACGTGCACATGGTGCTCCGCGCCCCCGACTCGGGGGTGCCCGCAACGGGGGCCGTTCGCTACGCGCAACTCGCCGAGGCGCTGAACGTGCCAATCGGGCAGGCGGCGCCGCTTGAGGCGGTGCGGGCAGCGGTGCTCACCCTGCGCGCTTCGAAAGGCATGCTGCTCGACCCGGCGAATCCCGACTCCGCAAGCGCCGGGTCGTTTTTCACCAATCCCGTGCTAACAGCCGCGGCCGCTCGTTCCCTGCCCGCCGGGGTGCCCACCTGGCCAATCGATTCGGTGGATGCCGCACCCGCCGTGACGCCGCTGGCGCACCTTGCAGCTGGGGGGCAACTGCGGCATCCCGACCCTGTTGAACCCGCGCGGGTGAAAGTGAGCGCGGCGTGGCTCATTGAGCGCGCGGGGGTTCCTCGAGGCTTTGCACTTCCGGGTTCAGCCGCCGCGATTTCGTCGGCGCACACGTTGGCGTTGACAAACCGAGGCGGGGCAACCACCGCGGAGGTGTTGGCGCTTGCGCGATATGTGCAGGCGAGGGTGCTTGCCGAGTTTGGTGTGCACCTGGTTCCTGAACCGGTGCTGATCGGGTGCGCCGAGAACCTCGGGTGAGCGCCTCAGCCCGGCGCGCCCGCCGCCTCAGCCCGGCGCCCCGCCGCCTCAGCCCGGCGCCCCGCCGATCCGCTTATTCCGCGGCGGCGAACAACCCCTGGAGGCGGGTGAGCCCTTCCACGAGTTGTTCCTCGCCGAGTGCGTAACTGAATCGCAAGTACCCGCTGGGGCCGAACGCTTCGCCCGGCACGGCCGCGACATTGACCTGGTCGAGAATGAAATCGGCCAGTTCGAGCGAGGTGTCCACCCGCACACCGCGCCACGTTTTGCCGAGCAGCTCGGTCACGTCAGCGTACGCGTAGAACGCGCCCTGCGGCAGGGGGGCGTGCACGCCCGGGATCGCGTTGAGCCCTTCAACCATGAGCCCGCGGCGGCGCTGGAATGCGTTCAGCATTTCCGCGATTGGTGCCTGATCCCCGGCAATAGCTGCAACGGCTGCGCGTTGAGCAATGTTGTTCACGTTTGAGGTGAGATGCGACTGGAGGTTCGCTGCACCGGCGGTGATGTCGTGCGGTGCGATCATCCAACCAACGCGCCAGCCGGTCATCGCGAAGGTTTTCGCCACCCCGTTCACCAGAATTGTTTGATCCGCCAGTGCGGGCACCGCCTCGACGATGGATGTGGCTCGCTGCCCGTCGAACACCAGGTTTTGGTAAATCTCGTCGGTAATGACCCAAATGCCGTGAGCCAGCGCCCACTCGCCAATGGCTTTAGTTTGTTCGGCGCTGTAAACCGACCCGGTCGGGTTTGAGGGGGACACGAAGAGCAACACTTTGGTGCGTTCCGTCCGGGCCGCCTCAAGTTGATCGACGGTCACAAGGTAGTTCTGGTCGGCACCGGCGAACACTTCCACGCTCGTGCCGCCCGCAAGTTTCACCGCCTCAGGGTAGGTCGTCCAGTAGGGCGAGGGCAGCAACGCCTCGTCACCCGGGTCAATGAGCGCCTGAAACGCCTGATATACGGCCTGTTTGCCGCCGTTGGTGACGATCACCTGCGATTCGCTCACCGTAATTCCGCTGTCGCGTGCCGTTTTTTCAACAATGGCGCGTTTCAGTTCAGGCAAACCCGTCGCGGGGGTGTACCGAAAGTTTTGTGGATCTTCAAGCGCCCGCGCCGCCGCGGCGACAATATGCGGCGGTGTCACGAAGTCGGGTTCACCAGCCGCATAACTAATGACTGGCAGGCCCTGCGCTTTGAGCGCTTTGGCTTTCGCATCAACTTTGAGCGTTGCGGATTCGGTGATGTTGGCAATGTTCTGGGAAAGGCGAGCTGGAGTGGTCACCTTCACAATTCTATGACACCGCCACCGCGGTAGAATGCTGTTTTGACGGTTGTGATGAAAGTGTGGTGTGCCGTGTCCCCAGTGACTGTGCCGTTTGCCGTGTTGCTTGATGTTGACGGACCTATTGCCTCACCAATCACCCGCACCATTCGGCTTGCGCAGATTCCCGAAACGCTGCTCGCACTTGATGCGGCGGGCGTTCCGATCGTGTTCAACACCGGGCGTTCCGATGCGTTCCTGCGGGACGTCGTCCTCCCCCCACTACTTACCGCGGGGCTGCGCCCAGACGCCACACTGTACGGGGTGTGCGAAAAAGGTGCCGTCTGGTTCCGCATGGGTGCCGCCGGGCTCGACTCCCCAATGGTGGATGCCGCACACGCCCTGCCCCAGAGCGTGCGTGACTGGGTGGCCGGGCTGGTGCGCCACGAATTTGCCGACATTGCTTTTTTTGACGAAACGAAACGCGCCATGATTTCGGTTGAACAGCATCCCCATGTTGAGAACGACCTGTTTGTTGCTCGCCAGCGGCAGTTTGACGAGCGCGTGTTTGCGCACCTTGCGGGGCAAGGATTTGCGGTGGAGTGGGGTGACCGGCGCGTGCCCGGAACCGCAACGGGCAACGGTGCAGGCCAGGCAGCCGCGGCGCCGCTCGCCGTCCGCATCGACACGACCATTATTTCTACCGACATTGAGGGGCAAACCACCGGCAAAGACCTTGGTGCGCAACGCGCCTGGGAACTGCTTTCAGCTGATGGCGTGCGTCCGCAGGGCTGGAAAACGCTTGGCGATTCCCGCACCGACTACGCCATGGCCACCTGGTTGCACCAACTGGGGGAGCAGGTTGTGCACGGTGATGTGCGACCTGGCGACGGCATCCCTGATGTGGAATATCGGGTGCAGACCGTTCCGGGTCTCATTCACGACGACGCCGGTGCGCTACTGCTCACCCAGTGGTTGGCTGAGGTGGCCTCGTGAGCGTGCACTCGTTGGAGCTGAGCGTTCGCAGTCTGCTGTTCCGCGAACCGGTGGGTGGGCTTGACGATGTGCTCCATGACCCGGATGCCGTGCTTGTGGAGCCCCTGGAACAGCCGGAACTTGCGGCGCAGGTGTGGCGCGCGCGGCGGGCGTTGCAGCCCGGCTGGTCTGAGGGCGTGGTCCTGATCGGCTACGGGGGAACCCCGCTCATTGACCTCACCATGTACGACCAGGTGTGGCCGTTGTGGTCTTGCCTGGTGGCGATGGTTGCGGAGTATCTCGATTCTGGCGAGGACGGCTTGGCGGCTGGCCGCGGCGAGTTCAGTTTCCCCACGCAGCAGGTTGAGGTGGCGTTGTATGACGCGAGTGGTGGCACGTGGTTTTTGGTTGGGGATACCCAGGTGGATGTGCATCGGGGTTCATTTGTGGCGCAGCTGTTGGCGGGGGCTGCGGAGTTTTTTGAGTGGGTTTCGGAGTGGACCGACGACGACGTGGATTGGGAATTGGAGCAGATTGCGGCGCTGCTGCAGCGTGTGCCCCGCGGGTGAGCGCGTGTGCTGCAGTGTCTCCCGCGGGTGAGCGCGTATGCTGCAGTGTCTCCCGCGGGTGAGCGCGTTCGCACGCGCCGCGGTGTGCGTGCTGCCGGGTGAGCGCGTATGCCCGGGTGGAGTGGTGTGTTGCGTGCGTTTGTGCTCACCCGGGGGATGCTGTGGCTGGGTGTGGTTCGTTGGGTGAGCGCGTGTGTCCGGGTTGGGTGGCGTGTTGGGTGCGTTTGTGCTCACCGGGGGATGCTGTGGCTGGGTGGGGTTGCTGGGTGAGCGCGTATGCCCGGGTGCGGAGTTGTGTTGCGTGCGTTTGTGCTCACCCGCGGGAGGGGATTCGCGGCGGGAGGGGATCCGCGGGGGGAGGGAGAGAGGGGGAGGGGATCCGCGGGGAGAGGGGGAAGTGTTTACACAGGCGATTGCGCCCCTGACTTATCCACGAAAATCGCCCGAACCCGCGAATTGCGTTCCGCTTGTCGGCGGGTGCTGGCACACTCAATGGCATGCACCCAACGTCGAGCATCATCGCCGCATTCACCGGCACCGCATTTACCGTCGCCGAGGCACTCCGCCTCGGCTTCACGCGCCGCCAGATCGACCACGCCTCGCTTATGCGCCCACATCGTGGTCTCCGGGCAACCGGCGCGCCGCCGCAAAACCTGCGGGAACGCGCAATAACCTACGCCCCGCTGCTGCGCCCCGGCGAGCTGTTCAGCCACGTCACGGCGCTTGTGCTGTACGGTTGCCCGATCAGGGTCTCGCCAACCACGCGGATTGATGTGGAGATCACAGCAACATCCGCCCAGGTGCGGCGCCCCGGTGTTTGCGGACACCGCCGCAAACGCAAGGTGGAGACGTTGGCGAGTGCGGCATCCATTGGGCAATGGATGCACCAGTTGGCGGCGTCTCACCCGCCCGGCGTGCCTGCGGAACGTATCGTCCCGCCACTGCGTGCGCTTGTGCAGTCGTCGCGGCTGCTTTCCGCAACGGAATTACTGGTGGCGCTCGACCATATGCTGTGCGCGCGTGGTCCTGTGGGGCGGGAGGTGCCGCTTGTGGGGCGGGAGGAATTGCTGCGGTTGCTGGCTCGGGAGAAGTTTCCTGGCATTCGACGGTTGCGCGCTGCCGCTGAGCTGGCTCGTGAGGGCAGCGCTTCGCGGATGGAGACGTTGACCAGGTTGGCGGCGGTTCACGTTGGGATGCCTGAACTGGTTGTGCAACACACGGTGTGCGACGCGGTTGGCGAGTTTATTGGTCGATTTGATTTGGCTGATGTGGAACGGCGTTGCCTGATCGAGTATGACGGTGAGCAGCATCGTACGGATCGGCGGCAATATTTGCGTGATGTGGAACGACTTGATCGTGCCCGAGATGCCGGGTGGCGGGTGTGTCGGCTGCATAAGGAAGATTTTGCTGCGGGTTTGCTTGCGGTTGGGCAGCGATTGTTGGCATTTACCGGGCGGGAGCGGGCGGCTTCGCGGTCCCCGGCCATTCTCAGTCTGGTGGGCTAGACTTGTGTGGTCGGCTCGAGACACCGCTATCGTTTGCGGGTGGGTTTGTAAGTCTGTGGGGCCGGTTGTTGATGCTGATGTTGTATCAACACACACTGTTGTGAACGGTCCGAATTGCTTGAACTCTGGTTCTGGCGAAACGTGTTGCGTGTAGCGCGGCGGGTGTTCGTGCGTTCAATGCCTGAGTACAACCCAGAAAGTATCATGCCGAAGAATACCAAAAAGGGTGGCTTCAAAGCTGCCAAGAATTACGTGCCTAAGAATGCGAAGACGGGCAAGCCCGCAAAAGCGGGGCATCGAGGGGCTGTGAAGAGCGGGGAATCTGGCAAGAAGGCTCGATGGAGTCTTGACCAGCGTGAGGCGCGCCGTGAGCGTACTGATCGTTTCCCTCGCGATGTTCGCGATGAGCGGGGTTTGCGTATCCGTGAGGATTCTGAGCGTCAACAGGCGCGAGGTGAGTTGCGGGGTCAGCGCAATCCCCACCGGAACCAGGGGAGCACCCGGTCGGACGTTCGGCCCGTTCGCGATAGTCGAGGCGGCGCTCAAGGGTTTGATCGTGGTTCGATCCGTCGTGAGGATTTGGGACGAGCCGGTTCGCCGAGACGCGCAGAGGAAGAGTTCGGTGTTCGTTCGGGTTCCTCGCGCCGCTATTTTGATGAGCGCGGTGCGGAGCATCGCGGGGATCGTCACGGGGGTGCTTCGCACGGGGGAGATCGATTTGGCCGTGATGATCGTGCGCCCCGTCGTGAGGATCGGTTTGGCCGGGATGACCGTGCGCCACGCCGGGACGATCGGTTTGGCCGGGATGACCGTGCGCCGCGTCGGGAAGAGCGGGTTGGCCGGGATGACCGTGCGCCGCGTCGTGAGGATCGGTTTGCGCGGGACGACCGTGCCCCGCGTCGTGATGCCCGCGACGCCCGAGATGACCGTGCCCCTCGTCGTGATGCGCGCGACGCCCTAGATGTCCGTGCGCCGCTCCGTGATGCCCGCTTAGCCCGTGATGACCGTGCGCCGCGACGTGATGCCCGCGACGCCGGCGAT
>CAYTSH010000038.1:0-14303 GCA_964440395.1 uncultured Microbacteriaceae bacterium
GTTCGCGCCGAACCTCCATCAGAGCCTGGGCGGTCGGGATGCCCCAGTCGGCGAAGGCGCCCGCAACGCTCGACGAGCTGTATGCAGATGCCACCAAGATTGCCGAAGCGGGCAAGGGCGCATACTACGGGATGCACCCGGCACTCGAGAATCGATTCATCACCGACCTCGCCCAGCTCGGCGTGCCCCTCATAGCCGACGATTTCACGACCTGGACGTTCAACACTCCCGAGGCCGTCGCCCACCTCGAAACGCTCAAAGCGCTCTATGATGCCGGGGTGTATTCAAAAGACTCACTTACCGAGAATCACCAGAAGGAACGCGAAGCCTACATGGCCGGTTCGATCGCGTTGTTCCCGTCCGGCCCAAACTTCCTTGGAAAAATTGAATCGGACGCCCCGCAAATATACGCCAACACCGAGGTGGCACCGCAGATCACCGGCCCCGATGGGGTCTCGAACATGTCCGTTATGGGACTGCTCATCCCCAACACCAGCAAGAATAAAGCGTTGGCCACCGCGTTCGCGCTGTTCATCACCAATGATGAAAGCCAGCTGAAACTGGCGGAGCTTGCCCCGGTGCTTCCTTCCACGCTCAACGCGTTGAAAGACCCGTTCTTCACCGATGACTCCGACGGCACCGTCACGTCGCGGGCGCGCAGTATTTCCGCTCAGCAAATCACCAACGCGCAAAATCTCGTTCCCGTGCAATTCGACGACACGATCAAGGCCGTTGTGTTAGAGCAGGTGCAAAACGCGATTCTCGGCAAAACATCCGCAGCGGATGCCCTGGATGCTGCCGCCAAAAAAGCAACCGAGCTGACCACGCAGGCATCAGCCGCCACCAAGTAGAAAGAGGTGTGCTCTGATCGGACAGCACTGTCCGATCAGAGCACACCGCACCGGTTCATGAAAAAAAGTTCCTTCGTCGCGCCGTGGTTGTTTGTTCTCCCCGCGCTGACCATCGCCCTCGCGTTTCACGTTGCCCCGTTCATCGACACGCTCGTCAAATCCTTCACAAACTTCACCCCGGCACGTGGCGGCGTGTTTGTTGGGCTCGAAAACTACGTCGCACTCAGCACAGACGAGTATTTCTGGCGGGCACTGACCAACACGCTGCTCTACATGGTTGTGGTGGTGCCATGCATGGTGCTGCTGCCGCTGCTCTTGGCGATGCTGGCGAAACCGCTCATTCCCGGAATCGGGCTGTTTCGGGCGAGTTTCTACACCCCCGTGGTTGCCTCGATGGTTGCCGTGGGAATCATTTGGCAAATGCTGCTGCGCGAAGACGGCATCATCAACTGGCTGTATTCCCTCGTGCTGCCCGGTTGGCAATCAGTCAGTTTTCTCACCGACAGCACCCTGTTTTTATTTTGCTGTATGGCGGTCACCGTTTGGAAAGGGCTGGGATACTACATGGTGATCTACCTGGCCGCGTTGGCAAACGTTCCCACGAGCCTCCTGGAGGCGGCAGCCATGGACGGTGCCGGCGTGCTGCGCCGATTCTGGACCGTTGTCCTCCCGGCAATTCGACCAACAATGCTGCTCATCGCGCTACTCAGCGCCATCGCCTCGATGAAAGTGTTCGCCGAAGTATACGTGCTCGGTGGAGGCACCACCGCAGGCCCGGGAAACGCCGGCCTCACCATGGTGTACCTCATCCGGCAAAACATGAGCGGTTTTGACAGCCACGTGGGGTATGCGTCCGCGCTCAGCCTGACACTCTTCGTGCTCACAATCGGTCTCTCCGTCGCCTACATTCGGCAGTCACAGAAAGAAGAAACGCAATGAGCGTGCCGACGAACCGAAGACAGCCCGCCAAACGTTCCAATCGGGCAAGACGACGCAAACATCTCCTCCTTGCGCTGCGCTACGCCGCGCTCATACTCATGACCCTCGCGTTGATCGGGCCGTTTCTTTGGACCCTCTCCACCGCGCTCAAAGGGGCCGGTGAACAAACGTTCACGCAACCACCGCAGCTCATCCCAGCAGACCCAACGCTTGCGAACGTCACCAAGGTGTTCGACAGCATCCCGGTACTTCGATTCGCGGCGAACTCCCTGCTGGTCGCGAGCATCTCAACCCTCACGAATGTGCTCTTCGCAGCCATGGCCGGATTTGCGCTTGCCCGGCTTTCCTTTCGGGGGAAGACCGCGGTATTCACCGTGTTCATAGCCACCATCATCATCCCGTTTGAGGTTATCTTCTCCTCCACGTTCCTCTTCATGCGCGAACTGCACCTCATCAACACCTTCGCCGGCATCATCGTGCCCACAGCAGTGACCGGCCTCTCAATCGTGCTGATGCGCACCGCGTTCCTTGCGCTGCCCGCAGCGGTTGATGAGGCTGCGGTGCTCGACGGGGCAAACACGTGGCAACGGTTCTGGCACGTCTCACTACCATCGGTCCGGGGCACACTCACCGTTGTCGCAATATTTGCGTTCATGTTCTCCTGGGACGATTTCCTCTGGCCGCAACTCATCGCACAAGACGAACGCGTCATGACCCTCACCGTCGGTCTCACCCGCCTGAGCGGCGCGTTCGCCGGCGACCAGAAAGCGGTTGCTGCCGGAACAATGCTCGCGGTGATTCCGCTGATCATCGCGTTCTTCGCCCTGCAGCGCTTCTTCTTCAGGGGCGCTGGTGATGGCGCTGTGAAAGGCTAGTCAGATGACGAGCTCACACACCCCAAAATATCTCGACGTTGCCAACGCCATTCGAT
Source organism: uncultured Microbacteriaceae bacterium (assembly GCA_964440395.1). Taxonomy (GTDB): domain Bacteria; phylum Actinomycetota; class Actinomycetes; order Actinomycetales; family Microbacteriaceae; genus CAYTSH01. The sequence continues at coordinate 2,722 of CAYTSH010000038.1, forward strand.
CAGAACTCGTCACCGGGGTTCGCCCACACGCAATGCTCCCCGGCGAACGCGAACTGATGGTTCGATTTCACGTCAGCAGACTGACGGTTCGCGCGGTCCTCGCCCACCTCGCCGACGAAGGTGTGCTCTATCGGGTGCAAGGCGCGGGCACCTTCGTTGCCGATGCCAACTCGATCACCAAATCCCTGCACCTCACCTCGTTCAGCGAAGATATTCGCAGCCGCAACATGCGCCCGGGGAGCAAACTCATCGAAGCGAAACAGGTTGCGGCGAGTTCGGAGATTGCCCGCGACCTAGAGCTGTCACCAGGCGCGCCCGTGCTGTTCGTCGAACGAGTCCGACTGGCCGACGGCATCCCGATCTGCATCGAACGCAGCTACATTCCCGCCTGGCTCGGACTCAGCGTGCAACACATTGCGCACGCAAAATCCCTCTACACACTCCTCACGGAACGCGGAGCGCAGCCCGATCACGCCGAACAAACCATTTCAGCGAGCGTCGTCACCACCGCCGACGCGGTGCACCTCGACGTCGCACCACACACGGCCGCACTCGTCGTCGCGCGACTACTCTGCGACGCCCGCGGCCGCAAAGTTGAGACCTCCACCGGCATTTATCGCTGGGATCGATACCAATTCAATATCACCGTAAAACGCAAAAAATAGGAGCACACGTTGCAACACCCCACCAGCCTGTCGCACGCGATTGGTGTTGACATCGGTGGCACCAAACTCGTCGCGGTCAGCTTCGATACCACCGGCGCAGTTGCGCACCGAGCCGACGCCCCCACCCCGGCACAGTCGGGTCGAGAGGCCATGATCGCCGCAATCCTGCAGCTCATCGCCGCGGTTCGCACCGATGAACACAACCGAATCGGCATCGGCAGCGCGGGGATCATAGATCCCAAAAACGGCACCGTGACCCACGCAACCAGCGCCATAACCGGCTGGGCCGGAACACCCCTCGCGCAACGCATCGCCACCCACACCGGCCTGCCGTGCGTGGCACTCGGCGACGTGCAAGCGCTCGCCCACGCAGAACGCGCCGCCCGGAACCTCACCCACGCGCTCGTCGTCACCGTCTGCACCGGCATCGGCGGAGCGGTCATCGCGGACGGCCGCGTGCTCAGCGGCAACCTCGGGGCGGCAGGTCACGTCGGTCATCTTCCCAGCCCAGCCGCAAACGGACTGACATGCCCCTGCGGTAGCGAAGGGCACATCGAAGCCCTCAGCTCGGGACCAGCCATGACAAAGCGCTTCCAAGCCGCAGGCTTCCGCGCGACGACACTCGCCGACGTGGCACACGCGCTCCACAGCGAAGACAGCCACGCCGCGGCGACCGCGCAACACATCATCTCCACCGCCGCCCACGCGCTCGGAGTGACACTCGGCGGTCTCGCCAACAGTGTCGCCCCCAGCGAAATTATTCTCTCCGGCGGTGTCCTCAACCTTGGTGCCACCTACCTCGATGGTGTGCGTGCCGGCGTCGCACAAACCCTCATCCCCGCCCTCGAGGAAATCCCAATCACCCGTTCGCAGCTCGGCGACACCGCCGTAGCCATCGGGGCGGCACACGCCGCAGGAACGCAACCCTGCGTCTGGCCCGCAACAACGGCATCCCACCAATTGATCACCCAGCCCGCGCAGTCAAACCACAAACCAGCCACCGTGTTCACCCTCGTCCCGCTCGACGAGCGCCCGGTCTGCACTCAACTCGTGCGCGACACACTCGCCATCGCCGGTGTGCAGGTGCGCACCCCGCCCGCACACTGCCTTGGTCACAAACGAACCCCGGCACCGCCCGCCGCACTTCGCGACTGGCTCTCGAACACGCCCGCGACCGCCACCGTCGTCGCGCTGGAAGGGCTTGGCTCCGGCGGACTGATCCCCTCAAGAACCGGCACCGAACCCCTCGAAGACCTGCTCGAACGCTGGCGCGTGCTCGACACCCTGCCGCAACCCATCCACGCCCTCATGGTCGTGCCCCGCATCCCAAACGCCAACGACGCCGACGAAGAACCAGAATATTGGGCAACCCACGGCAAGGCACTGCACGCGCTCTCCGCACACCTCAGCCGGGGCACCGGCACCACCGCGGCTCAGGAGGCTCAGGAGGCTCAGGAGGCTCAGGAGGCTCAGGAGGCTCAGGAGACACCGGCGGCACCGGCGACCCAGTCGGCACACATTCCGCCCGAAGTCAGGCAAGACTGGCTGCTGCGCCGCGTGCGACAACACGCGCTCGCGCTCGCCGCAATCCAGCGCACCCGGCGCGGCGCGTTCGCCACCCTCACCATCGGCATCGACGATGCCGGTCCGGACACGCTCTCCGCGCGGGCCGCGGCGGAACTCGATGAGTGGATGCGGTGGTTGCAGTTGGGCACCCGCGCCAGCATCCAGCCCGGTGCAGATGAGCTCGGCCTCCTCGTGTCGGTGCGGGCGCTGCACGAACACCGTGGCGGGGCACCCGTGCGCGTCGCACTGGACTGCGCCGATCCCGACGGTTTGGATCGGATCGCCCCCTACGAGTCAGTGCCGCTGGGGGAAACCGTGGCGCGCCAGTTGGCGGTGCTGGGCGCCGAGCAGTGCGCCCTGGACGACGAACCAGACGCGGTGCTCGTGCTGCACGCCCCGACCCCCGATCCGCACAACCCCGGCGCCCCCTGGGCGGCCGACTGGGCTACGTGCCCGCCGACCCCGAGTGACGTGACAGCGCGTCGTGCCGCAGCGACCGCGAAACGTGTCGATGCGCTGCTGCGCAACGCCCTGCGGCCGGTGGGTCTTGCCGACGTGAGCGCACCCAACGGCGGTGATCCGCAGCTGCTGCACGCGCTACCCGCCGCGGGGTTGTCGCTCAACGCCTATGCGGCCTGGAACACCGCGGGCAACACGATCGGAACAGCACTCGCCATGCTCGTCGCCGGGGTGTTGGCGCAGCGGGACGGTTCGTTCCAGCCCGGCGCACATCGGCTCGCAGTCGCTCGACGCATCATCGAAGACGTGTGGTACATGAGCGTGGTGCGCCAGGAGTTGCGCGCGGCGCTGCGCACGGATCCCCGCGTGCACGACACCCTCGACCCGAGCCAGGTTGCCGCTGCGCGTGAGCTGGTGGAGCGACGCCTGACGGAATTGCTCACCGCCTCGCCGTGGGGTGGGCACATCCGAATACGTCCCGGAAGCGTTCGCTTCCCGTGGCTGCGAACCTTTGAAATTGATGTTGAGTTGGAGGAACGCGCGTGAACACAACCGAAGAACCCATCCGTGTGCACACCGATGTGCTCATTGCAGGCGGCGGCCTCGGCGCCATCGCCGCGGCACTAGCCGTCTGTGGCGCCGGCAGACGCGCAGTGATGGTTGAGGCGATGCCGATTATTGGGGGACAGGTGAGCGCACAGCTCACGACACCGCTCGACGAGCATCCACTCATTGAACACACCGGTGCCAGCGCACAGTACCGCCGGTTTCGCGACACGCTGCGGCAACAAGCCGGCGCAGACAATCCGGGCCGTGGCTGGGTGAGCCGACTCTGCACGACACCAGCCGCAGCGCGAACGGCGCTTGAGGGGATGCTGCACCCCTTCATCTCCGCGGGTCTGCTTACCCTCTGCACCGGATATCAACCCGAACGCGCGCAAATCGTGCACGCCGCCGCTGCCCGCACCGTGCACTCCGTGGTGTTCGGGCCCGCGCCCGTGCCGCACAATCTCAACGCCACCACGCCACCGCGCACACTCCTGGGCGGTGCCGACCTGCCGGGGGAGCGGCGGCGTGTGTTCGAACGAGCCGTGGCCGACGGCAGCCGTCGGATTGAGGTGGTGGCCGCGCAGATTATTGACGCGACCGAACTCGGCGACCTGCTGCCACTCACCGGAGCCCCCTTCGTTACCGGCTCCGAAGGCTGCGGCCGCTACGGCGAACGGCACGCGCTTGCCCAGCCGTCACCCCACGCGGAACAATCATTCACCGTCGTCGCCGCACTCGTGCGCGAGGACGTCGCGCAACCCGCCCAGCCGGCGCCCGCCCGCTACCACTACTGGCGAGATCGCTACCGCTTTTCCCTCGCCGCCGACCCCGGCGACGGCACGGCAACCGACTACCCCATGTTCGCCCCCGACGACACCCCCAGCTTTTGGAGCTACCGCCGCATTCGCGCCGAACACCCCGAAGCAATCGTGCTGAACTGGGGTTCACACGACTACCACGACCAGGGACTCATCGCCTCAGGAGCCGCAGCAGTGGCGGAAGCCCGCGAGTTGACGCTCGCATTTGTGCACTGGCTGCGCACGGAAGCCCCCAGGCCAGGGGGGTATGGCTATCCCGAACTTCGGCTCGCCCCAGAATTGAGCGAAACGAGCGACGGGCTTGCCCTCGCCCCATACGTTCGCGAATCCCGGCGACTCGCCGTGGTCAAACCGGTCACCGCGCACGACCTCGCGCCGCAGGCAGACGGCCGTGCCGCGCAGATCAGCGACTCACTCGGCGTCGCCTGGTACCACGCCGACCTCCACCCCCGAGTCGGCGGGGCCGCATCGGTGTACGAACCGACCGGCCCCTTCCAAATCCCCGCCCGAACCCTGGTCGGCGCAACGGTGCAAAACCTCATCATGGGCGCCAAAAACCTTGGCGCAACCCAAATTGCCGCAGCCGCCTACCGGGTGCATCAGGGCGAGTGGGCGGTCGGTGAAGCGGCTGGGCACCTTGCAACGGCTGCACTGCACCAACGCGCCACTGCCTGGGAGGTGGCACACACGCCCAGCCGCTATCGGCGGGTTCAACAGGCACTGCGGGCGAGCGGCTGTCCAATCGACTGGCCGGCAGCCGGGGTGGGCGGGGATTCCGGGGTGGCCGAAGCGGTCGGGGCGCCGGCAGCGCCAGCACGAGCCGTATCTCCACCCGCACCGGCCACTCCCCACCCCCACACCCACCCCCACACCCACCCCCAGCCGCGGCCCGTGCCCGCCATCGTGGCCGGTCTCAGAGGCAAACTCGTCGTTTCATGCCAGGCCCAGCCCGGCGAAGACCTCCACGGCACCGCACACATGGTGGCGATGGCGAAAAGCGTGCTGCGTGGGGGAGCGGCCGCCATTCGTGCCGAAAGCCCCGACGACATTCGGGCGATCCGGGCGGTAACCGATGTGCCAATCATCGGGCTGTGGAAGCTCGGCTCAACCGGTGTGTTCATCACCCCAACCCGAGACGCAGCCTGCACGGTCGCCGCAAGCGGTGCGGATATCGTTGCATTCGACTGCACGGGGCGGGACCGCCCCGACGGTCTCGGCATCGCCGATACCATCGCCGCATTGCACGACCGCGGCGTGCTCGCAATGGCAGATGTCTCCACGCTCGCCGAAGGCGTTGCCGCGGTGGAGCTTGGCGCGGACCTGGTCAGCACCACCCTCGCCGGTTACACCGACTACTCGCGACAACAGGCCGGGCCCGATCTTGCGCTGGTGCGCGAACTTTCCCAAGCGATCCCGGTCCCCGTGTTTGCCGAGGGCAGGATCCGATCACCCGAAGACGCGGTTGCCGCGTTTGCCAACGGCGCCTTCGCTGTGGTGGTCGGTGGGGCAATCACCAGGCCCGCAACCATCACGGCCAGTTTCCTCGCCGCGCTCGCCGCAGCCGACACGCCGCTTTCATAGCCGGGGCTTGCTGGGGTTTCTCAGCTGTTGAGCGCGGCCGTGCAATCGCTGCGTTTGTGCGCGTCGTCGAGGCCCAGAACTCCTCTGTGCTAGCGCCCAAAGAGTCGCGCAAAAAAACCGCCCTGTGCGGTTCGCTGTTTCCGTGCGGCTGAACGCTCCGCCTCAGTGTGTTTGCCCGGACACCAGGATCCCGCAGGCACTTGGGCTTTCACCATTGCTACGTGTTGGCCGCAGCCTGCCCAGGTTGTTTTGTTGCACACGGCGCAACGCACTGCTCGGCACATGATTTCTCCTAATTTTTGTTCATGTTTGGAACCACTTCACTCCGATTATATACCCCTAGGGGTATAGTCGTGAGTTGGTGTCACGCCGTGAGAAGCGCAGCTGCATGGCCCGATGGGGTAATCTCGGACACAGGAACAGTCAGTGCAACGCCACAAGGAGGGCGAGCCGTGTATCTTGTGGGCATCACCGGGGGCATCGCCTCGGGAAAATCAACCGTCTCCCGGCACCTTGAGCGGCGCGGCGCGGTGCGCATCGACGCCGACGAAATCGCCCGCGAAGTCGTTGCGGTCGGCACCCCGGCGCTGGCTGCGCTGACGGAACGATTTGGCCACGGCATCCTTGATGGCTCCGGCGCGCTCGATCGCCAGGCGCTCGCTGCCATCGTGTTTGCTGATGAGGCCGCGCTCGCCGCACTGAACGCGATCGTGCATCCTGCGGTGCAGCGGCGGGTGGCGGAATTGCTCGCACTGGTTGCTGCTGAGCGGCCGGATGCGATCGTGGTGTACGACGTGCCGCTGCTCGTGGAGGCTGGCGTGACGCTGCCGTTTGACCTGGTGGTCTCGGTGGAAGCCCCGGTGGCAGCGAGGATTGAGCGGTTGCGACACCTGCGCGGTTTTTCCAGAGCGGATGCCGAACGCCGGATCGCCCGACAGGCCAGTGCCAGCGAGCGCGCGCTCCGAGCCGACATCGTGCTGGATGCTTCGGGGACGCTGGCGGCAACGCTCGCCGCCGCGGACCGCGTGTGGGAGATCATTGCGAAGCAAATCGCTGATTCGAACACTTGTTCTATCGCAGCGGGCGCAATAGACTAGATGTTATGGAACCAACCCGTGTTGTGCACCCGTTTGAGGTGGTGAGCCAGTATCAACCCAGCGGCGATCAGCCGCAGGCGATCGCCGAGCTTGCCGAGCGGCTCACTGCCGGTGAGACCGATGTGGTGTTGCTGGGGGCGACCGGTACCGGTAAATCGGCAACCACTGCCTGGCTCATTGAGCGGCTGCAGCGTCCCACGCTCATCCTTGCGCACAACAAAACGCTCGCCGCCCAGCTCGCGAACGAGTTTCGCGAGCTGATGCCGAATAACGCGGTGGAATACTTCGTGTCGTACTACGACTACTACCAGCCTGAGGCGTATGTGCCGCAGACCGATACGTTTATTGAGAAAGACTCTTCGGTGAACGCCGAGGTCGAACGGCTGCGGCACTCGACAACAAATTCCCTGCTCAGCAGGCGGGACGTGGTGGTGATCTCAACGGTTTCCTGCATCTATGGCTTGGGCAAGCCGGAAGAATATTACGAAGCGATGGTTGCGCTGCGGGTTGGCGAACGAATAAACCGTGAGCAGCTCATCCGCAAGTTTGTGGCGATGCAATATCAGCGCAACGATATCGATTTTTCGCGGGGAAACTTTCGCGTGCGTGGCGACACCATCGAAATCATTCCCATGTATGAAGAGCTTGCGGTGCGCATCGAGCTGTTTGGCGACGAAATCGAGGCGCTGTATTTTCTCCATCCGCTCACCGCCGATGTGATTCGCAACGTTGACGCGGTGAGCATCTTTCCAGGCTCACACTACGTTGCGAGCGAAGAAGTGCTGCGCCGCGCGATCTCGGACATTCAAGACGAGTTGGAGGAACGATTGCCGCAGCTGAAACAGGCCGGCAAACTTGTTGAAGAGCAGCGGCTGCGGATGCGCACAACTTTTGACCTCGAAATGATGGAGCAGATTGGCTTTTGCTCAGGCATTGAAAACTACTCCCGGCACATGGACGGTCGGCAACCCGGCGAGGCGCCCCACTGCCTACTCGACTATTTTCCAGACGATTTCCTTGTGGTGATTGATGAGTCACACGTGACGGTGCCACAGATCGGCGCCATGTTTGAGGGAGACGCGTCGCGCAAACGCACCCTGGTCGAACACGGCTTCCGCCTCCCCAGCGCCATGGATAACCGGCCACTCACGTGGAACGAGTTCAACGAACGAGTCGGTCAAAAGGTGTACCTCTCGGCCACCCCCGGCAAATATGAGATGAGCGTCGCCGACGGTGTCGTTGAGCAGATTATTCGCCCCACCGGGCTTGTCGATCCGAAAATTGTGGTGAAACCAACCCTCGGCCAGATTGACGACCTCCTCGAACAGATCCGTGTCCGCACCGCGGCAGATGAACGGGTGCTCGTCACCACCCTCACCAAAAAAATGGCGGAAGAACTCACCAAATTTTTCACCGAGGCCGGAGTTCGGGTGGAATACCTGCACTCCGACGTTGACACGCTGCGGCGGGTAGAGCTGCTGAGCGAGCTGCGCCAAGGGGTGTTTGACGTGCTCGTAGGAATCAACCTGCTGCGGGAAGGTCTCGACCTGCCCGAAGTGTCGCTCGTGGCAATTCTTGATGCCGACAAAGAAGGCTTCCTCCGATCGGCAACCTCACTCATCCAAACGATCGGCCGCGCCGCCCGAAACGTCAGTGGCGAAGTGCACATGTACGCCGACCGCATCACCCCGGCAATGCGCCAGGCAATTGACGAAACCGATCGGCGCCGGGAAAAACAGCAGGCATACAACGCCGCCAACGGCATAGACCCCACACCGCTGCGCAAAAAAATCAGTGACATCACCGCGGTGCTTGCCCGGGAAGCGGCCGACACCGACGAATTGCTGAAACAACGCGGGAACAAAGCAGCCGCGGGAGCCCCGAAACGCGGCGCCGCCCCGCAACGCAGCGGCATTGCCGCAACCGGGGCAAACCAACTCGAAGAACTCATCGCCAACCTGCACGAAGAAATGCTTGCCGCAGCCGAAGACCTCAAATTTGAACTCGCCGCCCGACTTCGCGATGAGGTGTCCGAACTCAAAAAGGAACTCCGCCAAATGCTCGCAGCCGGCCACATCGATAGCTAGACACCCGCTGGAAGGCCCAACAGCATCCAACAATTGAGCCCCAACCAACGCTAGACCAGACCCCACCACCAGAAAAGAAGACATCTAGATCGTGAACGCAACCAGCAGCATCCCACACATCTCTGTCCAGGGCGCCAGAGTGCACAACCTGCAAAACATCGACGTCAGCATTCCGCGAGACGCACTCGTCGTGTTCACCGGACTCTCCGGATCGGGCAAATCCTCGCTGGCGTTCGACACGATCTTTGCCGAAGGGCAGCGGCGATACGTCGAATCACTCTCCGCCTACGCGCGGCAGTTCCTCGGGCAGGTGGACCGACCCGACGTTGACTTCATCGAAGGGCTCAGCCCCGCAGTATCCATCGACCAGAAATCAACCAACCGCAACCCACGCTCAACCGTTGGCACAATCACCGAAATCTACGACTACATGCGGTTGCTCTGGGCACGCACCGGTGTGCCCCACTGCGTGACCTGCGGCGAGGTAATTGACAAACAAACCGTGCAACACATCGCAGACCAGCTGATGAACATGCCGCAAGGAACCCGCTTTCAAATTCTTGCGCCCGTCGTGCAGGGCAAAAAAGGCGAATTCCTCGACCTGTTCCGCAACCTCAGCGCCAGCGGGTACTCGCGTGCCCTGGTCGACGGTGAGCGGGTGCAACTGAGCGAACCACCAACGCTCAAAAAACAACAAAAACACACCATCAGCGTGATTGTCGATCGGCTCGTCGCCGAACCCGAAATGCTCGGCCGGCTCACCGACTCGCTCGAAACGGCGCTGCGCCTGTCCGACGGGCTCGTCACGATCGACTACGTCGATGAATCCGGCCCCGGAGCAACCCGCACCTACTCCGAAAAACTCTCCTGCCCAAACAACCATGCGGTGCAACTCACCGAAATTGAGCCCAGAACCTTCTCCTTCAACGCGCCGTTCGGCGCCTGCGCAACGTGCAGCGGCCTCGGCACGCGCATGTCGGTCGATGAAGAGCTGCTCCTCGGCGATCCGGCGCTCAGCATCAACGAAGGAGTCATCCTGCCGTGGGCAACCCAGGGGAAAGGCCTCTACCAGTACTACGCCAAGCTGCTCACCGGGTTGGCGGACGATCTCGAGTTCAGCCTCGACACCCCGTGGGAGTCGCTCCACCCAGAAGTGCGCCAGGCGGTGCTACACGGCAACAACTTCTCCGTCAACGTTACCTGGAAGAACCGCTTCGGCCGTGAAATGCGCTACTCCTCAGGATTCGAAGGTGTCGTGCCCTACATTGAGCGGCAATACCTCAACGCTGATAGCGACTGGGCCCGTGCCAAAATGACCGACTACCTGCGCGAAACCCCCTGTCCCGCGTGTCGCGGTCAGCGGCTGAAACCTGAAGTGCTCGCCGTAACCGTCGGCGGAAAAAGCATTGCCGAAATCTGCGAACTCAGCCTCAGCGAGGCGCAAACATTCATGGATTCGCTGCAGCTGAGCGAACGCGACGCCGCAATCGCGGCTCAAGTGCTGCGCGAGATTCGACTGCGACTCAACTTCCTCATCCAGGTTGGGCTCAACTACCTCAACCTGGCACGATCAGCCGGCACACTCTCCGGCGGCGAGGCGCAGCGCATTCGGCTCGCAACCCAGATCGGTTCCGGCCTCACCGGCGTGCTCTACGTGCTCGACGAGCCAAGCATTGGACTGCACCAGCGAGACAACCGCAGGCTAATCGACACCCTCGTCGCACTGCGCGATCTCGGCAACACGCTGATCGTCGTTGAGCACGACGAAGATACCATCCGAACCGCCGATTGGATCGTAGACATCGGTCCCGGGGCAGGGGTAGAAGGCGGCAACGTCGTGCACTCAGGAACCTACCAGGAACTGCTCGACAACCCCGCCTCGCTCACCGGTCAATACCTCAGCGGCGCGCGGGCGATCACAACCCCAGCCAAGCGGCGCCCCATCGACCGCAAACGAGTGCTCACCGTCGAAGGCGCCCGGGCAAATAACCTGAAAAACATCACCGTCACCTTCCCACTCGGCGTGTTCACCGCCGTAACCGGTGTGAGCGGATCAGGCAAATCATCCCTCGTCAACGACATCCTCTACCAGGTGCTCGCCAACAAACTCAACGGCGCAAAACACGTGCCCGCCCGGCACACGCGAGTAACCGGACTGGAACACCTCGACAAGGTTGTGCACGTCGACCAAAACCCAATCGGCCGCACCCCGCGCTCCAACCCGGCAACCTACACCGGCGTGTTTGACCGGATCCGCACGCTGTTCTCCGAAACCGCCGAAGCCAAAGCGCGCGGATACCTCCCGGGTCGCTTCAGCTTCAACGTGAAAGGAGGCCGCTGCGAGGCGTGCTCCGGCGACGGTACCCTCAAAATCGAAATGAACTTCCTCCCCGATGTGTACGTCGCCTGCGAAGTCTGCGCCGGTGCCCGCTACAACCGAGACACCCTCGCGGTGCACTACAAAGGCAAAAATATTGCTGAAGTGCTCGATATGCCCATCGCCGAAGCAGCCGAGTTCTTCGAACCCATCAGCGCAATCCACCGCTACCTAAAAACGCTCGTCGACGTGGGACTGGGCTACGTCCGCCTCGGCCAAAGCGCCACCACCCTCTCCGGCGGCGAAGCGCAACGCGTGAAACTCGCCACTGAACTCCAAAAACGATCCAACGGTCGCACCAGCTAAGTGCTCGACGAACCCACCACCGGGCTCCACTTTGAAGAGGTGCGCACGCTCCACCTCGAGCTCAACAGCCTCGGCGA
>CAYTSH010000039.1:0-9337 GCA_964440395.1 uncultured Microbacteriaceae bacterium
GTGCCGAACAGGTAGCGGTAGTCGTCGTGGTTCATGACCATGATCGCTGCGATGAAAAACTTTGACCTGGTGTACATGGCGACAAAGGGTGGGCCGGGCGGGTCGACCTCGGTGCCCGCATATCAGGTCTACGCGCAAGCATTCCAGCAGCGTGAAGTTGGCCTCGCCGCGGCGATCGGAATTACGCTGGCGCTGGTCATTTTCGTGATGAATCTTGTGCTCAATCGCAGGGGGAACTCGTGAAAATATCGCGTGCAGAGCGGGTGATGAATTATGTGCTCTTGACTATGTTCGCGGCGCTCATACTGTGGCCACTCGCTATGGTGCTGGTGCGAGCCCTTGGCCTCGATGGCGGTACTATTCGGCTTGAGAACTTCGCCGAAGCATTCGTCCAGGGGAGGTTTGCAAGTTACCTGCTGAACTCCGTTCAGGTCACACTGGTCACCGTGACGCTGTCGCTCGTTGTTGCCGTTCCCGCCGGATACGCGCTCGGAACGATGCGGTTTCGGGGAGCAAATCTGCTCTTTTTCGTCTTTCTTGCGGGCATTATGATTCCCACCGAGGCGTTTATTATCCCGCTGTTTTACGATATGAAATCGTGGGGTCTCACAGACACTGTGCTTGGGGTTGCGTTACCACAGGTTGCCATGTCGACGGCGTTCGGGGTGTTTTGGATGCGGACGTATTTTCGCACCGTCAACCCCTCGATTACCGAAGCAGCGCAACTCGATGGGGCAGGGGTGCTCCGCACACTGTGGTCGGTGCACCTCCCAATGGCGCGCCCAGCCGTGACCACCCTCTTCGTGCTCTGGTTTGTATGGACCTGGAACGACTTCATGGTGCCACTGATTATGAGCCCGACCGGTGCGATGCGAACCGCGCCGCTCGGACTGAACTTTTTTGTCGGAGCGCACACCACCGACACCACGCTGCAATCGGCTGCCGCGGTGCTCGTGGCACTCCCCGTCGTGCTGGTGTATCTGTTCATGCAGCGTTCGTTCATCAACGGCATGGTTGACGGTGCGACGAAGGAGTGATCACGATGCGGATGAAAGCAATAGCGCTGTTGGTGTTGTGTTGTGTTCTTGCGACCGGATGCAGCGCAAACCAGCCCGACGCGCTCCCCGCGCGTGACAGCGTATACCAGCTACTTGCGGCACGTGAAGAAGCAAACGTGATAGGCGATTTCACGCGGGAATTTGGGGCTGAAGTGGACGCATCATTTTGGCAGCGCGAGTATGGCGGCAGCACGCCGCAGCAGGAACTTGACGAACGAGTTGAGGCGAGCCGCGCTGAAGTGCTTGCCTTATTCGCTCGAGGTAACGAACTCGGACTCATTCCGTTTCGCGATTTCGACGGATTCTTTGCGGATCTCGAGGCAGAAAACGCCCGTCGAGCAGCCGATCGTGCGGCAGGACGGACCGTGTACGGGCCGGAGCAGTTCACCGCAGCAGCATACCTTGACTATCTCATTTCCAGACTCAGACAACACACGGATCAGAACTAACCGAGGCGCACGGATCCTGCGCAATGCCACTATCCCCACTATCCAACGACGAATAGGAATAACCATGAACAGATATCAACCCATTCGGGCAACCGTCGCGGGTGTGTTGGCGCTGATGCTTGCGATCAGCGTGCTCAATCTCCCCCAACTGGCACCACCCGCCCAGGCGGCGACCGGGAGAACCTACTATGTCAGCAACACGGGTGACGACGCTGCCTCGGGGGTGACCGAGCAATCAGCCTGGAAGAGTCTTGAAAAAGTCAACTCGGTGGTGTTCGAGCCGGGCGATACGATCTTGTTCGACGGGGCATCAACCTGGACCGGGCAGTTGAAACCGCAAGGGTCCGGACTTCGAGGCAGTCCCATCACAATCGGTCGGTACGGCGAAGGCGATCGGCGGCCGTTGATTCAAGGAAACGGCATCATTCCACCAATGAATGCACAAAGTCCAGCCGTCACCCTCGACGAAACTGCAGGAACCGATTACGGTTACCTCGCCACAATCCTGCTGAAAAACCAACAGTATTGGGAAATCAGTGATCTCGAGGTGACCAACTATTCAACCGATATCCAGCGGATTAAGACATACGCCGACAGTGACGGCACCCAGGTAGAAATTCGCGAACGGATTCCAAGCAAGTACGGCATCCTGGTGCTTGGAATTGATTCCGGCGTCAACTCGCATATCTACATTCGTAACACGTTTGTGCACGATGTAAACGCCTTTCCCGGCAATGACGGGGGCGACTCGGCGGGCATCGGACGGGGTGGAATTGTCTTTCTGATCCGAGGCGGGCAGGTGCCCACCTGGTGGGACGATATCAGGGTTGAGCAGAACACCGTGGGAATTGCTGACAGCAACCCCAGCGAGCCAAACATTACGCACTACGGCGTGAGTTTCTTATCCACCTGGCAGCGTGAAGGGAAATCGGGCTACGGCATGTTCGCGCACGAAAGTGGTATCCCCGCTGCAGAAATGGGGGGCACGCTGCAGCCGAGTACCAATCTGCTGATTCGCGGCAACTCGTTCTTTGATGTGGGCAACGCCGTGATCCAACCGGCGGGGTATGAAAACGCGGTCATTGAGCATAACTTTTCTGCCGTATCGAATTCGGGAAAAAATGGCAATGTGCCCATCTGGTGGCAATTCGGTAAACACACCACCGTGCAGTTCAACGAGGTGTTCGGCACCGGTGCGTCCGGATCAAAAGAAGATTCTCAAGCGTTCGATGCGGACCTCCTGGCAGAACATTCAGTCGTCCGCTACAACTACACGCACGATAATCCCTCGGGATCGATGTTTGTGTGCCCGGTCGGAAGCAACTATGACACCGACTATGCGTACAACGTTTCGGTCAATGACGGTTCGGGAACGAACAGCTTCGGTGGGGGTTCAGTCATTACACTCGCCTGCGGCTCAGATTCGGCCGGTTCACGACTGCGCGCCTACAACAACGACATCTTCATCGGTGAGGGGCAGACCGGATACATCGCTAACGCGTGGGAAGATCGCTCGGTGAAAAACTTCACACTTGAAAACAACGCCATCTACAATTCCGGTGCGTCTCAGGGATACGAATCACGCGCCAGCGCTATCTTGCGCGCTGACAACAACTATTACGGCGGCAGCGGAATCGCAGCGGTGCAGCACCCCTCAGATTTGCACCCTGTCACCGGCAATATTGGTATTCCAAACCTGGCAGACACGCTGAAACGAACTATGGCACAAAGCACCGGCTGGGAACGACTCAACGCCTACGCGCGCGAAGCCGGTTCGGTGTTGAACTCTGCCGGCAAGCCCATCCCGCGCAACGGTGGGCTTGATATTCGCGGCAACGAGGTCTCGCCGTTTGGCAACCCAAGTATCGGATCACAAGAACTCTCCGCACCGGGCGCACTGCCGCAGGGCTACCGTAGCCTTGATTTCTCTGACGCCCCACAGCGCCTTGCCGGTCAGACATACCACGACGTGCTGTTCGCCTCGGAATCGTGGAGCGTGCTTGATCAGCACCTGGTGCTGAACACCGCCGCGCCAGAATCGGTGCGCAACAAACTGGTGCTTCCCGCGGGAATGAAGCTCGTTGGGTTCCGGGCGAAGACACCCGGCGCGGCGAAGCTCACGATCGCATCCGGTGCCCAGTCCGAAGATTTTTACTTGAACTCCGCAAACAACTTCTACGAGCTTGCCGGAGCGACCGTTGCTCGAGACATCTTTGTGAGTGTGAGCGCGCCGGACGGCGCCGCCAGCGTGCAACTTGACGATCTGGTGCTCGCGCCCCAAGATACTGGCCCGGCGGCCGAAAATGTGGCATTGAATAAACCGGCGAAGCAAAACGGCGGGTACAACGCAGAGGCTGCAGGAAACGACGGCAACACTGCAACCACCGCCGGCAACAGCGGTTCGTTCCCCTACATCTGGAGCGTTGACCTTGGGAACCAGTTCAACTTGAGCTCGATTGAAACCGCCTGGCCGGCGCTGAAACAAGACGGCAACTGCTCCAACAACTGCGCCGAGGCGGTGAAAGACTGGCGGTACAAGCTGCAATGGTCTGAACAACAAGACGCGTGGAACGACCCGAATAGCTCAGCATGGCACACACTCGCCGACTACACCACCGCGGGTTCCAGCCCGTTCAACACGCCAGAGAACTCGTTCGAGCAGGCGGTGCCGGTTGCGGTGCAGGCGCGATATCTCCGGATTGTTGTTGTGGACACGCCGCCAGCGCGATCCGGTGCCTGGGTGACGCTTGGTGAGTTCCGCGCCTACGGCACCCCAATCGCCTTCACCAACGTTGCACTCAACAAGCCCGTGCAGCAGAACCGTGGCGACAACCCGGCAAAGTTTGCTGTGGACGGGGACGGCGCAACGCTGTCAGGAAACACCGGCAGTTTTCCATACATAGTGCAGGTTGACCTCGAGCGAGAATATCCGCTGAAACGCATCGAAACGGTTTGGCCGTCACTGAGCACGGTGCACGGAAACGGGATCGAAGCGGTGAAAGATTGGCGTTACGCCATTCAATACGCATCGTCAGCTGACGGCTGGGACAACCCGAACGCTGCGAACTGGAACACGATTGCCGACTACACCGTTGCTGGCTCGAGCCCATTCAATACGCCCGAAAACTCCTTCACACAAACAATCGATACGTCGGTGACCGCACGGTTTGTGCGAATCGTGGTGGCGGGGCCGCCGCCGGGTCGCAGTGGCGCGTGGGCGGTGCTCGGTGAGATTCGGGCGCTCATCGAAGGCACCGAAGTGCAACCTGAGACACTCCTCGCGGACAGCAGCAACATTGCGTGGGGGAAACCAACCCAACCAGCAGCAGCAGAAACGCTCACCGACGCAAACGCTGCCACGGTTTGGGGTGGCGCGCCCGCCCAAATAGACCTCGGATTGCTCTACGACCTGCATCGAATCGGCGTGAGTTTTGGCGCGCAAGCGGGCGAAGCCGCCATTGAGACCTCGGTTGACGGCGAAACCTGGGCACCCTACTGGGTTGCCGCAGGCGAAGCCAACGCGCAAACGGTCAGCACGCAAGCGGTGCAGGCGCGGTATGTGAAAGTGAGTGCCGCTGTGGATATTGCTTCGATCACGGCATACGGCCAAGAAGCGGCTCATCCTCGCAAAACCGTGCTTATTGTGGGTGCGCACCCCGACGATGAAGCGATTCTTGGAGCTGGGAGCATCAAACGTGCACTCGATAACGGCGATAACGTGTTTGTTCTCATCGCCACGATGGGCGATTACAACGGCAAGGCTGCGGGTCGATCACGAATGAAAGAATCCCTCAGCGCAATGGCGAGTATTGGGCTGCCCGCAAATAGAGTGCTGTTTCTCGGTTACGGTGACGACGGCGGTCTGGAACAGTTCGGCCAACGATTTACCGACTCAATGCTCTACAAGATGTACGTGGAGAAAAATCCTGACCGGGTCTTCACCTCGCTCGCGCAACAAACAGCCACGTATGGCGGTGTGCAACCCTCGTTCCACAACCGCACAACCGGCCAGGAGGCCGCATACACCAGGGCGAACTTTCTGAACGATCTGCAGACAGCCATCCACAGCATCCACCCAAGCGAAATATTCACAACCGGCACCGCAGACCTGCACCCAGACCACTCCTATCTGGGGCTCTTCACCGGCGAAGCCATCATGAACATTCGCCAACAAGACCCGCAGTTCAATCCCGCAGTGTTTGAAACCACCATTCACTCGCCGGCAGGTGACTCGGCGTCAGCGGCGGATGCCACCAGATGGCCGGCCTGGAACGATGACCGCACCGGTATTGTGCCGAACCAGAGCCCGCTCGGCTTTGATGCGCGGTTGCCGCTGCAATGGAACGAGCGAGTTGCCCTGACCGTGCCGGAGAGCATGCGAGTCACGCCGTTTGCGTTCAACCGGAAAGACCTCGCGCTTCGACAATACAAGTCGCAATATTACGGCTACATCGGCAGCTTCAGTAAGTTTGACGAGGTGTTCTGGCAACGCGACTATTCGGCGATTTCCTACACCGCCAACGTGAGCGCATCGAGCGAAACAGCCGCCG
This sequence comes from uncultured Microbacteriaceae bacterium, assembly GCA_964440395.1. Classification (GTDB taxonomy): domain Bacteria; phylum Actinomycetota; class Actinomycetes; order Actinomycetales; family Microbacteriaceae; genus CAYTSH01. The sequence goes on from CAYTSH010000039.1 coordinate 6,058, forward strand.
AAGGCACCGCCCCTGATCTCGCAGCGGACCAGAGCGCTCGCCGCGTGATTGACGGGGTGCGTGACGGGTACTCGACGGCAATCTCACAGCTGGGGCTCACCTCCAACCCGAGTTACCCGCACGCCGAATGGGTATCGCAACACCAAACAGTGGGCGCCTGGGTGCAACTCGCGTGGGATTCAGCGCAAACCGTTGAACGCGTTGCACTGTTTGACCGGCCAAACCTGGCCGATCAGATAACCAAAGCGCATCTGGAGTTTTCTGATGGCAGCACCGTTGCCGTAGACGCACTCCCGAACAATGGGCGCGCCGCGACGGTGACCTTTGAGCCTCGCGAGGTCACTGCTGTGCGGCTCGTTATTGACGAAGTATCTGATACCACCACCGCGGTGGGGCTGGCAGAGTTTGAAGTCTTTGGCGCACCCGTCGAGATTCTGCCAGACACCACTGCGCCGATCATCGACGCGCTGCTCGATACCCGGGCAACACTTGGGCAAGAACTGCACATTCCGCTCAGGGCCGAAGACGAATCAGCGCCGGTGGAATTCTCAGCAACCGGATTGCCGCAGGGGCTCGCCGTGAGCACGGCTCCAGCAACGCGGGCGGCGTCGAGCGTGGCAACCGGCGAAATTGCCGGCACCCCGACCGAGACTGGCGAATTCATTGTGACCGTGTTTGCCACAGACTCGGTGGGCAACCAGGCAGCCACGTCATTCGTGCTCACGGTAGTGGACGGTTCGGCGGACACAACCCCGCCAGTGATAGCATCCATCAGCGACGTTTCGGTGAAAGTTGGCCAAACCGTGCGGGTGCAGGTAGCTGCCACCGATGAGTCGGAACCGCTCACCTACGCTGCCGCAAACCTGCCACTCGGTCTTTCAATCGATGCTGGAACCGGCGTGATTGAAGGAAAACCGATCGCTGCGGGGGAGCGAGTCATCACCGTGACCGTTACCGATGCCGCAGGAAATAGCGCGAGCGAATCATTTACGATCTTCGTGACTGAAATCGGTGGCGAGGACGTGACCGATGCGGAACCGCCAACTATCCAACCCCTTGCCGACGTCTCCATCACCCTTGGCCAGCAGGTGCGAACGCAGGTTGAAGCCTCAGACCCGACCGGGCCGCTCAGCTACGCCGCGACGGGGTTGCCTGCGGGAGTGACAATCGACGACCAGAGTGGTTTGGTGAGTGGAACACCTCTCGCCGTTGGGCGAAGCCGAGTGCAGGTTTCGGTGGCGGATGCCGCTGGAAACGTTGCGCAGGCTGCGTTCGTGATCACCGTCTCGGCTGCGCAGGATGGCAACGCCAATGGTGACACGGGTGGAACGGGCGCTGCCGGCAATGCCAATGGTGACACGGGTGGAACTGGCACAGGCGGCAATGCCAACGGAACGAGTGCCGGTGGCGGCACGGGGGCGCAGGAAACGCGAGGGCTCTCGCGGACCGGGACCACGGCATCCGGCATTGGATCGTTGAGCACCGAAGTGGCTCTTGCGGTTGCGCTGGTGTTGCTCGGTGGCGCTCTTGGGCGAGTTCGAGGCTTGCGGCGGTAGTCGTTAGGGCGATGCAGCAGATGAGCGCCTGGTGCATTGCCCGATTGGAGGATCCTCGAGCGCAAAGTGAATAAATTATTCATGATTTACTGATTGCTTGTACTAATATTACAAACGGGGTTGTGGCGGTGCTTCCGCCACAACCCCAATGAGTGCACAATCAACGAACGGATCTTCAATGACGAACCCACACCACCACCACCACGAGGCCACGCGGCCCAACAGCCAGCCAGCCGCCACCGCACCAACCAGCCGAACCCGCGCCGTCAGCCGCGCCGCCGCAGCGCTCGCAGTCACCGCGCTCTGCGTTGGCGGAGTGTCAAACGTTGCCGCCGCACAACCCTCGCCAGACGGCGGCGCAACCCGGTCACTGCCGAGCTCGCCCCTCAACGCCTTCGTGAAATTTCCCGACGGCAGTTACGGCTACAATCCGGAGCGCAGCGTGCCGCTCTACGCCGGTGCACCCGAAACGGTGCAGATTCCCACCGAATACGTGCAGCAAAACCGCCAACTCAAAAGCGCCTGGGTTGCCACCATTGCCAACCTCAACTTTGGAAAACCCCAAAACGAGGCAGACTTCATCGCCCGCTACGATGCTGTGCTCGACACCTTTGACGAGTGGAACATGAACGCAATCATGTTCCAAGTGCGGCCCCTGCTCGACGCCTACTACCCATCAGCCCTCAACCCCTGGTCAGAGTTCCTCGGCGCACCCCAGGGAAGCAACCCCGGCTACGACCCGCTCGAATACATGGTGGCGGCAACCCACGAGCGCGGAATGGAATACCACGCCTGGCTCAACCCCTACCGGGTCACCAACACCAAACAAAGCGCAGCGAGCATCGTGAACGCGCTCGGGAAAACCGCGGACGAAATCCGTGCAATGACCGTCCCCGACTACATTGCTGCGCTCAGTACAGCCGGCATCCTCGACGAACAAAACTACGCGGTGCAACACCCAGACCAGGTGCAGAAATTTGATGAAAAGCTGTTTCTTGACCCCGGCATCCCAGCGGTGCAAACGCACGTTGTGGACACCGTTGCGGAACTCGTGGCACACTACGACATTGACGCAATCCACTTCGATGACTACTTCTATCCCTACCGCATAACGGTATCCAACGCGAACGTGTTCTTCGGCGCGGCCGGGGAAGACCGCGCCACCTTCGAAACCTACGGCCTGCCGAACGGTTACCAAGACACACCCGCCGGCATAGAACAGTGGCGCCGAGACAACATTACGGCCCTCGTCACCGGGGTGAAAGCCGCCATCGATCAACACAACGCCGCCGCACGCACCTCGGTGCAATTCGGAATCAGCCCCTTCGGTATTTGGGAACACATCGCGAACGACCCCAACGGCACGCACACGCCGACAACCTCCTCGCAAACCTACTCCAACTCCGTTTATGCCGACACCCGGGCCTGGGTGAAGGCCGAACAAATCGACTACATCGCCCCGCAGGTGTATTGGAGTTTCGACCAGGCAGCCGCGCCATACGGCGAGCTGGCAAGCTGGTGGAACTCCGTCGCCGAAGGCACCCGCGTGCAGGTCTACGTGGGGCACCCGCTCTACAAACACATCAACAACGGGGGCTTCGAAGCTGCCTGGATCAACCCCGAAGAAGTCCCGCACCAGCTCAACTACAACCAGACACTCAACAACGTCAGCGGGAGCATCCTCTTCAGCTACAACGACATGCAGCCCAGCAACCTGGAAGCAC
>CAYTSH010000039.1:9347-14250 GCA_964440395.1 uncultured Microbacteriaceae bacterium
AAATACGCGGCAAAAAACCAAGCCATTGAACTGCTCAAAGCCACCCAGTTCGCGCAGCGCAGCCTCGTGCCGGCAAAACCCTGGCTCAGCCACGCAACCGTGCCCGCCCCAACCCAAGTGCAGCTCAGCGAAGACGGCACCGAACTCAGCTGGAACCATGCCGGCGGGGTGCGGCAGTATGCGCTCTACCGGGGCAGCGGAACCCCCGAAGAAATCGTCGCCACCCCCGGTAGCCTGGTCACCGCCGTGCCCGCCGACGAAGACGGCAGCCCGGAAACGATCAGCATCGAGCTGCCATCGTTGCCGGCAACCCGAGCCGCCACCCAACACTGGGTGGTGACCGCGCTGGACGCCGCCGCGGTGGAAAGCGCCCCCGTCCTGGCCGTGAACGCAGCCGCGCCAAGCCCAACCGCGAGTGCAAGCCCTAGTGCGAGTGCGAGCTCCAGCGCGAATCCCAGTGCGAGCCCCAGTGCGAGCCCCACGCAGACGGCGCTGCCATCGGGACTCCCGTCCGGCGAATCCTCACCCATCGAAGAAGCCACCACCCCGGCACAGCCAAGCAGCACCGCACTCGGGGCAAATGCCGCCGCAAACACCCCGCGCGCACTCGCCAAGACCGGTTCGCCCACCGAAACCGGCAGCACAATCGCCGCCGCAGCGCTCCTCGGCCTGGGCTTGGTGCTGACCCGCAGGCGAAGCGCACTGCGATAACCTGGGTAGCAACCCAACTCCCGCGGGGGGTCGTGTGCAGCGTGTGCACGCGACCCCCCGCGCTTTGCGCAACGCCCATCCGGACGACCTGTGCGCGCCGCACGAAAGCGAGGAATCTCCCAATGTCGAATGATGAACTGCTTGCCGTGATTGGCTACGCGCCGCAACACTTTCGTGAATACGCCTACCGGGCGGCGAGCGAGGTGGCGGCGCTGTGGGTGTTGACGCCGCAACCAGAACCCTGGCTCAGCGAATACAGCGACCAGGTCACCCAGGTGCAGCTCGACGGGCCAGACGCGCTGGACGTCCTAACCAAGCTGCTCGCCAACCAGGTTGCCGGCGTGTTGACGTTTGACGAACGCTACGTTGAACTCACCGCGCGCCTGCAAGCAAGGCTTGGGCTCAGCGGGGCAACGCCCGAAGCGGTGCGCACATTCAAAGACAAAGCCGCGATGCGTGCACTGACGAGCGACGCGCCCTTCGCGGTGCGCACAGCCGTTGCGCAGTCACTCGAAGAAGCCGAACAGGCACTCACCGACATTGGGTATCCCGCAATTGTGAAACCCCGCGCGTTGGGCGGCAGCATTGGAGTGAAACTCGTCCAAACACCAACCGAGCTGGCAGCAGCATTCGCGCTCGCGCAAAACGCCCTCGTGGGCACCATCCGCAGCGCGCACAGCGGAGTGCTCATCGAAGAATACGTGGTCGGTCCGGAGGTGAGCGTTGATTCATCAATCGTCTGGGGCCAAACAAGCATCCACGTCGTCGCCGACAAAATCCTTGGCGAACACCCCTACTTTGAAGAGTTCGGTCACACCGTTCCCAGCAGCTGCGGCAACGAAACGCTCGCCGCGCTCAGATCCGCAGTGCGCGCCATTCACGCAGCCGCAGAATTCGATAACGGCATCTCACACATCGAATTTCGCCTCACCTCCACCGGCCCAAAACTCATCGAAGCGAACGCCCGCCTCGGCGGCGACCTCATCCCCTACCTTGGCCTACTCGCGCACGGGGTCAACGTTGCCCAAATTGCCGCCCAGATTGCACTCGGCAAGCAACCAAACGGCCATCAAGAACGAGGCGCGGCGGCGGCCATCAGATTCCTCTACCCCGAACATCCACTCACCTTCGCGGGAATAACCTGGAACGAAGCCGCCACCGCGAGCAGCGCACCCGTCTAACTGCAGCGCCAACAACTCGCCGAAATCGGCACCACCATCGCGCCACCACCGCACGCGTTCCTCGCCCGGGCCGGGTACATCCTCGGAACCGGACCAGACCGTGTAGCCGTAGCGGAAGCAACCGCACACGCGGCGACAGCAGCGAACATTACAGGAGCACGCCATGCCACCCAGCTCGACTAGCCAACTGCTCCACCAGCTTCGCAGCGTCAAACGACCACTCCTCGTCATCGGCTTCGCGACATTCATCAGCAGATCCGGCGGGTTTCTCGCCATATTCGGCTCAATCTATCTCACCGCTCAGCAGCTCAGCGAACGCAACGTCGTCACCATACTGCTCGCAATGGGATGCCTCGGCCTGCTCGGTTCGCTGGCCGCCGGCAGACTTAGCGACCGGTTTTCTGCCAGGCGCATCCTCGTTATTGCCTCGGCACTCAACAGCGTTGTGCTGCTCCTGCTGGCAAACGGTGCCCCAACACCCTGGTCAATGGTGTTCGTCATCGCGGCGGGCATGCTGCCGCAAGTATTCCTGCCACCCGCAGTGTCACTTGTCGGCGGGCTCGTGCCGCCGTCGGCAAGCCACACCCCATACTTTGCGTTGTTCAGACTGTTCCTCAACCTCGGCACCGCGGCAAGCCCGCTCATTGCACTTGCAATCGGCGAACACAACTTCGGCGCGCTGTTCCTCTACAGCGCCATCGCAAACGCAGCAGCGGCGCTCCTGCTCCTGCTCGCCATGCCCCGCGAAACACGCACACAACACCAGTCAAACGCCACCGCACAAAACGACACCACGCGAAACGGCAGCCACCAGGCCTGGCTCGCGCTGCTCACGTTTGCACTCCTCGGCTGCACCGCAGCCCTATACGCGCAATACCAGTCCACAATCCCACTGCAAATCCGTGACGTGCACGACACCATCCAGCTCTACAGCATCATGCTCGTGATCAACTCAGTGCTGGTCATCATCGCCGAACTCCCAATCAGTTTCATCACCAGCCGGTTTCCCGTCTGGATTCCCCTCGGTGCGGGCATCACCCTCATGAGCCTCGGACTGGTCGTATCCGGACTCGGAGCCGCGTCAACCACCCAACTCGTTATCGGTGTGGTGCTCTTCACCCTCGGCGAAATGATCTTCGCACCCGTCAGCAACACCGTTGCGGCTCTGCTCGCCCCACCGGGCCGACAAGCAAGCTACCAAGGGTATCTCAGCGCTGCCCAATCACTCGGGTTCGCCGCGGGACCCGCCGCAGGCGTCGCCATCTACTTCCACCTCGAATCCCTCACCTGGGCGGTGCTGGGTGCCTTCGGCGTGCTGTGCGCAATCAGCTTAGCGGTCCTCGTGAGCAGCCGCCGTTTACTCAGCGTCCCAGCGCTGAGTAAACGCTGACAGTGGTGTGCCAGGAAACGGCTCCACGAAGTAATGCGTGCCGCCGCCGCGGCGATGCCGGGCACCGGACGGCAACTCGACCACGGCATCCACCCCATTGGGGATTGTGGCGGCAAGGGTAAACTCGCCGTCACTGATCGACCAATCCGTAGCTATCCGCCCATGCCTGCTCACAAACGCAGTCGAAGCATGCCGCAACCCGCCGCCCGGTTTCGGCGCCACCAACACTCGAACAAACCCCGGCGCCAGCGGGCTGATGCCGCCAATCACCCGATGCATCCAATCCGCCACCGAACCAAGCGCGTAATGATTGAACGACGTCATCCCGCCCGGGTTGATGCTGCCATCCGGAAGCAAAGAATCCCAACGCTCCCAAACGGTGGTTGCCCCCATCGTCACCGGAAACAGCCACGACGGGCATTCGCGCTGCAACAGCAACCGATACGCGTCATCACAATGCCCCGTGCTGCTCAACGCATCCAACACAAACGGGCTACCAGCAAACCCCGTTGCAACCCGGAACCCAGACTCGGCAACCAACTCAGCCAACCGGGCACCCGCAGCGGGCAGCTGCTGCGGCTCCAACAAATCAAACACGATAGCCAACGCATACACCGTGGGACAGTCGCTGTGCACGCGCAACGGCCCCGACTCGGTGACATACGCCGCCTGAAACCCCGCCCGCAACTCATCGGCAAACGCCGCAAACTCAGCCTGCTCGGCAGGGAACTCCAAAATGCCCGCGACCTCGGCAAGCATCCGCGCGGAACGGTACGCGCACGCCGTCGCCACCACCCCCCGATCAGCTTTGGCGCGATCCGGCTCATCCGCCGGGGCGTCAGGATCAAGCCAATCACCAAGCTGAAACCCCGCATCCCACACCCCATTCGGCGAACACAAGCTCCGCACCCGGCGCACATGCGCGCACATCGACGGCCACTGCTCCCGCAACACCTCAGTCGAACCATACGCCTCAAACAATGCCCACGGCACCCACACCCCGGCGTCACTCCACAACGCGGTCGGTTCCGTGCGCGGCAAATCAAAATCGGGGTGATATTTCAACACATCCGGCACCACATACGGAATCACGCCACCCTGATGCTGCTGCTCCAAACTCAGGCTGTGCAACCACTCCCGAAGCACATCCTCCACATCCGCCAAAAAAGCCGCTGCCGGGGCAAATACCGCAATATCGCCCGTCCACCCCAACCGTTCGTCACGCTGCGGACAATCCGTCGGCACATCAACAAAGTTCCCCCGCATACTCCACACCACGTTCTCATGCAGCCTGTTCAGCAGCGGATCCGACGTGCTGAACTCCCCAGTTGGGGTCAGCGAAGACGACACCACCACCGCCGTGAAACAATCCACACCAAGCGGCAACGCGCTCCCGCTCAACTCCACAAACCGAAACCCGTGCAACGTAAACCGCGGCTCAAACACGTCCTCCCCACCGCTGAACACAAACCGATCCGTCGCCCTCGCGCTGCGAAGCGGCCGGGTGCCCAACTCGCCCCCAGCCAACACCTCAGCATGGCGCAACACCAACTCACTCCCCGCCGGTGCGCTCGCCGAAACCCGCACCCAACCCACCAGATTCTGCCCAAAATCAAGCACC
>CAYTSH010000040.1:0-14048 GCA_964440395.1 uncultured Microbacteriaceae bacterium
TCGCTTTGTCGTATGCGTCAAGCCATATAAAGCAGTGTAGTCCACAACGGGATGCCCGGCGCCGGTCGCACCCGACCACCCCGCCCCAGCGCGGTCAGCCCCCGAACCCACTCAAACCAACGGCACCGCGCACAACCGGGTGTGCCAGGCAATTGCGGACTGATCGGTGAGTGAAGCCACCTGATCAACCACCACCCGCCGATACTCCGCATCGGTCGTGGCGTTCGACCAATCCTCAGCAAACGCCGGGTCCAGATCCACACCCTCACGTTCCAGCAGCGCGTCCAACAACTCGGTCAACACCACCCGCTGCCGCGTGTACGTCGGTTGCCGGTGACCACTCGCCATCACAAACGCAGCCACCACCCCCTTCAACACCGCAATCTCTGCACGCACCTGTGCCGGGACCACCACATTCGCGCCAAACCGCACCAACGCATCCGCCGGATACGCCTCCCGGGTGGCCCGGGTGGCGGCAGACGCAAACCGGCCAATCATGGTGCTCGTGAAGTTCTTCAACCGGCCAAGATCCCGGCGGCTGCCATCCCAACGGCGAAGCCACACCGCCGAAGACGAGAGCCGCTCGAACGCGCACCCCAACGCATCCACCCCAATTGAGTCGCCCGTCCACTCCGAAACCGCGCGCAGCAGCGCATCATGACCCACGCGGGAACTCAACAAAGCCGGGTCGATGAACTCGCCAACCACGGCATCCTCAAAATCGTGCACCGAGTAGGCAATATCATCAGCAAGATCCATCACCTGCGCCTCCACGCACACCCGCCCGTCCGGCGCGCCCTCACGAATCCACCGAAACACCGGCAAATCGTCCGCATACACCCCAAACTTTTGCCGCCCACCCGGGTCCGCAACCGCGTCAGCCAACGGCCAAGGATACTTACAACTCGCATCCAAACTCGCCCGGGTCAGGTTCAACCCAAACCCGCGACCGTCCGCGTCAAACACCTTCGGTTCCAGGCGGGTCACCAAGCGCAACGTTTGCGCGTTCCCCTCAAACCCGCCCGCAACCGTTGCCCACGCATCAAGCGCGCGCTCCCCATTATGCCCAAACGGCGGATGCCCAAGGTCGTGAGCCAAACAGGCCGTATCCACCACATCGGGGTTCAGCCCAAGCGAGGCGGCCAACTCCCGGCCAACCTGCGCAACCTCCAACGAATGCGTCAACCGGTTCCGCGCAAAATCCACACCCGCCGTGGGGCTCAACACCTGCGTCTTCGCAGACAGGCGGCGCAGCGCACTCGAATGCAGCAACCGGGCGCGATCCCGGGCAAAATTACTGCGATGCGGTGACGCGTGCCGCTCCGGCAGCAACCGCTGCTCATCATGCTGCGTGTACCGCGCATCACTCAACGCACCCGCACCAACACCCACACTACCCACCGGTCGTGTCCGCCTCCGTCTCAGTAAGCCGGCACCCCTCAGCCTCGCTCATCTCCTGCGAATCCAACCAACCCTCGGGAAGCACCGTGCGTTTCGGTGCACCCGCACGCCCGCGCTGCCCCTCCGCGCCAACACCCGGATACGGTTGATCACGATCAAGCTGCCCCAGCAGATCCTCCAACTGCGCCAACGATTCCACCAGTGCAAGACTCCGCCTCGTATCCGACCCCAACGGATACCCCTTAAAATACCAAGCAATGTGCTTGCGAATGTCGCGGCACGCCCGATCCTCAGCGCTCACCCGAACCTTCGCCTTGCCCGCCCGGTACCCAGCGCCGTAGCCCTCACCATCATCAAAAAACTCGGTCAACAGTTGCGCATGCCGCAACAAGGTATCCGCAACCCCACCAAGCGATGGTTGGATGACCGCAGCCGTTGCCTGCGCAACCGAAGCCCCAGCCGCCCGGGCCTGAAACGCAGCAGTCAAATCGGCAAACAACCACGGGCGCCCCAAACAGCCACGGCCAACAACCACGCCGTCACACCCCGTCTGCTCAACCATCCGCAGCGCATCACCCGCAGACCAAATATCCCCATTCCCCAACACCGGAATACTCGAAATCTGCGACTTTAACGTGCCAATCGCATCCCAGCGCGCCTGCCCGGAATAGTGCTGCTGAGCGGTCCGCGCATGCAACGCAACCGCAGCGGCACCCGCACCCTCCGCCGCCTTCGCCGCCTCAAGATACGTCAAATGATCATCATCAATCCCCATCCGCATCTTCACCGTCAACGGCACGTCACCCGCAGCGGCAGCCGCCGCCTCCACGATGCGGCGAAACAGTGTCCGCTTCCACGGCAACGCCGCCCCGCCACCCTTGCGGGTAACCTTCGGAACCGGACAACCAAAATTCAAATCGATATGATCAGCGCGATTCTCCGCAACCAAAAACGTGACCGCCTCAGCAACCGTCACCGGATCCACCCCATACAACTGGATCGAGCGGGTCGATTCGCTCTCATGGTGGGTAATCAGCCGAAGCGACTCCGGCGTGCGCTCCACAAGCGCACGGCTCGTAATCATCTCCGAAACAAACAACCCCTCGCCCGCCTCGCGGCACAACCGACGGTACGCAGTATTCGTGATACCCGCCATGGGTGCCAACACCACCGGCACGGCAACCGGAATAGGGCCAATCGTCAGCGCGGGAGCGGGTGCAGAATCAGTCACTCCCCCATTCTCGCAGAAATCACACCCCCGTGGGCGCGTCCACAGCCGCACCGAACCGACGCTCACGACCCGCAAACCTGCCCACGGCATCCCACAAATCGAGTCGAGAAAAATCAGGCCACAACCGGTCAAGAAACACCATCTCGGCATACGCCGACTGCCACAACAAAAAATTACTCGTGCGCTGCTCGCCAGAACTGCGCACAAACAAATCCACATCCGGCAGATCCGGAACATACAAAAAGTTCGCAATGGTGCGCTCAGAAATGCCACCGGGCCGCAACCGACCCGCCGCAACCTCCGCAGACAGGCGCCGCACGGCATCCACCAGCTCGGCGCGACCGCCGTAATTGACACACATGGTCAACGTCAAGGCGGTATTCTCCCGGGTCAGCTCCTCAGCGACCTGCAACTCGCGAATCACCGAACCCCACAACCGTGGGCTACGACCCGCCCATCGCACCCGCACCCCCCACGCATGCAACTGGTCACGGCGGCGACGCAGCACATCACGATTAAACCCCATCAAAAATCGCACCTCATCCGGCGAGCGCCGCCAATTTTCGGTAGAAAAAGCGTACACGCTCAAGTGCTTCACCCCAATCTGCAACGCCCCCGCAACCACATCAAGCAGCGCCGCTTCGCCCGCCTTATGCCCCTCCACGCGCGGAAGGCCGCGGGCGTTCGCCCAGCGACCGTTCCCATCCATCACAATGGCAACATGCTCCGGAACGCGTTCCGGGAGGTGTTGCGGACGCACACCCGTCCAATCGACGGGTAGCGGCTCAGCACTCGCGAGACGGTGACGCACAGTTTTCCTCCAAACGTTCAGCCAATGCTACCGCGCGCCGGTTGCGAATCGAACCTGAGGGAGCGCAGGGTGCGCTCCAACACGGCAACCGTGTACGCCGAAACGAAACCGTGCGCCTGCCCGCACACCGTTTCACGGTGCGCTCGCGCCGCCGCCCAATCCCCCGAAAGCAACTGCCCAAGCAGCGCCACCGCGTCGGCGGCAAGCCTTGGTGTGCCGGGCGGTGCGCAGGAATCGCACACCGCACCACCACCCTGCACAAGCATCGCGGTCGCGTGCCCCGTCGCCGCGGGAATGCTGTCGCCGCAGCGGGCGCAGTTCGCAAAGTTGGGTGCCCAACCCGCGAGCGACAGCGCCCGCAACAGGTAGGCGTCTCGGGAGAGGGGTGCGGGATGCTCGCCCCGCGAAAGCGAACGCAACGCCCCAACCAGCAGGGCATACTGTTGCCGCGCTGGTTCGGCGCTGGTGATGCGCTCCGCGACCTCCACCATGACGCTGGCCGCCTGGTAACGTTGCGGTTCGGCAACAATTTCGGCGCCGTAGGAGCCGAGCAGTTCAGCCTGCGTAATGTTGTCGAGGGTGCGCCCCTCATAGAGTTGCACATCGACAACCATAAACGGTTCGAGCCGGGCGCCAAACTTCGAGGCGGTGCGCCGCACGCCTTTCGCGACGGCGCGCAGCTGGCCGTGTTCTTTGCTGAGCATCGTGACAATGCGGTCAGATTCGCCAAGTTTTTGCGTTCGGAGCACAACAACTTCATCACGATACAACGGCACACAGCAATTATGCCGGGTTTGCGAGAGAATGGTGGGGTGCTTGCCGTGAGTTTTTCGTTGCCGCTGTGGGTCGATCTGTGCGCGGTCGGCATTGGCAGCCTCCAGGGCGCAATGTTTGCGGGCGGTTTTCGGCGCATCGACCTGCTCGGGGTGGCGATCATCGGGACCGCCTCGGGTTTGGGCGGCGGGCTCCTGCGCGACATGCTTCTTGGGGTGAGCCCGGTGGCGTTCCAAAGCAACCCGTACCTGGTGACCGCCACGCTCGCCGCGCTCATCGGCATGCTGTTGCATCGGGTGGTGCGCAAGCTGGACATGCTGATTACCGCGCTGGATGCCCTCACTATTGGTTTGTTTGCGGCGTTTGGCACCACCAAGGCGTTGTCGTTTGGTTTGCCCGTTGTGCCGGCGTTGCTCATTGGCTGCATTTCGGCGGTTGGTGGTTCGATTGTGCGTGACGTGCTGATGAATCTGCCAATCGCCCTCATGCACGTGGGTTCGTTGTACGCGGTGGCGGCGCTGAGTGGTTCCGGTGCGCTCGTGTTGTGCTTGACGTTGGGCGTGCCGGTGGAGGTTGCCGCAGCCGTGTGCACGGCCGTGACGAGCGTCATCCGGATGCTGTCGGTGCGGTACGGTTGGAGTTTGCCTGAGCAGCGCGCGTTGAGTTTGCAGGAACGCTCCATGGTGGATGCCGTGGGCACGTCTCGCACCGCCCGCCTGCGTCCCCGCCGGGTCACGTTGCACCGCCACGGGGGGACCGATCAGGAGTGGTTCGATGCTTCCCGGGGCGGGCACGCTCGGGGTGCTGCTGATTCGTCGCATCCCGATACGCACCCGATGCCGCGCAGCGGCCCGGCTACTCGGAGCATTCCGGTGCAGCGTGCGGCTCGGGCTCGGGCGAAGCACGGCTCGAAACCGACGCCGTAGCGCCGATCCGTCGCCCGTTCGCCGCGTGCAGGGCGGGCAACGAGATGACGGCGGCAGCGATGCTGTCCGGGGTGCGCCCGTTCACCGCGTGCAGGGCGGGCAACGAGTAGGGGCTTTGATTCAGGGGGTGCATTTGGGCGCATTATGGCGTAGACTCTATAATCGAACATATATTCGAATATGTGGAGGTGGTCGTGTTTACATTCGCCCCGGTTGCACCCCGCGCAGGTGACCCGATTGAGTTTTTACGCATCGCGCCCGAGGCGGTACCCGCGGGTTTTCCTTCACCTGCGCAGGGGTATTACAACGGTGCAATCGATTTGAATCAGCACCTCATTGAAGATCCCGTGTCTACCTTCATCATGCGGGTGAGCGGCCATTCGATGACCGGTGCGGGCATTCACGACGGCGACGAGTTAGTGGTGAATCGCAAGAGACCCGCCCAGTCTGGAGATATTGTGGTGGCTGTCATTGACGGCGAGATGACCATCAAACGGCTGCTGCGCACCCCGCAGGGCAGGATCATTTTGAAGGCGGAAAACGTCGATTACCCCAACATTGTCGTGAACGAGTTCGCGGATTTTTCAATTTGGGGCGTGGTGGATTGGTGTCTACACCGTGTCTGAACAGCAGCTGCCTCACCGGCCGGCACGCCAACCACAACACATTGCCCTGGTCGATATTAATAACTGTTTTGTGAGTTGCGAGCGGGTGTTTGACCCGACACTTGAGGGTAAACCGGTCGTGGTGTTATCCAACAACGACGGCTGCGTGGTGGCGCGCAGCGCAGAGGCAAAAGCATTGGGCGTGCAGATGGGCACCCCCTGGTTCAAGCTGCGCGACACAACCGCACACACCGGGCTGATTGCCCGCAGCTCGAATTACGAGCTCTACGGTGATTTTTCTGCGCGGGCACACACGCTCTTGCAGGAGTTCAGCGCTTGGCAGGAGGTGTATTCGATTGATGAATCGTTCTTGGGGCTACCTGAGCACTTCGGCGGGGCAACCGAAACCCGCCCCGATGCGGGTTCGGCGGCCGGCACGCAGCAGGCCGCCCACGCCACGAGCCGAATCCACGAAACGCACAACGCCCACGCCCACCGCATCGTGAGCGCCATGCGGCAGCGCCTGGGGTTGCCCGTGTGCGTGGGAATCGGTCCGAGCAAAACCCTTGCGAAACTCGCAAATCACGGTGCCAAACGAACCCCGGAACTTGGCGGGGTGTGCAATTGGAGCAGCTACACGACCGCGCAGCAGGAGCACATTCTTTCCCGCACGCCAGTGACGGAGCTTTGGGGCATTGGCCGCAAACTCGGTCCACGACTGGCAGCCCAGCAGATCAGCACGGCTCTCGACCTACAACGAGCCGACGATGGGGTAATCAGACGCCGGTACGGGGTAACCGCACTCAGAATCGTGCACGAGCTTCGCGGCGTGGCCTGCCTCCCAATCGCCCCCGCAGCCGAAGAAAAACAGCAGCTGCTGTATTCCCGCAGTTTCGCCCGGCCGGTCTGCACCGCTGCGGAACTCAGCGAAGTGATCGCGATCTACACGCAACGACTCGCCGCACGGTTGCGCGCGCAAGGCAGCGAAGCCCTCGTCCTCGGCGCGTGGGCCGACACTCGCCGCCACGGCAACGGGCCGCAGCATTTTCCCCGCGTCAGTGTGTCGTTAGGCGCGGCAACAGCCGACCCCATCGCGCTCACGAAGGCGGCTCAGGCGGCGCTATTACCGCACATCACACACGGGATGCCGTACATCCGAGTTGGCATCATGCTCAGCGACCTGGCTCCCGCGGGTGCCCGATCACAGCTCGATCTGTTCAACGACGCTGCAAGCAATCGCCAGCTCGGTCAGCTCGTCGATACGATCCAGCAGCAGGCCGGCGTACCAATTGGGTTTGGTCACGCCGGCCTGAAAGACCGTGCCAGCTGGACAATGCGACGAGACATCCTGTCACCGCGCTACACCACGCACTGGGCAGAACTGCCGGTTGTGCACGCCCGCTAAACTCCCCGCTGCGCTGCACGAATCGAACGGTTCAGTGAGCTGACGATGGCTTTAAGCGTTGCGGTAGTAATATCCGCGTCAATGCCAACCCCCCAAAGACGTTGCCCGTCAACATCCAGATCAACGTAGGCAGCAGCCACGGCGTCACCACCCACGCCCATTGCGTGCTCAACGTAATCGTAGAGCGAGATGTCGTGTCCCTGCCCGCGAAGCGCGGTGAGGAAAGCGTCGACCGGCCCGTTGCCGGTTGCGGAGAGAACCGAGGTTCGATCACCGATGCGCAGGTCAACCTGGAGCGCGGTAACACCGTCCGATTCGCTTCGACTCTGCGTAGCGAGCACCTCGAACCGCCCCCATTTGGTGTGCGCCGAATCCGCGGAAACGGGCAAGTATTCATCCTGAAACAACGACCAAATTTGTTCGCTAGAAAATTCGCCACCAGATGCATCGGTATGTGCTTGCACAACCGCGCTGAACTCAACCTGCAACCGGCGCGGCAGGTCAAGCGCGTGATCAGATTTGAGCAGATACGCCACGCCGCCCTTCCCTGACTGCGAATTCACCCGGATGACCGCCTCATACGAGCGCCCAACATCTTTCGGATCAATGGGCAAATACGGCACGGCCCACACCAGGTCATCCACCCCGACGCCCGCTTGCGCTGCGTTCTGCGCCATGCGTTCAAAGCCCTTCTTGATGGCGTCTTGGTGAGAGCCGCTAAAGGCGGTGTACACCAAATCACCCGACCACGGGCTGCGTTCAGGAACACGCAACTGGGTGCAGTGTTCTGCGGTGCGGCGAATCTCATCGATGTTGCTGAAATCAATCATCGGGTCGATACCCTGGGTGAACAGGTTCAGTCCGAGCGCCACGAGATCCACGTTGCCGGTTCGCTCACCGTTGCCGAACAGGCAACCCTCAATGCGGTCAGCTCCTGCCATATAGCCAAGTTCTGCCGCGGCGATTGCCGTGCCCCGATCGTTGTGCGGGTGAAGCGAAATAATCACGTTTTCGCGATGGTTGATGTTTCTGCACATCCACTCGATGGAATCTGCATACACATTCGGCGTTGCCATCTCAACGGTTGAAGGCAGATTGATAATGACTTTCCGGTCGGGCGTCGGCTGAAACACTTCGAGCACTGCGTTACACACCTCGACCGCCACCTCAAGTTCGGTGCCGGTGTAGCTCTCGGGTGAGTACTCATAAAATATGTTGGTTTCCGGCACCAGCGCCTCGGCTGCAACGCACAGCCTGGCACCCTCAACGGCGATGCGTTTCACCCCGGCGACGTCGGTGCGAAACACGACATCACGTTGCAGCACGCTCGTTGAGTTGTAAAGGTGCACAATTGCACGCCGGGCACCGCGCAGCGATTCATACGTGCGGGTGATCAGATGTTCCCGAGCCTGGGTGAGCACCTGAATGGTGACATCTTCAGGAATAGCATCATCCTCGATGAGGCTGCGCACAAAATCGAAATCTGTTTGACTGGCGCTGGGGAAACCCACCTCGATCTGCTTGTATCCCATCCTCACCAGCAGGTCAAACATGATGCGTTTGCGTTCGGGCGTCATGGGATCGATCAGCGCCTGGTTGCCGTCACGCAAATCAACGGCACACCAGAGGGGCGCCTGGGTAATTCGAGCATCTGGCCAGGTACGATCCGGCAGGTCAACCTTGATTTGCTCGTGAAACGGTCGATACTTGTGCACCGGCATGCCGGAAGGGGTTTGGGTATTCATTGGTGTTCTTTCACTACGACGAGGAGGATTGCCTGAGCCCGAACGAGACCCCGCGACGAGCGTGGCTCAGAACGAGCGCTCGTCGCGGCGACGAAGGAGAACACGAATACGCATAGGATAACGCTACCACTGTTTCGCCGGACACGCTGCGCCCTTGAATCGGGGCGCGGGCAGGCTCCTCGCGGAACGATCGGGAAGGCGCCACACCGAAGACGGGAGCAGCAACCCCCAGGAACTATCTCCTGGGCAGGCTCTGGACATGGCGACACTGCCGGCAAAACACCGCGGATGCACCAAGGAAGAGCAGCGCACCCAACACGCAGGATCCCAGAACACTCCCGCCAGTGGCCGCAAGCCGAGTGGACGCGTTCGGAGCGGCAGTTCCGGCGGGAACGGCGGGGGTGTTCCCCGGGTTTGCGCTGGCCGATTCGGTTCCGCGCGTCGCGGTCGGCGTTGGCATCGGCGGCGTCGCCAGCGGATGCTCGACGGCGACAGACTGGTTCATCGCCGCGTCAATGGCCACCAACGAAACATTCGAGGAACCCTGAGCTTCCGGTCGCAGGTGTGCGGCAAACGTCCCCGATCGCTCCGCAATGGCGAAGCCGAGCACTTCCCCACCGCCCGGTGCGCTCACCAACACCAGTGCACCCGGCTCAGCCATACCGGTCACCAGCTCTGGTTGCGCGAACGTAACCTGCGGTGCGAGCGGTTGGTCGGCATCCACCGAAATCGTTACGGAATCTGAAGCGACCGTCGAGAACTCACTCCACACGTTCAACTGCACTTCCGAACGCTGCGGAGTTTGAAACCGTGCAACAAACACACCCAAATCGTTCACCTCCGCCCGGGCAATCTGCTGCCCCGAACCGGCAAGCTCGACGTGCACGACAGAACCAACCATACCGCCACCGGTCAAGACCGTATCGTTCACCGAATACACCGTGGGCACTGGCAGCTGCACAGATTGGGGCTGCGACTCGGCGATGATGTGGTCGGGATCCACCACGATGTCCTCGTCAGGATCCACCACGATGTCCTCGTCAGGATCCACCACGATGTCGTCATCGGGATCCACCACGATGTCGTCATCGGGATCCACCACGATGTCGTCATCATCAACGATGATGTCTTCCGGATTCACCACCACCTGATCGGCAAGACTATCCGACAGCACCCAAGAACCAACGACGTCGTTGGCAGATTCGGGCACACCAATCACAGGAATAACCGGGCCACCAAGCAGGGCCAGAGCGCCGTCCAGCTCATCCGGCAGCTCCATAACACTCACCGGCGCGAGTGCGCGATGGGTAAACGCAACCGCGGGTTTCACCGAAACCACTTGGCTTGGTGGACTGGCCTCGGCGTCGTTATGGGCATCCAGTGCGTGAGCCGCAGGAGCAACTCCCGCCGCCAACACGAGACACGTTGCAACTGTCAGGAAGCCGCGGCGCGAGCCGAGTGCCGCCAGGGCGATGTTTAAGTTCATAGAAGTCCCCTCGCTTTTATAGAGACATTATATGAGAAACATAGTCTATGCACGGGCTTTTCAAACAAGATTGTGCACAATCGCCTCCAGGCCACGAGGAACAGTCATTGCAAATTATTTTGCCTGATCAGCTCGGCTTAACGCGCTCCCTGCGCTCGCGCGGAACGAAACCGAACAGCACACAACCGAGCAGAACGAATCCGAGTGCGGCGAGCACTAGCGCGTCGAACGATTCCGACCCGGTGCGCGCGATGGCGTTCGGGCGGGCAAGCGCCGAGGAAGAGGCCGAAGCCGAGGGCAGATTCGATGGCGCTGCGCTTGTGGGCGCTGCGGTCGTAGGCGGCAGCGTGGTTGGCGGCACGGTCGTCGGCGGTACCGTCGTCGGCGGCACGGTCGTAGGCGGCACCGTTGTAGGCGGCACGGTCGGTGTGGGCGATGGGTCGGCGGGTATCTGCCCAGTGGTCGATTGCGAGCGATTGCCACTCGCGTCGATGGCAATCACTTTGATGGTCGCACCGGGCGGCTGCGGCGTGGTCAACGTCACCGAAAATACGCCAAGGCTGTTCACAGTGCCCGTGCCAATAACCACATCGTTCGCATCGAGCACCTGCACCGTTGCGTTCGCCTCGGCGGTGCCCTCAACCGTTCCGGTTTGCGCCGCTGTGATTACGGGGGGTGCCGGTGGCGTGGCATCAACAATCCCCTGGGCCGGTTCGGACTGGTTGAGTTGCGCATCTGTTGCGGTCACTCGAAGGATTGTGAGGTCCGCAAGCCGCGTGGGAAACGTGACCGTGAAGAATCCCGAAATGTCGGCGGTCGCGGTGCCCAGCACAGTGGCCTGGTCGTTTGCGTAGACGGTAATGCTCGCAAACGGAACGGATGAGCCGGTGAGCGTGTTGCCGTCGCTCGGGTTCAACGTGGGTGCTGGCACGAGCCCCGCATTGGCAGCACCCGTGCTGAGTCCGGAGGTGTTGCCGGCGACATCGGTCTGGCTCAGGTGGAAGACGGTTCCATTTGGCAGTGGGGCGAGCAGGATGAACGTGAACGCGCCGGTTTCATTCGCCGTGACCGTAGCAATGACGGTGGTTCCATCGGCAGCGAACAGTTTGACGCTTGCTAAGGGCTCCGCGGTTCCAGTGATCACCCGACCCGCGGTGGGTGACGCTGCGGGCGGGTTGGGTATCTTGGCATCGACCACCGCGTTGGTTGCGTTCGAGGTGTTCCCCGCTTGATCAGTCGCCGTGACGACCAGGGGCGTCTGGTCGAGTTGCGCCGGGTTGAGGGTGACCGTGAAGCGCCCGTTGGCGAGCGCCGTGGCGCTGCCGAGGGGGTTCATATTCGAGTCGTACACGGTAACCGTGGCGAATGGTTCAGTGAGCCCGGTGACGGTCTCGCCCTTGGTGGGGTCCACGGTGGGCGGCACTGGCGGCGTCGTGTCGATCGTCATTGTCGCAAACAGTGATGCGTTCCCCGCGCCGTCAACCGATCTCGCAAAAACCTGCGCTCCACCCGGCTGCGCGGGGTTCAACGTCACCGAAAAGCTGCCCTGCGGGGTTGCGGTCGCACTGCCCAGCACGGTGGTTTGGTCAGCGGCTAAGATGGTCACGGTGCTATTCGGTTCAGCCGTGCCGACGATGAGTGCGCCCTGTGAAGGGTTCAGTACTGGCGCGGGCGGTCCGCTCGCGTCCACGGTGAATGTGGTGCCGAACGATTCGTTCCCGGAAGCATCCGCAGCGAATGCGACCAGGTTGGTGCCGTTGGATTGGCTGGGCTGGAGCGTTATCGTAAAGTTCCCCTGCGCGTCTGCCGTCGCGCTGCCGAGTGGCGTGGTGAGATCTGATGAGTAGATTGTCACGCGGGAGAAGGACTCTGCCGTGCCGGTAACGATGGCGCCTGCGGTGGGGTTGACCACTGGCAGCGCGGGGTCAACAGAGTCCGCGACCACGCTTGTTGCCGCGGATGAGTTTCCGGCTGCGTCTGCCGCCCGCACCAGGATTTGAGTGTTGTTCGGCACTTGGCTGGCGAACAGGATGCTGTAGGAGCCGTTCGCGGCGGCGGTCGTCGTGCCGAGTACCGTGACGCCGTCGGCGGCGTATGCGGTAACAGTCGCGAAGGGTTCGGCGGTTCCCGTAACGCCGGCCCCGATTGTGGGGGCAACCGTTGGTGCGGCAGGGGGGTTGCTGTCAACACTGACCTGACCGAAGCCTGAGGTGTTTGCCGAGGCGTCGGTCGCCGTCGCGGAGAGCACCGAACCGTTTGTTGGCGGGTTGGCGAGGGTGAACGAGAACGCACCGGTGGGGCTTGCTTGACCGCTGGCGAGCACCGTGGTCTGGTCAGGTCCGTAGAGCGTCACAAATGCGTTCGGTTCAGCGGTCCCGCTCACCACGCTCCCGCTGGTCGGGCTGAGCACGGGGGCTGCGGGCGCCTGCGCGTCAACGGTCACAGGTGCCGCGGGTGAGGTGTTGCCGTATTGGTCAACGGCTCGAACCTGCAGCACGGCGTTGTTGCTTTGCGGGCTGCTCAGGGTGATGGAGAATTGCCCATTCGCGGGAACGATCATGCTGCCGAGCTGCGTGGTTCCGTCTGGTGCGTAGACGGTGACCGTGGTTCCGGGGGTTGCCGTGCCGACGACGTGCAGCGCGTTCGCATACTGTGGTGCGGGCGCGCCAGGCACGTTGGTGTCCACAACGGTGGATGCCTGGGCTGAGGTGGCTCCGGTCGTCGCGGTCACAGCCGCCTTCACTGTGGCACCGTTGGTTTGCTGCGGTGAGAGCGCGAGCGAGAAGTGACCCGTTGCGTCGGCGGTAGTGGTACCCAGCGCGGTGATACCGTCACCGGCGTAGGCCGTGACGATGCCGTTCGGGAGCGTCGTGCCGCTGAGCACCGAGCCCGCGGTGGGGTTGAGGGTGGGCGGGTTTGGCACGAGGCTAACAGTCACTGCCGCGCCGACGGTGGTGGTCGTGCCGTCACTCGCCGATGCGGTGAGCGTGTGCGTGGCCAGCGTCATTGGCGAGCTTACGGTGCAGGACCAGTTACTTGAGACGACGGGGGCGGTGCAAAGCACCGTGCCGTTCTCGTCGGTGACCGTGACGGTGGTGCCGTTTCCCGCAGTTCCGCTGATGATCGGTTGGGTGGTGTTCAGGATTGCACCGTTCGTCGGTGAGACGATGACGGGTGTGACCGGAGCCGCAACGGCGGTGAATGTGACCGGGGAGCTGAACGGATACCGTTTGAGCGGGCTTGCGGGCAGGTCGGTTTGCACCCCGACGAGCGTGTGTGAGCCAAGAGCGAATGGGGTTGTTGGGGTGCAACTCCAGTTGCCGCTGGCATCTGCGACGGTGCCACAAATGAGGGTGCCATTTTCGTAGACTCGCACGGTGTTGAGCGGTTGTGCGGTTCCCCGCAGTGGAGCCGTTGTTGCGGCGACCCCGTTCGGAATTGGCGAGATCACCACCGGGGTTGCCGGCGCCCAAGAAATCTGTGCCACCGCGGGAATCATCGTGTATGAGTTTGAGGGGGGCGGGGTGGAGCCGCCGGGTGCATCGATTGCTGCGAGCACGAGCGGGGAGCGGGAAATGTAACTGGAACCGCCACCACCGCCGCCACCGCCGCTTGCGCCTCCGCTGCCGCCGTAGTAGCCACCACCACCGGAGCCACCGCTGTA
>CAYTSH010000041.1:0-13386 GCA_964440395.1 uncultured Microbacteriaceae bacterium
GCCCCGTTTTGCCGTGGAGTACTGCGTCTCGCGCACCCGTGGCTCGGGTCGTCACCGCTGGAACGCCGCACGCGGCCGCCTCGAGAACGACGTTGGGAAACCCCTCCCGCAGCGTCGGTAAGCACAATACGTCCATGACCCCATAGAACGGGGCCGGGTCCTTGACGTGACCGGTGAACACCGGAGTGTAGGAGCCTTCTGGAAAAAGCCGGCCCAAGTCCCGGCTCTGCATTCCATCAGCACCGCCAACAACGAGCACCTGCGCCGGAACGTTCCGATCCTTGAGTATGTGTGTGGCGCTCGCCAGGTCTTCAACACCCTTGCCGGGACTCAGGCGACCAACAAAGCCAATCACCGGCAGATCAGGTCGGAGGCCAACCGATTCTCGCAGCATCTCACGTTCCGCTGGCGTTGACGATCGCGGGTAGTAGCGTTGAATATTGACGCCGTTAGAGCTGCCAGCACCTACTACGGTGATGCGATCCGCGCGCGCGAGGTTCCGCTCGATTACAACGGTTCGCAAACTCGCGCTCACCGCGATAATGTCGCTAGCGAGTTTCATGGTGAACCATTCGAACAGCCAAAAAATCTTTGCCCGTAAGCCTGACGCGCCCTCGAGCCGTAAGCCGCGCAACAGATACTGGCGATGCGGCACAGCGCGAAGCCAGGAGGCGGTGATGCCGAGCAATGCGGCCTTTGGGGTACCCACGCTCAAGACATGCGGGCGGATTCTTCCGATGAGCCGCCACCATCGCACCAGGGCAACAATATCGGCAATCGGCGCGGGCTCCCGCCGCATATCCAGTGCGTGCACAACCAGGCCGGGAATGGTGCTGAGCTGATCAAGGTTTGGGCCTGGAGCAGACACGATATGAACTTCCCAACCCTGAGCGTGCAAATATTCAGGGTAGCCTGTCATGAGCCCAAGCGAGATGTCAGTGGTTACACCAAGGAGTATGCGTTTGCTGTTCGCTGCGGTTCGAGAACGCATGTCGCTAACCCTGCTGGCTGGCAAACCATGCGATTGTCTCACCAAGACCGTCGTGGAGCGCCACTGGATGAATGTCTTGGAATAATTCACGAACGCGCAAACCGTCAGACTGCGAGGCGCGCACGTCTCCCGTCCTGACTGCGGTGTGCTCGCGTTCGAGTTTGCGGCCAAGACCCGCCTCGATCATCGTGATCAGCTCCAGCAGGTTCGTGTTTGTTCCGTAGGCTAGGTTTACGGGGTGGTCTGACGAAACCTTCCTGACTACTGCGTCTGCGATGACCGCGCACACCGTGCCAACGTAGGTGAAGTCTCGAGATTGTTCACCATCGCCGTGCACGATCAGTTTTTCGTTTCGGAAGGCAGCTTCCAGGAATTTCGGGATCACTGCCGCGTAGGCGTGACCTGCCGATTGTCCGGGACCAAACACGTTAAAAAATCTGAACGCGAGATTCTTCATCTGATACGAATGGTTGTATGCGAGCGCGTAGCCTTCGGTTGCAAGCTTGCTCACCCCATACGGACTCATTGGTCTCGTCCATTCGAACTCAGATTTCGGGAGCGCCGGGTTGCTGCCATACACGGAACTCGAAGAAGCAACAATAACCTGCTCGACCCCGGCCATCCGGGCGGCTTCAAGCACCAACAAGGTGCCCGTTGCATTCGCGGCGTGGCTTGGTAGCGGCGATGCGATGGAGCGCGGAACGCTCGGTATCGCCGCGAGGTGAACAACCGCATCCACCCCTATCATCGCTTTCGCAAGTTCAGCGGTGTCCAGGATGCTTCCGGTTCGTACGTCAGCGACAAGACCAACAAGATTATCGAGGGAACCGGTGCTGCAATCGTCCAACACCACAATGTCACAGTCGGGCATGTGCGCATTAAAATGTTTTACGAGATTCGAGCCGATGAATCCAGCTCCACCGGTAACTAAGATTTTCATGATGCGCTGCCCTTGTCGTGTTGTTGGGGGTTCTCTCGTGATGTCACAGGTGTGCCCTGGAATTTGTGCGCGGTGGCCGCACCGCTTGCTGAAATACCCCGCCGAGACAGCACGGTTTTAATCGTTGAAAACACGATACGGAGATCGAGTGCGAAAGATACGCGATCAACATAATCAACGTCAAAAGCAAACTTTTGCTCCCAGCTCAGTTCATTTCTGCCGTGTATCTGAGCCAAGCCGCTCATGCCCGGACGAACCTCATGACGCCGGGCCTGCTCCGCAGTATACAGCGGCAGATATTCGACCAGCAGTGGACGAGGGCCAATCATGCTCATGTCGCCTTTGAGCACATTCCACAACGTTGGAAGTTCATCCAGGCTCAGTGCCCGCAGCGCCCTGCCAAATCTTGTGAGACGTTCAGCGTCTGTTCCGCACCCTTCGGGGCGCATGCTTCGAAACTTTATCAGCCAAAACACTTCGCCGTTAAGCCCTGGTCGTTGCTGTCGAAAGAGCACAGGCGTGCCGAGGGTGGCAGCGATACACGCGCCGATCAGTACCTGCAACGGCAAGGTGATCACCAACAAGAAGCCTGCCGAAAGCACATCGAACAATCGTTTTACTTTGTCGTACGGTAGCGGCACGGTCGTCACCCCCTCTTCTCAGTGAGTCCCTGGATTACGTTCTGAATACGCTCGAGCTGATCGTCGGTGAGCGCAGAGCCACTCGGCAGGGTGAGCCCCCGTTCGAACAACTGCTCTGAAGAACCGTTGACAAGCTTCGGCATATCAGCAAACACCGGCTGCAAATGCATCGGTTTCCAAAGTGGCCTTGATTCAATGTGATTGCGTGCGAGCTCGGTTCGGAGCTGATCCGGGGTCCAACTGCACAGCTCTGGGTCAATGGTGATGCTCGTGAGCCAGCAATTATCGTTCTGGTCGGAAACTGGCGAAGGCGCTGCAAACAGCTCAACGCCCGCGATATTCGAGAAAGTATCTCGGTAAAACTGTCTGATCTCGCGCCGACGAGCCATCATGGGTTCGAGGCGTTCAAGCTGTGCTCGCCCGAGCGCTGCACTGAGATTCGACAGCCGGTAGTTGTAACCCACATCGATATGCTCATAATGGACCACCGGTAGCCTTGCCTGTGTGGAAAGGTATTTTGCGCGGCGGATGAACGCTTCGTCGTTGCTCACAAGCATGCCGCCGCCCGACGTGGTGATAATTTTATTCCCGTTGAACGAAAAGGCGGACGCCCGACCAAAAGACCCGACAGGGTTGCCCGCATGGCTGGCACCCAATGATTCCGCCGCATCGCAGAGCAGAGGAATGCCATACTGTTCAGCGATGCCAGTGAGCCGGGTATAGTCTGCTGCTTTTCCGAGAAGATCGACAGGAAGCAATGCGGCGATTCGCGCCCCTTTGGCGCGCAATTCGACGATTGCCTCCTCAACCAGATTCGGATCAAGGTTGCCTGTTTCAGGATCGCAGTCAACAAAGTAAGGTGTCGCGCCAAGATACGTGATTGGATTTGCAGTGGCGATAAAGGTGAGTGTTGCGGTTATCACCACATCTCCGGGACTCACGCCTACCCCGAGCAGCGCGAGGTGAAGCGCCGCCGTCCCCGAACCCAACGCGACGGCATGCTTCGCGCCAACCCGTGCCGCGAACTCTGATTCGAACGCATCGAGCTCTGGACCAACCGGAGCCACCCAGCCGGAGCGAAAGGCTCGGAGGAGTGCTTCCTCTTCGAGCTGGGTGACGTCGGGTGAGGAGAGATAAATCTGCTCGGTCAATGCATCCTCTTTCATGAGTCGTTTATGTTGCACCGGCGGAGCCACTCGCTGAAATCGAGACTGTCTGGCGAGATTGATTTCGCTCGGGCGTGCGAAATCTTCGGATGGAATGGTCGTTCGTCTCTTTCGTCCAAGCCGATTAGCTCTTCATGCAGCTTTTCACCGTTCCGCAGACCCGTAAAAACAATTTTGATGTCCTTGCCAGACTTCGCAATCATCCGCTCAGCAATATCGAGAATTCTTACCGGCTCACCCATATCCAAAATGAGTACCTCGCCAGGGCGGCCAATGCCGCCGGCCTGAACGACAAGCTGGCACGCTTCGGAAGTTGTCATGAAAAATCGCGTCACGTTTGGGTCCGTGACCGTCAGCGGGCCACCAGCCTCAATCAACGTTGCGAACGTCGGCAGCATGGATCCGCGGCTGCCGATCACGTTTCCAAAGCGCACAGACAAGTAGGTTTTTTGGGTCTCTTCGGCTGCCCACGCGGTGATTTTTTCCGCAATTCGTTTTGAGTGGCCTAAAACACTCGTTGGGTTTGCCGCTTTGTCGGTGGAGATGTTCACAAACGTCGCCACACCAACCCGGAGTGCGGCATCGACCACGTTGAGGGTGCCCAACACATTCGTCTTCCACGCCTCCTGCGGGTACTGCTCCAACATTGGCAGATGTTTCAGCGCCGCAGCATGAAACACCACCTCGGGTTTGCGGTGCTCAAAAATGTGCCGAATCGCGTCTTTGTCGCGAATATCGGCGAGCACAACATCCCTCGTATCGAGCAGGCCGTGGCCATGAAGCAGGATTTGCGAAGCCTGCAACCCGGTCTCATCCCGATCCAACATAATGAGTTCTTTCGGGCCAAACCGGGCAATCTGTTTGCACAGTTCTGAACCGATTGAACCTCCCGCGCCAGTAACCAGCACCCGTTTGCCGACCAGGTATCCGGCAATCGTGTCGATTTGCGTATCAACGGGATGCCGCCCGATCAGATCCTCGATCGAGACCTCACGCAAGTCTGACAATCCAGAGCTGCCCCCAACCACCGTTTCAAATGTCGGGAGCACCAATAGTCGCACCCCGAGCGCGTCGGTTGTGTCTGAAAGTTTGCGCAGCAGTGCCGCATCCGCGCGCGCAACTGCCACAATCAGGGTGGTTGCTCTCGTTTTCGCAACCACAGACGCAAGCTGTTCGGAAGTCCCCAACACGTCCACGCCATGCAACCGCACATTTCGTTTCCCGTGGTCATCGTCAAGAAGACCAACCGGCAAATACCCTGAACTGGCATCCTGTTTCATTCGCGGGATGAGGTGATTTGCAAGGAAGCCGGCGCCGAAGATGAGTGTGCGTTCCCGGACACTATTTGCTTGCTCAGAACTGCGCTCATGCATCAGGCGCTGCACATAGCGCGAAAGGGCAAACCCCAGAAACGCTATGGGGGTGGCAATGGGAACAATGCTCCTCGGCACAAATAACAGGCCAGTGCCAAAAACCAGCAGCGGTATCCAGCAGATGACCGCGGTGATAGCAGTGACCTGCGCGATCACCCGCATTTCATCAAGGCTGCCAGTGGAGAAACGGCTTCTGTAGAGCCGGAATGGTAACGCTACGAGTGCGTGCGTGCACACAAGGATGCCCGTAAAGATGAACGTATCAACCCAAGAGGCGCGCCCAAACTCGTGATCGAAACGAAGTAACGTGGCCGTGGCTATCGCGATCAACCAGACGATTCCGTCAATAGGAAGCTGCACGCCAGCACGAGAGAGCACGGTCGGAGGTGTAAGGAATCCGCGAATAATTTGATTCTCAGACATAAATTATTTTGGTACTTCCTTGATATGCAGATGGCGAGCTTGAGTCTCAACGGTTGCCTCGCAGGCAGAGCGACAAGAACCCTTGCGTTCCTCCACGATTGTACCCTACCCCCAATCGCATGAAACGGAAGCCCCGGTTCTAGTCTGAAGTGCAACCAGGGGAGCCAGGGGAGCCCGGCGAGCGAGGGCAGCCCGGGCGAAACCAGCACCACCTGCAGCCGGCTCCCCAGAACACTAGAATGAGGTGAAATGGTTTCCAATAAGGCGGGAGAGCCTGTTGTGGCTGGACACGAGCGTTGCGCCCCCGTGAACCTGGTGGGTGCAAGTTGACCGGCAGGGAGCAGCGACTCGCCGGCATGCCCGGGCAACCCGCAATTGCCGCGGTCGCCGGCGCCTCCGGATTCCTCGGGCAGCTCGTTGTTGCCGACCTCACCCGGCAAGGGTACCGCGTTCGGACGGTGGGCAGAGGACCAGGCAGCGACGTGCGCTGGGACGACCCCAACGGCATCCGCGCTGTTGTTGATGGTGCCACGCTCCTCATCAACCTGGCCGGCAAAAATGTCAACTGCCGCTACACCGAGCGCAACCGCAGCGCCCTCGTGGCCTCGCGGCTGGAGACCACCAGGGCGCTCCGGGAGGCGGTGTGCAGCGCCGGCACGCCACCAGAACTGTGGCTAAACGCAAGCACCGCAACCGTGTACCGATTCGCCACTGACCGGCCCCAAACCGAAACCACCGGCGAAATCGGTTCCGGCTTCTCAATCGACATCGCCAGGGCGTGGGAGCACGAACTGTTTCGCGAACCAACCCCCACAACCCGCCGCGTTGCGCTCCGACTCGCCGTGGTGCTCGGGGACGGCCCCGCAACGCGACAACTTTTTCGCCTGGCCAAACTGGGCGTCGGCGGTCCGCAATACGACGGCCCATGGTTCCCGCACCGCCGCTACCGGGGGCTCAGCCAGGCCGAAGGCGGGGCACCGGAAGACGGCACCGAGCGTCCGCGGGAACCGCTGTGGGCTGCCACGCGTGGCCGGCAACAGTTCAGTTGGATTCACGCCCGCGACGCACTGCGAGCCATGTGGCACATTCGCGACACACCAACACTCTCCGGCGCCATCAACCTGGCCGCCCCCGAACCGCAAACCAACCGTGAACTCATGGCTGCGCTGCGGCGCGTCGTCGGCGTGCCGTTGGGCATTCCATCGCACAGGTGGATGCTTGAGCCGGTTTTGTGGGCGATGCGCAGTGAGCCTGAACTGCTGTTTAAAAGCCGTTGGGTGCTGCCGGAACGGTTACTCGAAAGCGGTTTTACGTTCCACTGGCCCAGCCTGGAGCCGGCCCTCGCCGACGTGTTTGCGGCGCAACGCCAGCCGCAAACCAGCCCCTAACCCATGCAACCGAAGCGTTGCAGCGCAGCAGCACTCGACAGGGGGAGAGCGCCCCGGTTTACACGCCGCCGCGCAGCGCGGTGATCGGCTCAATGCGTGCAGCTTTGATCGCCGGGTAGGTGCCTGCGATCAGGCCAACCACACCGCCAAGCAGCGCCCCGCCCACGGGAACCCACATGCTTAGCACGGGAGCCCACTCCTGCACGATCGAAATCACCACCACCGTGAACGTGCCGAGGGCGGCACCGATCAGGCCACCAAGAATGCCGGTGGTCACCGATTCGACCACGAACTGGGCAGCAATCTGCCTGCGGGTTGCACCGAGCGCGCGGCGCAACCCGATCTCCCCAACGCGTTCCATCACCGAAAGCAAGGTCACGTTTGCAATTCCTAGCCCGCCAGCCAGCAGGGCGATCGCGCCCAACACCAAAAACACCACGTCAATGTCTGCCTGCACGCTCTCCTGCAGCACGTTGCCGCGCTGCGGGGCACTCACATCGAACCCTTCAGGATTGTTGGGGTTCAACGCGATGGGTGCCTGCCGGGCCACCGTCTCGCCAGCCCCCACATCGATCCTGATCTGCAATTCCCCCGCCTTGCCCATGTTGAACGCGCTTCGCGCGGTTTCCTGCGGCACGATGATAGCGTCAAGCAGATCCGCGCGGCGCTTCACCGCATCGACAATGCCGATGACGGTGTACGGGTCGCCATCGATGAAGATGGATGGCTGCCGATCCACCCGGTTGATACCAAGCTTCTCCGCGGCCTTGCTGCCCAACACCACCACACGATCCCGCCGAAGTTCATGACCGGCATCGTAGAACCGACCAGTCTGGAGGCTTCCGCGCACCACGTCGAGCAGTTCCGGGGTTGCCGCGACAATATTCGGCTGGATGCGTTCAGCCTCCGCCGGGTCGTAAATCTCGGCCGCCGTAATGAGGAACCCGTCGCTCGCAACGGTCGTCAGCAGCGCCGCAGCATTCACCCCGGCAATCTGCGCCACCCGGCTGGGGGCATCCCACGGCAAAACGCCGGTCACTTTCTTCTGATCGCCGTTACCCGTGCTTGCGGGCTCGACAACAACCTGCGTTGCCGCAACCGCATCAAACTGCCGGTTAATCTGATTTGCGGCTGTCTGCGAAAGTCCAATGGTGACCACAAGCGAAAGGATGCCGAGAACCGTGCCCAGCAGGGTGAGCGCGAGCCGTGACGGTTTCGCGCCGACACCCTGAATGGCCTCGTTCGCCAAATCCACCAGGTTAAAGCTGTTCTTCGGGCGCGGATTTGCCCTGCGAGTCGAGCGGCTCATGAGGCATCCTGCTGGAGCACGCCGTTGACCAGTCGGATGCTGCGTTCCGAACGGGCCGCCACGGCCAGGTCGTGCGTAATGACGATCAGGGTGAGCCCGCTGGCGTGCAGCTCGCTAAACAGCTCCATCACATCGTTCGAGTTCGCCGCATCGAGGTTACCGGTCGGTTCATCAGCCAACAGAATCCGCGGTGAGGTCACAACCGCGCGTGCCACGGCAACGCGCTGGCGCTCGCCGCCCGAAAGGTTTCCCGGCAAGAACATCAGCCGATGGGTTAGGTTCACCCGCTCAAGTGCTTCCAACGCGCGAGCCTCCCGTTCCCCCCTCGGCAGCCCGCTATACATGGTGCCGAGAATGACATTGTCAAGCACGGTTCGCCCCGGCAGCAGATGGAAGGACTGAAACACAAAACCGATGCTGCTGCCCCGCAGATGGGCTCGTTCATCTTCGTTCAGCGTGCTCGTATTCACCCCATCCAGCAGGTAATCACCACTGGTGGGTTGATCGAGCAGCCCCAACAGGTTGAGCATCGTCGATTTGCCGGAACCCGAAGGCCCCACAATGGAGACATACTCCCCGGTGTTGATCGACAACGAGCACGCCCGCAACGCATGCACCGTCGGGGTGCCCGGAAAACTGCGGGCAACCTCAAGAAACTCCACCACCGGCGGGGGCGGACCCTCAGCTGGCAGCACAGCCACGGCATCCACTGTTGATGCCTGCGCGCGGGGCGAAGTGAACGCCGCCTTGCCGATCAACGCCCCACCACAACTTTGGCGCCCACCTTGGCGGTTTCGGGGTCTTCCGGCGTGATCTCGACGTAGCCTTCCGCAGCCAGGCCGGTTTGGACCGTGACCAGCACGGTTTCCTCATCGGTTTGACCGGTTTTGTTGTTCTTCGTGCGTTCGCCGGTGAGCACCTCGATTCGGCTTTCACCGCCGGGGCCAGCCTGCACCGCGCTGATTGGCACCGCGAGCACCTCGCCGTTGGTGGCGGAGACGGGAATTGACACCCGCACGTTTTGATCTTTCAGCGCCGTAAGCTGCGCGTCGGTGAGTTCGTTGGGTTTCATCGTGACGAGAAAGCTGGTGCCAGTGGTTTTCGAATTTGCATCAGCCTGCTTTTGCGTGATGGATTCGATAGTTGCCGAAATGGTGCTGCCGTCGGGCACCGCCACGGTCGCTGTGTCGCCCACTTTGAGTAGCTCGGAGTCGGCTTTATTGATTGTGGCGGTGATGGTGAGGGTTGCGCCGGAGACTGTCATGGCGGCGTCTTTCACCGACGAACCACGGGTGACTTTGACGTCGTCCACCCGGCGGGGAAGGTTTGTGAGGTAGTAGATTTCGCTCGAGGGGAGCGGGGTGAGCGCATTTTGTTCCGCCGTGACGAGGTCCTGCTCCGCGAGGGTGAGCGCGTCATAGGCGCTGCTCACGGCATCGGCCTCCGCGGAGGTGTCTTTGGGGGCGTAGGCCTGATCGCGCTGGAGGGCGACCAGGCGCAGGTTGTCTTGTGCCGCGGCGATCTCGTTGGGTGTGCCAGTCGCTTGGGCGGTTGCCAGCGCGCGTTCCGCTTCGCGCACGGCGTTATCTGCCTGGGTGCGCGCGACCTGGTCTGGTTTTTGGGCTTCGGCCAGTGCTTTCTGCGCCGATGCGAGCGCTTTTTGGGCGTTGCTGAGTTGCGTTTTTGCTTGTTTCACCGGATCGTCCGCGGATTTGCCGTCTGCGCCAACCGCGTTGGAGGGTGGGTCGTAGCCGATGGAGTTGTAGAGCTGGGTGACGGCGGTTGCGGTTGCTTCTTCGTAGAGGTCGCTTTCAAGGCTGCCCGAGTCGAACCCCATCGCGGCGAGCGCCTGTTTGAGTTGCAGCACGTCCGGCCCGGTGAGGCCGTATTTGAGGCTGCGATACGCGGGCAGTTCCCCGGGCAGCACGATGACGGGGCGGCCGGCGACTTCGAGCGCTACGGAACCTGGCTGGAAGGTGTCACCGACTTTGGGGATTTGCCCCGTAACGATGCTTGCACCGGTGGTGCTGGCTTCGGGTTTGATTTCGACGGCGTCGGCGTAGCGCACGTCGCCGCGCGTGGTGACCGTGTTGGAGATGGTGCGTTGTTCGATGGGAACGGTGATGAGGCCGGGCGGTGGCGGGCTGGCTTTGGCGGCGGCTTCGGCGGGGGATTCGATGAATCGGCTGAGCACCACCCCGGCAACCATCGCGAGTATCGCAACGATTGCGAGCACCAGCACGAGCCGTTTGCCGGCGAGTGCGGGTCGAACGTTTTTGGCTGGTTGCGCTGCCGTGTCTGCTGGTTCTGTGGGCGGTTCGATTGGGGGGATGCCGGGGTCGGCTGGTGTGGTTTGTGGCAGTTGCGCGGTGGGTGCGTCGCCGAGATTGGGTGGTAATGCCATAGTGGTGTGGATTCCCTGAGTGGTTGGCCGTGCGGGGTGTGGGGCGCGGGGTTATTTTTCGGTTTTGGCGTATTCTGCGAGCATGCTGTCGAGTTCGTCGCGATGGTTTTGGATGAACTCTTTTTCGAGGGCGTATTGGGCTTTTGCTCGAATGCTTTGCACTTTCGTGGTTTGTTGGCAGTCAAAGTCGGCGACGGCTATTTTGATTTCTTTTTCGCGCAGTGCGGCGAGTTTGCTTGGGTCGGGCGACGGGGCGGTGGGTGTTTCGATGTCTTCGGTTTCGCCCCCGGTGCTTGGGCCGGGGCCGCCGAACAGTTGACTGTATTCTTCGCTGATGGCGTTGATGGGGTCTTGGGGGTTTTTGTAGCCGGGGTAGTTTGCGTCTGCCATGCAGTTTGACCAGTTGTCGATTGCGGCCAGGTAGGTGCTATCTTCTTCGGTTTTGGTGTAGAGCTCGCTGATTTCCTCGAAGAGTTTGCTGTATTTTGGGTCGCTGTAGACGTCTCCGCCACTGGTTTTGTCGATGGTTTCGTGATCTGCTTTGCCGCGGCAGCCGGCTTTTTCCCAGTCGTAGCTGAATGCTGGTCCTGAGCTGCTTCCGCTGGTTGTCTCATCGGTGGTGTCGCCCTCGTCTTCGGGGATGGGTGCCGGGTCTGACATGGAACCGTAGAGCGCCTCGTAGTAGGCGTCGCGTTCTGAGTCACTGAGGCTTTCGACGTAGGCGGCGTTTGGGTCTTCGAGTTCCACGTTGCCCTCGTCTCCAAAGGTTGTTGGGTCGATCGTGGTCACGCCGTAACCGTAGGTTTCGGCGAAGGTTCTGGTGCCGTAGTCTTTGTAGGGTCCGTCATCGCCGATGACGACTCCGCCTCTGCCGTATTGGGTTGGCGTGTATTCGAATCCTTGTTCTTTCATGCAGGCAGCAACGATTTCTTCGGCTTGTTTCATCTGTTCATCGAGTTCGCTTTGGCTGAGATTCATGCCGCTTGTGATTGGTTCGAGGTATTTGCTGATGGGGCTGTTCCTGAGCAGTTCCATCATGTTTTCGCTGCCGGCTTCTTTGTCAGCGCCGATGCCGAGGATTGAGCACCCCGCGAGGCTGAGCGTGGTGAGCGTTGCGAGGCTGAGTGTCAGTAGTGAGCGGTTCATGCTGATTCCTTATTCTTTTCTTCGGCGGGCAGGCTATTTTTTGCTGTATTTCGCGAGGAGCGCGTCGAGCTGTTCTTTGTGGGTGTCGAGGTATTCCTGCTCAACGTCGTGCTGAATGTTGAGGGTTTCCGCCTCGAAGTTCACCGATTCTTGGCAGTCGAAGTCTGCCACGGCGATGGCGAGTTCTTTTTCTTTGAGGGTTGCGAGGGCTTTGGGATCGATATTCCAGTCCGATATGGTGCCAGCGGGTTGAATGTATGCCGTGACGCCGGGCCATGATGCCGACGGGCTGGCTGCATCTTCCTCGCCGGAGCGTTGGGTGGGTTCTTGGGGCATGCTGAGTTCGTTGAACTCGTTGTTGATGAGGTTCTGTGCGTCGCTGGGTTCGGTGAGGCCCGCGAATTCAGCGTCGGCCATGCAGTCGCTCCACGCTTTGGTGAGCGCGCGGTATTCTGTTGTTTCTGTCATGTCGGTGTAGAGGTTGCTGATTTCCTGTTGGATGGCCTGAAGATCCGGGTCTTCTTCTGTTGGCTCTTCGCTGCCCCACACTTCGTGGCTTGCCTTGCCGGCGCACCCTTGGGTTGTCCAGTCGAAGCGTGCCGTCTCGTTTTCTTCTGCGAGCTCGCTGTCGGTTTGGTCTGATTCGGTTGGAACGTTCGCCCCGTAGAGTGTTTCTTCGTATGCTTTGCGCTCGCTTTCGGTGAGCGACGCGACGTATTCACTATTGGGGTCGGTGAATTGCTGTCCTGCCCCGCCATCTTGGGGTGGCTGGGTGAGGTAGGGGGCGGTTGTGATGCCGTATCCGTTCTTTTCGGCCCATTCTCGGCTGCCAATGCCTTCATAAAATTCGTTGTACACGGCCGCATCGTCGAACGTGCCTTGTTCTTTGAAGTAGTCGACGGGGGTGTATTCGAAGCCCTGTTCCATCATGCAGCTGGCGATGATTTCTTCGCTTTTCGCTGACTGTGCTTTGTAATAGTCTTCGTCATAATCCGTTGCGTCGTCTACCCGATAGATGACGTCAAAGTATTTTTGGAGGGGGCTTTGCGCTGTTGCGTTGTCGCCGTTTCGGTTGAAGCCGAGGATGGAGCAGCCGCTGAGGAGGAGGCTCGCGGCGCTGAGGAGCGCTGCGGCGCGCAGGCTTCGATTGGGTTGGATGCCGTTGGCGGCGCTGCCTCGCTGCTTCCTTCCAGCGGTGGTACCTGTGTTGCTCATGGGGATCCATTCAGGTTGCACGGTTTTGTTCTGTATTCAATCACATCGTTGTGCTAGCGCGTTCTGTGCGGGCACATACGTATTCTAACAACTCACTCCACTATACACCAGGTGTATAGTGCCAGTGTCAGTGTGCCCGCCGACCTGCTGGCTTTGGTTCTGCTCCGCAACGGGGTAGTATTATTGAGGTTGCTTGGTTCGCCAAGCGGCTCCTGGAGAATTCGCCTAGTGGCCTATGGCGCACGCTTGGAAAGCGTGTTGGGTGCAAGCCCTCAGGGGTTCGAATCCCCTATCCTCCGCCAGCTTGTCCCCTCGCGCCCGCGCGCTCTATTCGTTTGACGGCCAGGTCTGGCTGGAGAACACCTCGTCGGTCGCGGCGTCGACGAAGTC
>CAYTSH010000042.1:0-13288 GCA_964440395.1 uncultured Microbacteriaceae bacterium
CACGCGCCGGGCGTCCGAACCAATCCGGCCGAGGCATCCGTTTTTGTGGCTGAGACGGGTGTTGATGCGCTTGCGGTGGCGGTTGGCAGCACGCACGCCATGCGGGAACGAACCGCGACGCTTGATTTTGACCGGATCGCCGAACTGGCTGCCGCCGTTCCCGTGCCGCTAGTGCTGCACGGCTCTTCGGGCGTTCGGGACGAAGATTTGCGGCTGGCCATTGCCGCGGGCATGCGCAAAATCAACATTGGCACGCACGTGAGCGCGGTGTTTTCGGCGGGTCTTCGGCAGGTGCTGCTGGCAGATCCCGCACTGGTTGACACCCGCAAGGCGTTCGCGCCGGCGCGGGAGGCGTTGACCGTGGAGATCGCGCGGTTGGTTACGTTGCTGAGCGGCGCGTAGCGAGTGCGGCGTCGACCTCCGCGCGGGTCGGCGGCACCGCACCGGCCTGTTGGCAGACGAGGGCGGCGGCTGCGGCGGCGAAGGTGAGGCTTTCGATCCAGTCGGCATCGCTGAGTGTGGTGAGGCGTTGTGTGGGCGTGGTGTGGGCGTCGCTGCCGAGCACGCCGCGGCGGTCGAGTTCGCTCAGTATGGCGCCCCAGAAGGTGTCGCCGGCACCAACGGTGTCAATGAGTGGATGCGCTGGGTGGCTTGGCACCCGCAGTGACGTTCCGTCCGGGCGCACCAACAGCACACCCGCCGAGCCGCGGGTGAGGATTGCGGTGATGCCGTGTTGCACCGCCCAGCCGCTGATGATGTCTTCGGCTGGTGTGTCTGGGAAGAGCGTTTCGAGGTCTTCGTCGCTCGCCTTGACCAGGTGCACGGTGCTAAGTTGCGCAAGAACTCGTGCTGCTTCGGCGGTTGGTGTCTGCCCCATGCCGAGTCGGATGTTGGGGTCGAAGGTGATGGTGGTGTTGCCGCGTTCCCACAGTGTGGTTGTGTAGCTGCGCAGCACGCTGCCTGCCGGTTCGAGTGACAGCACGAATGAGCCGATGTGCAGTGCCTGGGGAGTGTGCGTTGCGGGCGGGAGGTCGCTTGGTTGCCAGGCTACGTTTGCGGTTCCGGTGACGTAGAAGCTATAGCTGGCACCCCCGTTGTCGCCGATTGTGGCGATTGCGAGCGTGGTGGGGTCAGTCGTTTCTGCAATGAATCGTTGACCCACGCCGTAGTGCTGCAATTTTTGTCGAATCGGGTTGGACAGCGCATCGGTGCTCAGGCGGGTGTGCAGTTCTGTCGGGGTGCCGAGGTGCTGGCAGGCGACCGCGACGTTGAGGAGTGAGCCGCCCGCGACGGGGAGGTAGCTGCCATCTGGTTGACTGATGAGGTCGATGAGGGCTTCGCCGGCAACCAGGATGCCGCCTGGGCTGGTTGCTGCTTCAGGCTGGTTGGGGGCTTCGTTGCTGGGCATCCGGTGCTCTTTCTCTGCTGCGGTTCGTGTTTGAGTGTAGCGCCTTCGCCCCGATTGGTGCAGCCGGGGCGAAGGTATGGGAGAATATTCCGTGATGTCCCCAAGATCTGTACACCCGCCAATTCCTGCCGCCACCGACCCTTCGGTGATTCGAAACTTCTGCATCATTGCACATATCGACCACGGCAAATCGACGCTCGCTGACCGCATGCTGCATTTGACCGGTGTGGTGAGCGACCGGGACATGCGCGCCCAGTACCTGGATCGGATGGATATTGAGCGCGAGCGCGGCATCACTATTAAAAGCCAGGCGGTTCGCATGCCGTGGCAGGTGGACGGGGTGGAATATGCCCTGAACATGATCGACACCCCGGGCCACGTTGACTTCACCTACGAGGTTTCGCGTTCGTTGGCTGCCTGCGAGGGTGCGCTGCTGCTGGTGGATGCCGCGCAGGGTATCGAAGCGCAGACGCTGGCGAACCTGTATCTTGCCATGGAGAACGATCTTGAGATTATTCCCGTGCTGAACAAGATTGATTTGCCGGCGGCCGATCCGGAGAAGTATGCGAAGGAGTTGGCGAATCTGATCGGTGGCGACCCGGATGACGTTTTGCTGGTTTCTGGCAAGACGGGTGTGGGTGTTGAGGCGCTGCTTGACCGCGTGACGCAGCGCGTGCCTGCACCGGTTGGCGATAAGGATGCGCCCGCCCGCGCCATGATTTTTGATTCTGTGTATGACCCGTACCGGGGCGTGGTCACGTATGTGCGCATGGTCGATGGCAGTCTGGCGCCTCGTGAGAAGATTCAGATGATGTCGACCCGGGCGGTGCATGAACTGCTTGAAATTGGTGTGAGTTCGCCTGAACCGCAGCCTTCGCGGGGTTTGTCGGTGGGCGAGGTGGGCTACCTGATCACGGGTGTGAAGGATGTGCGCCAGTCGAAGGTGGGCGATACGGTTACTGCGAATGCGAAGCCCGCGACCGCTGCGCTTCCCGGCTATACCGATCCGAAGCCGATGGTGTTTTCTGGGTTGTATCCGATCGACGGCAGCGATTATCCGGTGCTGCGTGAGGCGCTCGATAAATTAAAATTGTCGGATGCCGCGCTCAATTATGAGCCAGAAACCTCCGTGGCGTTGGGGTTCGGTTTCCGGGTCGGATTTTTGGGACTGTTGCATCTTGAGATTATTTCGGAGCGGCTCCGACGCGAGTTTGATCTTGATCTGATTGCGACCGCGCCGTCGGTGATTTACGAGGTCACGACTGACGATAAAAAGACGGTCACGGTCACGAACCCGAGTGAGTTTCCGGGTGGCAAAATTGCTGAGGTTCGCGAACCCGTTGTGAAGGCGGCTATTTTGGCGCCGAAAGACTATGTTGGCGCGATTATGGAGCTGTGCCAGTCCCGCCGCGGTTCGCTGCTTGGCATGGAATATTTTGGTGAGGATCGGGTCGAGCTGCGCTACAACATGCCCCTCGGCGAGATTGTGTTCGACTTTTTTGACCATTTGAAGAGTCGAACGCAGGGTTATGCGAGCCTCGACTACGAACCTGCCGGCGATCAGAGTGCTGATCTGGTGAAGGTTGATATTTTGCTGCAGGGCGAGCAGGTGGACGCGTTTAGCGCAATTGTGCACCGCGATAAGGCCTACAGTTACGGCGTGATGATGACGACGCGGTTGCGCGAGCTGATTCCCCGCCAACAGTTTGAGGTGCCGATTCAGGCGGCGATCGGGGCTCGGATTATTGCTCGGGAGAGCATCCGGGCGATCCGCAAAGATGTGCTGGCGAAGTGCTATGGCGGCGATATTTCGCGCAAACGTAAACTCTTGGAGAAGCAAAAAGAGGGCAAAAAGCGCATGAAAATGGTGGGCCGGGTTGAGGTGCCTCAGGAAGCGTTTATTGCAGCGCTTTCTGGTGACACCGAGTCTAAGGACAAAAAATAGTGCGCCGTCGAAGTACCCACAGCGACCTGTCGGTGTCCTATGGCGCCGTTGGTGCCTCCAGGGATCCAGACATCATGCGCTTCCCGCCGGAGGGTGCAACCCCGAGCGAAGACGAGGTGCGGTTGGGGAGCGGCTCTGAGCGGTTCCGCATTGCAAGCGCAAGCCTGATGACCTGGGGCGCGCAGCGCGGTGCCGGCGCGACGGTGACTGATGTTGAGGACGGTACCGGAACGCAGTACACCGGCGTCGTGTTTGATGGCGACGGTCAACCCATGACGGTCGCGGAAATGCAGGAGCAGCTTTTTACCGCAGAGGGTGAAGCCTTTCTGAGTGCGGGTCAGGCGGCAACCATTACCTGGGGCGAACAGGCGCGCCGGGTGCGGGTGGTGTATGTGGTGACTGAGCAACGCCAGTTTGGTTTCGCCATCGGCACCATGGACGCCGAGGGGGTTGTGGGTGAGGAGCGCTTCGTGGTGCAGCACCGCGACGACGACAGCGTGTGGGCAATGTATCGCGGGTTTCACGAACTCACCACGTCCCTGTGGAAAAACCCGAAGCAGCTGGGCGCGATTCGGGTCGCGCAAGAGCGGGCAACCAAGCAGCTGCGGGCACTTCTTCCCGTGCAAAGCGTGCTTGCGGGCGTGCAAGACGGTGCTGAGCCGGCTGGGGAGCTTGCCGCGGAGGCGACCGAACCCGGGCATCCGCGATCGATTCAACCCAACGACTGATGGCGGCGCAGCCACCGGTCGGTGAACCCGCGCCGCGGGACGGCTCCCTACCGCCGCAGGTGCGTGACGGTGCGCCGGATCGTCAGCTGTGTTTCTACGTGCACGTGCCGTTCTGCCGGGTGCGCTGCGGGTATTGCGATTTCAATACGTACACCACGGCGGAACGGCCCGGTGCCAACCCGCACGATTTTGCTGCGCTGGCCGACCTGGAACTGGAGCTCGCCCGGCGGGTGTTGGGGGATGCCGGGGTGGCCGAGCGGCCGGTGCAGACGGTGTTTTTTGGTGGCGGCACCCCGACGTTGCTGCCCGCGGAGCACCTGGTGGCCATGCTCGATTCGATTCGGGCGCGGTTTCCGCTTGCGCCGGGTGCGGAAATCACCACGGAGGCGAACCCGGACTCGGTTGATGCGGACTATTTGCAGGCGCTCGCCCGGGCGGGTTTCACTCGGGTGAGTTTCGGCATGCAGTCGGCGGTGCCGCACGTGTTGCGGACGCTGGATCGCACCCATGATCCGGCACGGCTGCCGCAGGTTGTGGCCTGGGCGAGAGCTGCCGGGCTGCAGGTGAGTGTGGATTTGATTTACGGTTCGCCGGGTGAGAGCCTCGCGGATTGGCGGCATTCGTTGGAATCAGCGATTGCGCTGCAACCCGATCACGTTTCGGCGTATGCGCTGATCGTGGAGGCGGGCACGAAGCTCGCCGGGCAGATTCGGCGCGGGGTGTACCCGGAGCCAGACGATGATCTGCACGCTGACATGTATGAGCTTGCTGATGATCTGCTGCAGGCGGCGGGGTTGCACTGGTACGAAATCAGCAACTGGGCGAGCGATCCGGCGCACCGGTCACGACACAATCAGGCGTATTGGACGGGTGAGGACTGGTGGGGTGTCGGCCCCGGGGCGCACAGCCACGTGGGCGGGGTGCGGTTTTGGAACGTGAAGCACCCGGTGGCGTATGCGAACCGGTTGCACGCTGGGGATTCGCCGGCGCAGGCACGCGAGGTGCTGGATCGACAGACCCGACGTACGGAGCGCGTGCTGTTGGAATCGCGCACCGTGGCTGGCGTTTCGTTGGATCTGCTCAGCGCTGCGGGCAGGGCTGCGGTTGCTGGGTTGATCGCGGATGGTTTGCTTGATGGTCGTGCCGCGATTTCGGGGCGGGCTGTGTTGACGGTTCGTGGCCGGCTGCTTGCGGATTTGGTGGTGCACCGCCTGCTCGAATAACGGGTCATCGCCGGCGCTCTCGGGTAGAATGTGTGTTGGCCGCCTGGGTCGAATGTCTCAAGTTGTTTCTGGTCTG
This sequence comes from uncultured Microbacteriaceae bacterium, assembly GCA_964440395.1. Taxonomy (GTDB): domain Bacteria; phylum Actinomycetota; class Actinomycetes; order Actinomycetales; family Microbacteriaceae; genus CAYTSH01. The sequence continues at coordinate 5,381 of CAYTSH010000042.1, forward strand.
GAGGTGTGAGTTGGTTACTGATCGTGGGCTTGAGGTGTTGCGTGCGATTGTGACTGATTACGTGACTTCAAGCGAACCGGTTGGTTCGAAATCGATTGTCGATCGGCACTCGTTTGGGGTGTCTGCTGCGACGATCCGCAACGACATGGCGCTGCTTGAGGAGGAGGAGCTGATCATCGCTCCGCACACGTCTTCGGGGCGCATTCCGACTGACAAAGGCTACCGGGTGTTTGTTGATCGCTTGGCCACTCGCCGCCCGTTGAGCGCGGGGCAGCGGCAGGCGATTGAACAGTTTTTGTCGGAGTCGTTCGATTTGGCAGACGTGCTGAATCGCACCGCAAGATTGCTTTCGCATCTCACGAACCAGGTCGCTGTGGTGCAGTTTCCATCGTTGGCGAATAACCGGGTGCGGCATCTTGAACTTGTTGTGTTGGGCAGTGGGCGCGTGTTGTCGGTGCTGATTGCTGACACAGGCGTGGTGGATCAGCGCACGCTTGACCTGCGTGGCTGCGGTGTCTCGGACTGGGAATCGTTGGTGACGGATTCGATGCTTCGTGCCGTGCGGGATGCGGTGCTTGCGGTGGCGTTGCAGTGCGATCTTGCCGAGGCGGCGGTGCACATCCTCGCGCTTCGCGAGGAGTTGTGCCTTGGCGTTCGGCCTCCATTGGGGGTGGATGCCGTGGCTGAGTCCCAGCGTTCGGCGCACTGGCTTGCCAACCTGCGTTCCGTGCAGGCGGAGTTGCTGGCCGGGCTTGCTGAGCAGTGTTCCACGAACCGCAGTGACCGGATCGTGGTTTCTGGCGCGGCAAATTTGGTTCGCACGGAGCAGGATTTTGGCGCGCAGTTGCCGCCGTTGCTTGACGCGATTGAGGAGCAGGTGGTGCTGCTTCGGCTGCTGGATGAGTTGCGCCGGGACGGTGATGGTGTGGGGGTGAGTATTGGCCGTGAGCATGAGTTTGCCGGGTTCGAGCAGACTACGGTGCTTTCGGCGGAGTTTGAAACGTCGCCGCAGGCTTCTTCGCGGCTGGCTGTGCTTGGCCCAACCCGAATGGATTATTCGGGTAATATGGCTGCTGTGCGCGCAGTTGCGCGGTACTTGAGTCGAATGTTTGGCGAGGAATAGCATTCGTTGATTGCGGCTTGAAGGTGCCCACAGTGTTGTGTGGTGTTTGGCAATGCCGCGCGAGGTTTTGGTTTAGGCAGATACAAATGAAGAGAGGGAGTGGCCCTAGGTGGCTGACCATTATGAGGTATTGGGTGTAGCGCGTGACGCGAGCCCGGAGGACATTAAGAAGGCGTATCGCCGTTTGGCTCGGCAGTTGCACCCGGATGTCAATCCGAGTCCTGAGGCTGAGGAGCAGTTTAAGCTGGTCACGCACGCCTATGAGGTGTTGAGTGATCCGCAGCAGCGGCAACAGTATGATCATGGTGGTCAGAGTGGCCAGGGCGGTTTTGGCGGTTTTGGCGATATTTTTGAGTCGTTTTTTGGTGGCGGTTTCCAGCAGCAGGGACCTGCCGATCGTGCGCAGCGCGGTCAGGACGCTTTGATTCGGTTGGATGTTGAGCTGCAGGACATTCTGTTTGGGTCGAGTCGTGAGGTCACGATTGATACCGCGGTGGTGTGTGAGTCGTGCCAGGGATCGTGCTGTCAGCCGGGCACGTCTCCCACTGTGTGCACGGTGGGTGGTGGGCGCGGGATGATTCAGCGCCAGGTTCGTTCGCTGTTTGGCAACGTGGTTACGAATCAACCCTGTTCGGCGTGCCAGGGGCACGGAGATGTCATTGAGACGGCGTGTGTCACGTGTAGCGGGAAGGGTCGCACTCGCGCACGGCGCACCATTACCGTTGAGATTCCTTCCGGCATTGAGTCGGGTTCCCGACTGCAGCTTCGCGGCGGCGGCGAGGCAGGACCTGCGGGCGGCCCGAACGGTGATTTGTTTATCGAGTTTAAGATTGCGCATCACGACGTGTTTAGTCGTGATGGCGATGATCTCTTGTGCACGCTTGAGGTCGCAGTGACCGACGCGATGTTGGGCACGACCGCGACGGTTGATGGGCTCGACGGGCCGATCACGATCGAGGTGAAACCTGGCACGCAGAGCGCTGAGATTTTGACGGTGCCTGGTCGTGGGATCACGAAACTGCGGGGCAGTTCCCGGGGTGATTTGCGGATCGCGATTCAGGTGGTCACGCCGACACGGCTTGGCAACAAGGAGAAGGAGCTGGTTCGCCAACTGGCTAAGCGGCTGAACGCCCCGGCGCCGTCTCTGGGTCAGACGCATTTGGGCGTGTTCAGCAAGCTTCGTGATCGATTGTTCCGCGGCTAGGCTAGCTTCATGAGCTCACTTTTCCTCGATGAATCGCTGCCCGCTGAGGCGTTTGTGGTTGGCGATGTGCTCTCGCTGACTGGTGATGAGGCGCGGCACGCCGCGACGGTGAGTCGCGTGCGCGTGGGGGAGCGGGTGTTGCTGGGCAACGGCTTCGGTGTGCAAGCCACCTGTGTTGCGGTCGCAGTTGAGAGTCGTCGGGTGCAGCTTCGGGTGGAATCGGTGCGGGTGCATCCGCTGGAGGAGTTTCGCTTGGTGCTCGTGCAGGCGCTCGCTAAGGGTGACCGTGATGAGCGTGCCGTGCAAGCTGCGGTCGAGGTGGGGGTGGATGCTGTGCTGCCATGGCAGGCCGAGCGTTCGGTTTCGCGCTGGTCCGGCGAGAAGCTTGATCGCGGCGTGGAACGCTGGCAGAAGGTGGCGCGGGAGGCGACGAAGCAGTCGCTTCGCCCGTGGGTAGCTCAGGTGCTGCGGCCGGAGTCGACGGCTAGTTTGCTGCAACATACCGGGATTGACCGGTTGCTCATCTTGGAGCCGTCAGCAACGCTGCGCCTCTCGGATTTGCGCCGGGGTGATATTGAGCCGGAGAGCCCGCGGGGGAGTATTTGCGTGCTGGTGGGGCCGGAGGGTGGTATTACCCCGCGCGAGCTTTCAGTGCTTGCCGATGCGGGTGCTATCCCGGTTCGGCTCGGTGAGAGTGTGTTGCGCACGTCGACCGCCGGACCGGTTGCCCTGGGGTTGATTAACGTGGCGCTGGGGCGCTGGTAACCGCTGGTTGCGCAGGCGCCGGTCAGCCGGTGCCGGTCAGCAGCTGCCGGTCAGCTTATGGCGCTTCGGGGGAGTTCTGGCGGCGTTCCGCAAGGAGCCGGGTGACTGTTTCCGTGTCGCTGTAGGGTCGCGCTTCGGCACCGACGTATTGCACCGCTTCGTGGCCTTTGCCGGCTATGAGCACGATATCTGCGGGCGTGGCTTGGGCCAATGCGGCCGCGATTGCGGACGCACGGTCGTGAATTTCCGTGACCCGTTCTGGGTGGGCGAAGCCCCGGCGAATGTCGGCAAAGATTGCCGCACCGTCTTCGTGGTGCAGGTCGTCGTCGGTGACGATGACCTGTGCGGAGTACCGTTCGGCAATTGTTGCCATTTCTGGTCGTTTGCCGCGATCCCGGTCCCCCGTGCAGCCGAACACCGTAATAATGCGGCCGGTTGCGTGTTCGGTGAGTGCCCGGAGGGATTGTTCGAGCGCGTCTGGCGTGTGCGCGTAGTCGATGATGACCTGGGGGGCATCGGCGTTGCCTGCGATGCGATTCATCCTGCCGAAAACCGGTGTGAGCTGTTGGAGGCAGGATGCGATTTCGCTGAGCGTTCGCCCTTCCGCGAGCAGCACACCGGCGACCGCGAGCAGGTTGTCGACGTTGAACCTGCCGAGGAGTGGGCTCGTGATGGGTGTGCTGGAACCCGCGATCCCGAGGGTGAACGTGATGCCGTTGGGGGTGAGCGCGATATCTTGCGCCGTGATGGTGGCGTCGGGAGCCCCCTGTGAGCTCACCCCGATGACGCGCAGATGCGCCGCTTGAGTTGCGGCGAACGCTCGCCCGACGGGGTCGTCGAGGTTGATGACGGCGTGCTCGAGGCCTGCCTGGGTGAAGAGGAGTCCCTTGGCGGCCGCATAGTTTTCGAGGCTGTGGTGGTAGTCCAGATGTTCGCGGGTGAGGTTTGTGAAGACGGCGGTGCGCAATTGCACACCGGCGACTCGCTGCTGCACGAGTGCGTGCGAACTCACCTCGATCGCGGCGGCGGCTGCGCCTGCCGTCAAGAACTCGGCAAGAAAACGCTGGGTTTGGCTGACAGGCGGACTGGTCAGCCCGGTGGCGGTGAACGATCCCGGCAGGCCAGCACCGAGGGTGCCGATGCTTCCCGCCCGGACGCCGAGGTGTTGCCACGCCTGTACGAGCATCTGCACGGTTGAGGTTTTGCCGTTGGTTCCGGTGACGCCGACCACATTCAGCTGTTCGCTTGGTTTCCCGTAGAACTCGTTCGTGATGTCGCCGAGGTGCCGCCCAAGTTGCCTGATTGGGATCGCTGCGGGGTGCGCTCCGGGGTTGCTGCCGATGGCTGGATCGAACAGCGCCGCGGACGCCCCGCGCGCAAAGGCCTCCGAGATGAACGCGCTGCCATCAGCCCCGGTGCTGCCCAGCGCGATGAAGATATCCCCTGCCTGCACCTGCCCGCTGTGTTGCACGAGGTGCCGGCCTTGCACGGATTTGCCGAGCAGGCGGTCATCGTATGCCCCCAGGTGGAGGCTCGTGTGCTGCGGCTCGATTGTGGGCGGGATGCTCATCATTCCATGCTACCTATCCTCACCGTCGCCGCCTAACGGCCTGGTACCGCCCGCGGTGTGGGTGAACCTCGATAGACTGGGGGTATGACTGAGGAATCAACCGTATTCAGCAAGATCATTTCCGGAGAAATCCCGGCTTCGATCGTTGCCGACACCGAGCGCGTGTTGGCGTTTCGCGATATTGCACCGCAGGCTCCGGTGCATATTTTGGTTGTTCCGAAAACCGCTGCCTATCGCACGGTCACGGAGCTGGCCGCAGCAGACCCGCAGCTGCTCGCCGAGCTGGTCGCTGTTGCGCAGCAGGTGGCGGATGCGCATGCCGATGGGAGTTTCCGCCTCGTGTTCAATACCGGCGAGTCGGCGGGTCAAACGGTGATGCATGTGCACGCGCACGTGCTCGCGGGTGGACTGGCAGAATCTTCTGTGGGAACCACCCCGTGAGCGCGCAGCAGGCGTCCGAGGCGGCGTCACGGCAGGGGTCAGAGCGTTCTGGCGAGGTCGCGCTCGAGTCAACGGTGCAGATTCTCATCGAGGGTGTCGACGTGCAGGCATTCATCGGACCTGATGATCGGCTGTTGACCGAATTGGTGCAGCAGTTTCCGAGCCTCCGGGTGCATCTGCGCGGCGCGCGGCTGGTGTTGAACGGTAAGCCGGCTCAGGTGCGCGATGCCGAGCGCGTGGTGCGTGATCTGGTTGCATTGACGCACGGTGGGGTTGCTCCCACCTCGTCAGATGTGCACACGTCGAGCGTACTGGCGAAAGCGCAGCGCCCCGAGACGGCCGCCGGTGTGCTGGGCGCCGTGATTCTGAACGCGAAGGGCAAGCTGATCCGCCCCAAAACCGTTGGCCAACGCGACTACGTCGATGCGATTGAATCGCACACCATCGTGTTTGGGATCGGTCCGGCGGGGACCGGAAAAACGTACCTCGCGGTCGCGAAAGCGGTCCAGGCCTTGCAGGCTAAAGAAGTGAGCAAGCTGATTCTGACGAGACCAGCGGTGGAAGCTGGGGAGCGTCTCGGCTATCTTCCGGGCAGCCTCGAAGAGAAAATCGATCCGTACCTTCGCCCGCTGTTTGACGCGCTCAACGACATGGTAGAGGGCGAAACGATTCCAAAGCTGATCGAGAGCGGTGCGATTGAGATCGCGCCACTCGCCTATATGCGTGGCCGCACCCTGAACAATGCCTTCGTGATTTTGGATGAGGCGCAAAACACCACGCCGGAACAAATGAAAATGTTTCTCACGCGGCTCGGTTTTGGTTCCAAAATGGTCGTTACGGGAGATGTGACCCAGGTCGATCTTCCCGGCGGCTCGAGCGGCCTGCGTCACGTGAGTGCGATACTCGACGGGGTGGATGATATTCACTTTGCTCGGCTCGAAAGTGCAGACGTGGTGCGCCACAGTCTGGTCGGTCGAATTATCGACGCTTACACGAGTTATGATGAAAGCCAAGCCGCGCAGGTGACCTCCCGCGGGCAGTCACAGGGAAGGTCGCAGACCGCATGAGCATTGAGTTGAACAACGAATCGGGTATGCGTGTGGACGAAGCGGTGCTTCGCCGCCTCGCGTCGTACGCGCTCAACTGCATGCACGTGCACGCCGACGCTGAACTTGCCGTGGTGCTTGTCGACGAGTCCGCAATGGAGCAACTGCACGTGCAGTGGATGGATGAGCCCGGCCCAACAGATGTGCTCAGTTTCCCCATGGACGAACTTCGGCCCGGCACGGCGGATCAGGTTACCCCGCCGGGTCTGCTCGGTGATGTGGTGATCTGCCCGCAGGTTGCCGCGAACCAGGCGGCGGCTTCGGGGCATGCCACGCTTGACGAAATCAAACTGCTGCTGACGCACGGCATTCTTCACCTGCTTGGTTTTGATCACGCCGAGCCGGAGCAGGAACGGGAAATGTTTGGACTGCAGCGGGATATTCTGCTCAGTTTCGCCGCAACCGATCCAGAGGGTGGTTCGCTCTCCGGCGTGGCACCCGAGCCGACGGTCAGATGAGCGTCGGACTCACCATACTGTTTGTACTGCTTGCCGCCGCCCTGGTCGGCCTTGGCGGTTTGCTTGCTGCTGCTGATTCGGCACTCTCCGTGCTGTCGCGGGCGGCGATGGCGGAACTCGGCGAGCGGCACGGTCGACTGGCCCACAGCATCCACCCATTGGCAGCAGATGTGGGAACGCACATCATTGCGATGAACTTTGTGCGGGTCATTTCCGAAACAACCGCGGCGGTTCTGGTCACCATTACCATAGCGGGTGCCGTCGACCAGGTCGGTTGGGCGCTGCTGTGTGCCGCGTTCGTAATGACAGCGACCTCGTGTGTGCTTGTGGGCTCGAGCCCCAGGAGCGTCGGCCGTCAGCATCCCGAAGGGATCGTGCTGTTCGCGGCGCCCCTCATCCGGGCGATCCGCCTGGTGCTGGGGCCACTCGCGCTCGTGCTCGTGCGACTCGGCGACCGGGTTACCCCCGGACGCCCCCTCGGTGCAACCGTCAGTGACGAGCAGCACTTGCTCAACATGGTAGATCAAGCGGCAGAACACGATTTGCTGCAGGATGACGACCGGGAACGCATCCACTCAATCATTGAGTTTAACGACACCTACCTGCGCGAGATTATGGTTCCACGAACCGACATGGTGACCATCGACGCGAGCGAGCCGCTCGCGACCGCCATGCAGGTTTTTTTGGAATCGGGCCACTCGCGGCTCCCCGTGCTGCGCGACGACGTCGACGACGTGCAGGGCATCCTGTATCTGCGCGACCTGACCGGTGAACTGTTCCTACGGCCCGAAGTGTTCGCCGCGGCGCGAGTTGCCGACTTTACCCGTCCCGCCGTCTTTGTGCCCGAATCGCAGACGAGTGACGCGCTGCTCAAGCACATGCAGCGCAACAACAACCACCTCGCCATGATCGTTGACGAATACGGCGGCATTGCGGGTTTGGTGACCCTCGAGGACCTCCTGGAAGAACTCGTGGGTGAAATCCACGACGAGCATGACCGCGATGAGGAGGAGATGCGGGAACTTGAGCCGGGCCGCTACCGGGTGCACGCCAGATTTGCCGTGGATGAACTTGGCGCGCTGTTCGGTGAAACCATTGATGACGACGACGCCCAATCGGTGGGCGGTTGGTTTACGAAACTCCACGGACGCTTGCCGCGGGTTGGCGATGTGGTTCGCTCACACGGCATCTGCCTGACCGTTGAAGAAACCTCAGGCCGTGGCAAAGGCCGGGGTAAAATG
>CAYTSH010000043.1:0-12951 GCA_964440395.1 uncultured Microbacteriaceae bacterium
GAGTAGGTCGCCGCCGGACTTCTTTTGAGTGTTGAGCCTTACCAGGATCACACACGACCCGCACCACCACCCCCCTGATGGGGGGTGTGTGGTGCGGGTCGTGTGGTTCGGGTAAGGCTCAACCTATTTAACCCAACAACCACACAGCGCATACAGCGCATACCGAACGACCCACCCCAACACCGGACGACGGTTTACGCTACGCTGGTAAAGCAACAAATTCAAAACTACACATCTGCGCTAACCCACGCGGTTCACTATGATTTTTGGCGCACAAACGCGCGGCACCCAAAAAGGAGCAACATGTCCGAGACCAGTTCACCACGAGAATCCGGCCACGGAGAACACGCATCCAAGAATAAACAACAGCCACGCGATGATCGCTACGGCCAGCAGCGTCCACTGAAGAAAAAGGGAGCAGCCCCCCGGGCATCCACCAATGGAGGTGGAACCAGCCACACCGGAACACACGGAGGGCAACGCAGCGACGAGCGTCAGCACAATGCGGGAGAAGAAAGCAGCAGCTACCGCGGCGGCACACGCCACGAAGGTACCCAGCGCGGTCGAAACGATGGTGATGGTGGCAACCGATTCGCCGCACGATCCGGCGAGCGGCAGTACGATCGTGACCGACAGAACGGCGGCCGCGATGCACACGGTGCGCGTTCCAGTTGGGGAGACCGCGCGCGTGGGGGCGACCGTGCGCGTGGGGGCGACCGCGCCCGCGCGAGTGATCGATCCGAGCGTTACGGTGGGCGGGAGCATGAGCGCCGCCCGGGTCGGCAGGGTGAAGGCTACGGTGGGCGGGAGCAAGAGCACCGCCCGGAGCGCCGGAGTGAGCGGCCTGGCGACCGCCAGTATGATCGTCAGGGCGAGCGGTACGGTGCGGGCCGTCAGGGTGAAGGCTACGGTGGGCGTCGGCCTGAGCGGCAGGGTGAACATCGGGGTGAGTGGCGTGCAGGCGAACGCATCGACCGCCGCAACGGTGAGCACGCCGGGGGGCGTTCCGAACGTTACGGGGAACGGCGTGCAGAACCCGGTCGTTCCCGGCCAGCCGATGCCGGGCGCCAACGTCACCCGGATCGTGGGCAAGAGCGACCCCACGGCCGCGGTCAAGGGCGTGCGGCGCAACAGGGTGCCCGGAACGGGCAACAGCGAGCGGGCGTCAGCGGGCAATACGGTGCTGCGCGTCGCGAATTCACTGAAGAGGAACTTCGCGCACGCGAACTGAAACGAGTGCGGCAGCCGCACGACGATCCGCCGTTCCCAGACGATTTGCGACCAAAAGACCTCAACAACGGTGCTCGCTTTGAGCTGAAAACGCTCAACGCAGAAAACGCGGAGATCGTTGCCAAACACCTTGCCATGGCTGCGCGGCTCATTGAAACCGACCCCGAACTGGCGCACCAGCATGCCATTTCAGCTGCACGTCGCGCAGGTCGAATCGCCATCGTGCACGAAACGCTCGCAATCACCGCATACACCACCGGCGATTACGCTCTCGCGCTGCGAGAACTGCGCACCTACCGCCGAATCTCCGGCTCAGATAATCAACTTGCGCTCATGATCGACTGCGAACGCGGGCTGAACCGTCCCGAAAAGGCACTCGAACTTGGCAGCACCGTAGCCCGTGACACGCTCCCGGTTGAGGTGCAAGTGGAGGTTGCGATTGCCCTATCCGGTGCCCGGCTTGATCTCGGACAGCCAGAAATCGCACTCGAAGAACTCGAAATTCCGCAGCTCGACCCGAGTCGGGCATACCAATACAGTCCCGGACTGTTCGCCGCATACGCTGTAGTGCTCGAAGAACTCGGCCGAACCAGCGAAGCCAGAACCTGGCACACCCGCGCCGTCGTCGCCGAGGAAGCACTCCTCGAAACGTTTGGAAACGGGGAAACCATCGAGATTGAAGACCTCTACGATCCCGAGCTCGCGCAACTCGTCGACCGCGAAGAACGCGCAGCGCAGCAACTTGCCGACGAGCAGCGCGACGAGCGCGACGAGAACGAGCAGCGCGAGCAGCGTAACGAGCGTGCGACAGAACCGCGCAGCCAGGGTGACGCTGAGTTCGGCGATGCGGATGCGGACTCTGGTTCGGGTTTGGATGCGAGCACTGATGAGGACGTGGATGCGGACTCTGGTGCGGACTCTGGTGCGGGTTCGGGTTCGGGTTCGGAGAAGGGTCCCGATGAGGACGTGGATGCGGACTCTGGTTCGGGTTCGGAGACGGATTCCGTTGAGGACTCAGATACGGACGTGACTGAGGGTCAGTGCGAGGGTCAGTGCGAGGGCGGGACTGAGGGTCAGGGCGAGGGTCAGGGTCAGCAGCCCAAGCACGTGAGGGGGCAATAATGGCGCTGTTTCGCAAGTCCACAATCGAGGTGACTCCACTCAGCGGTAAGGATCTGCTGCTGGCAGACCTCGACGGCGTTGTGTATGCGGGTGAGCACGGCATCCCACATGCAATCGAAAGCCTCACCAAGGCACAAGCGGCGCTGCGGGTCGCATTCGTCACGAACAACGCATCCAGGACCGCCGCCCACGTGGCCGCGCACCTCAGCGAACTCGGGGTACCCACCGCGCCAGACGATGTGGTTACCTCGCCACAAGCCGCCATCACCATTCTGCGCGACCTGGTGCCGCCGCCGGCGACCGTGCTCGTGGTTGGTGGGGAAGGACTCACCAGCGTGGTGGAACGTGCCGGCTACCGGATCACCGACAGTGCGGACGATCAGCCAGACGCCGTGATTCAAGGATTCGCGCCCGAAGTGGGGTGGAAGCAGCTTGCGGAGGCTGCATTCGCCCTGGCCGCACCGAAACCAACCACCCCACTCCGGCAAGGCGACCCCATCCCGGCGAACACCGGCATTCCGTGGGTCGCCACCAACACCGACTGGACCATTCCGGTAGCGCGCGGCATCGCGCCGGGCAACGGCACACTCGTCTCAGCCGTGCACACCGCCGTCGGGCGGCTGCCCGTATTCGCTGGAAAACCCGAGAAAGCCATCTTCACCGAAGCCTTCACCCGATTCGGCAGCGAAAACGCGCTCATGATCGGCGACCGGCTCGACACCGACATTCAAGGAGCCGTCAGCGCCGGAATCGAATCAGCCCTCGTGCTCACCGGAATCGATCAAGCAAAACAACTCCTCGCGGCCGCGCCAAACATGCGCCCCACCTACATCCTCGGCGACCTGCGCGAACTCCACCAGCCCTACCCGGCCGCTGTGCGAAACCAACGCACCAACTCGGTGCGGGTAGGCGGGGCGGAAGTGCGAATGCGCGCACACGTCGTCGAAATCGTTAAACGCGACGGTACCCCGCTCAACCTCCTCCGGGCAGCGTGCCTGGCGATCTGGGAATCCGGGCTCGCAATCTACGGCCTCGACGTTCCCGAAGAACTCTACCTGTAAACACGCCCCAACCCGCTGTGGCTGTTGACGGACGATACCGCGGCCACAGCCCTGCACTCCACAGCCCTGCGTTTCACCAAACGCACGGTGCCCCAAGCGCTACGCTAGAACATATGAACGAGCAAACGCCACAGGCAGACAGCCCAACGGGTAGCACTGGGCACGGTGCCGCCCTGCACAGCGGCGCAACAGCTGGCGCAATGCGAGACCCCATTGGCAGCGCAGTCAGCGGTGCTACGCGTGACAGCGCTGTCGAGACAATCCTCGATCGGCTGGCGCTCGTCGAAGCGCAACCGCTCACCCGCCGAGCCGAACCCTACCAGCGCATCGCCGCGGAGCTGCAGGCGGAACTTGAAGGGGACGAATAACATGCCACACGCACCCGCAGGAGCGCACCAAAGCGTGATCACCCCCGCACCGCAAAGCGACGGAATGCGGGCAGACGCGCTGCTTGCCGAGCTTGGCCTCGCCCGCTCCCGCACCCACGCTCGGGCACTCATCGAAGCCGGCGTCGTGACCGCCGATGGGGCGGAGCTGCGTAAACCCTCCCAACCAATCCCGGCAGGCAGCACGCTCGCGGTGCACGGCGGAGACCACTACGTTAGCCGGGCCGCCCACAAACTCGAGGCTGCCTTCGTGTCGTTCCCAACCCTCCAAGCCGAAGGGAAACACTGCCTCGACGTGGGCGCATCAACCGGCGGTTTCAGCCAAGTGCTCCTGCTGCACGGCGCGAAACACGTCATCGCCCTCGACGTCGGACACGACCAACTTTCGCCCCAGCTCGCCAACGAGCAGCGACTCACACTCGTAGAAGGCTGCAACGCCAGAGAACTCACCAGAGAAAACCTCGCCGAACGCAGCGGGCACAGCCAGCCGCCACAGCTCGTTGTGGCGGATCTCTCCTTCATCTCGCTGCGAACCGTGCTGCCTGCGCTGCGAGCCACCGCCGCAGACACCGCGGAATTCGTCCTCCTGATCAAACCCCAGTTTGAGGTCGGCCGCGCCCGAGTGAAAGCCGGCATCGTCACCAGCAGCGCAGATCGCGAATGGGCCATACACGCCGTCATCGCAGCTGCCGCCGAAGTTCAGCTCACCCTCGCCGGAATCATCGCATCACCCATCGTCGGCGCTGCCGGCAATCAAGAATACCTCGCCTGGTTTCAGCCGAGCCCCGCGGGTGTTGGTGCGGGTGTTGGGGTTGGTGTTGGGGTTGGTGCCGGGGTTGGTGTTGGTGAGGGTGCCGGTGTCGGTGCTGGAGCCCGAGAGGCAGCGCCCGTGATAGACGCCTTCCAGGCCGAAAACATCCGCACGCTTGCGCAGAACGGGCCCACGCAGTGAACGCGGCAGACAGCGACAAACTGGCAACGGCATCCACTGTTGATGGCGGCACGCCCAACCCGGGCGACACCGGGCGCTACATGCTGATCGTCGCCCACACCGCGCGAACCGAAGCAATCACCGCCGCCGCAACCGTCAGCACGCAGCTGCTGCGCGCCGGCGTCATCCCCGTCATGCACGAAACCGTCCGCGCCCTGCTCACGCCACTGCTCGGCACCCTCGTGACGCACGTGCGCACCCTCGCAGAACACGGCCAGCAGGAACTCGAAAGCGCCGTAGTGCTCGGCGGTGACGGCACCATCCTGCGCGCTGCCGAACTGCTCCGCGGCACCACCACCCCGATTCTGGGGGTGAACCTTGGCCATGTTGGGTTTCTGGCAGAAAGCGAAAAACGCGACCTCGCGCAGGCCACCGACCGCATGCTGCGACGAGAATTTGTTGTCGAAGAACGCACCACGCTCGATGTTGCGGTGAGCCTCAGCGGCGAAACCGTGTACCGAACCTGGGCGCTCAACGAAGCCACCGTTGAAAAAGCTTCCCGCGAACGCATGCTGGAAGTGGTGCTGGAGGTGGACGGCAGGCCAGTCTCCAGCTTCGGCTGTGACGGCGTGGTCATGTCCACACCGACCGGTTCCACCGCCTACTCATTCTCGGCGGGCGGCCCAATCGTCTGGCCCACCGTTCGCGCCCTGCTCATGGTTCCGCTCAGCCCGCACTCGCTGTTCAGCCGGCCACTGGTTGTGCCGCCAGAAAGCTCGCTGGCTGTGGAAATCATTGAACGCAACGAAGGGATAGGGGTGCTGTGGTGTGACGGAAGGCGCACCCACGATCTCCCACGCGGTGCCCGGGTCACCGTTACCGCATCTGACATTCCGGTTCGCCTGGCGAGACTCGAACCGGCCGCATTCACCGACCGACTCGTGAACAAGTTTCAACTACCCGTGCACGGCTGGAGAGGACCGATTCGCAATGATTCATGAACTTGGCATCGCCAACCTTGGCGTGATTCACGACGCGACACTGCCCCTCGCGCCCGGTTTCACCGCCATCACCGGCGAAACCGGGGCGGGCAAGACGATGGTGGTCTCCGCGCTGGGGTTGCTGTGCGGCGCGCGCGCAGACGCCGGCCAGGTGCGAACCGGGGCGACCGCCGCGCGGGTGCAAGGCATCTGGCGGATTGCCGCGGACTCTGCACTTGCCGAGCGCGTCGCAGACCTGGGCGGCATCATCGAGGAAGATGAACTCATTTTGAGCCGCACCGTCTCCAAAGAAGGCCGCAGCAGAGCCGTCGTCGGCGGCAGCGCAGCCCCGGCCAGCGCCCTCGGCGAACTCGCCTCACAACTCGTTGTGGTGCACGGGCAGAGCGACCAGCAACGGCTGCGCAGTACCGCCGCGCAGCGTGACGTGGTAGACCGGTTTGGTGGTGCTGCGGTGCGCGCCGCCCTGGAACAATACCGCACCATCTACCGGCAGGTGGCAGCCTACCAAGAGGAATACGACACCCTCACCACTGAGCGCGATGCCCGCCTGCGCGAAGCCGCAGAACTGCGCCATGCCGTCGACGAAATTAGCGCGGCCGCACCGGAACCGGGCGAAGACGAGGCGCTCGCGACCCGAGCGGACGTGCTGACCCATCAAGAGTTGCTGCGCGACACAACCGCGCACGCCATCGCACTCCTCAGCGCCGAAGGCGAGGTGGGCGCACCCGGTGCTCGGGAATGTATCGATCAGGTTCGCCGGGAACTGGAACGAGCGGCCGCAGTCGATCCCCAACTTGCGCAGTGCGTTGAACAAGCCGCCACGCTCGGCTACCTCATCGACGACCTCACCACCGAACTGGCACGCTACCGCGACGCACACGAGGAGAGCGACCCGAACGAACTGGAATCGGTGCAGCAACGCCGCGCGGTACTCGGCGACCTGCTGCGAAAATACGGCGCCACGCTCGAAGAAGTGCGCGAATACGAACAGAGCGCGTCGCAACGCTTACTCGTGCTCGACGGCGACGACGATCGAATCGTTGCCTTGGCGACACTCCTCACCGACGCGACCGCTGAGCTGCACGCCGCCGCCACTGAGCTCAGCCGGCTCCGGGCCGCCGCCGGCGAACGCCTCGCCACGCTGGTCACCCGGGAACTCGCCGCGCTTGCCATGCCCGATGCCGCCCTCCTGGTGCAATGCACCCCGCTGGAGCGGCCGGCGCTGCACGGTGCCGACGAGGTGGTGTTGTTGCTCCAGCCGCATCGTGGCGCCCCGCCGCGTCCCCTCGGCAAGGGCGCTTCGGGCGGTGAACTTTCACGCGTGATGCTCGCGCTCGAGGTGGTGGTGGCCGGGGTGGATCCGGTGCCGACATTCATTTTCGATGAGGTGGATGCCGGGGTTGGCGGCGCCGCAGCGCTCGAAATCGGCCGCAGGTTGGCGCGACTCGCCGAAACGTCGCAGGTGATCGTGGTCACTCACCTCGCCCAGGTGGCCGCGTTTGCGACGCAGCACCTGAACGTGGTGAAAGACCGCTCCGGCGATTTCACCGAAACCAGTGTTCGGGTGCTGGCAGGTGACGAGCGACTGGCTGAGATCGCCCGGTTACTCTCGGGCATGAGTGACTCCGCGAACGCGCTGAGCCACGCGCAGGAACTGCTCGACCTCGCCCACGGCTAGCGCCGGGTGGCTCGCCGCGATCACAGCCGGAACGTGCGCAGCGGAATGTCGCTCACCAGTTGGCGGGCGATGTCCGCGGCGTGTTCCTGACTGAGCTGGTGGGTGACGACCAGTTCGGCCAGGAACCGGGCATCCACTCGTCTGGAGAGGTCGTGCCGGGCCGGGATCGAACAGAATGCGCGCGTGTCGTCGATGAAGCCGGACGTGTTGTGAAACCCCGCCGTTTCGGTGACCGCCGCTCGAAACCTGAGCATCGCGGCGGGGGCGTCGAGGAACCACCAGGGCGCACCCGCGAACACGCTGGGGTAGAACCCGGCGAGCGGCGCAATTTCGCGAGAAAACGTGGTTTCGTCGACGGTGAACAGCACCAGGCGAAACCGCTCGTTCGTGCCGAAATCGCGCAGAATCGGTTGCAGTTCGTTGGTGAATGACGTGCGCACCGGAATGTCGTGCCCCGTGTCGGGGCCAAATCGGTGGAATGTGGGGCTGTGGTGGTTGCGAACCACCCCGGGGTGCAGCTGCATCACCAGGCCGTCGTCTGCGGACATGGCCGCGAATTGGTAGAGCAGGTTACGCCGGTATGCGGCGGCCGCTGCCGGGTCGAGTTCCCCGCGCAGTGCCAGCGCGTGGAGGCGCTCAGCGTCGGCTTCTGGCAGGGGCTCGCACCCGGCATCCACCACCCCGGTGTCTGTGGAGGTCGCGCCGTGCTCCGCAAACACCTGTCGGCGCAGTCGCAGCGCTTCGAGCAGCCCGGTGTAGGTGCCGCAGCTCACGCCGGAGGCCGTCGCAAGTTGTTCGAGCGCCCCCGCCCAGCCCGGGGCGTCGGCGTGCATGTACCGGTCGGCGCGGAAGGTTGGCAGGACGCGGGTGGGGATCTCCATGTGTTGGATGCTGCGGTGGGCTTGCAGCGTATCTGCCGGATCGTCTGTGGTGGCGAGGATTGCAATGTTGAAGCGTTCGAGCAGGGCTTGGGGGCGGAACGCGGGCGTTGCCAGCACCTCGCTGAGCTGTTGGAACAGGGCGTCGGCGTTGTGCCGGTCCGGCTGTTCGGTCACCCCGAACACCGTGCTGAGGGTGTGCTCGAACCAGGCCCGCACGGGGGTGCCGAGGAACGTGTCCCAGTGGGCGCAGAAGGTGCGCCACACCTCGTGCGCGCTTGGTTGTGCCGGCGCGGGTTCGGTGTGCGCGAGTTCGGTGCCGGCGGGTGCGGTGCCCGGGTGGTCGTGGCGGTGCTCGCGCGGGCGCAGACCGAGCTGTTCGAGGGGCACGCCGGATGCGTGCAGGAGCCTGGTCACGTAGTGGTCCGGGGTGATGAGGAGGGCGGCGGGGTCGCCGAATGGTTGGTTTGCCGCGATCAGCGCGGCATCGACGTGCCCGTGCGGCGAAATGATGGGGAACGTCGCGACGTGGGCGTACAGTTCCCGGGCGATGCGGCGGGTTGCCGGGTCTGCGGGGAGGAACCGGTCGGGGTGCAGGGCGAGTTGGGTCATGCCGATTCTTCCGTGATTGGGTGCGGGGCGTGTGCTGCCGGGCCGGTACTGGCCCGCACGGTGAGATGGGTGGGGAGTGTGGTTGGGCGTTGCGTGAGTGATGAGGGGCCGTGTTCCATGAGGGTAACGAGCTTGGTGACTGCGAGCCGGCCGGCTTTTTCGGTGGGGGAGGTGAGGGTGGTGAGCGGTGGGTTGCAGAAGTCGGACCCGAAAATGTCGTCACAACCGACCAGGCTTACCTGACCCGGAACCGCAACACCGCGCTGGCGGAGCCTGCCCAGCATGCCGATGGCGAGCAGGTCGTTGAACGCAATGCACGCGGTCGCCGGTGTGTTCAGAAACGCGTCTGCGGCGGCCGCGCCATCGGACATGCGCTGGCTGGTGAACGGGCCGATTCTGCGACAGGTGATCCCGGCGCTGTCACACGCCGCCTTGAGTGAACGCCAGCGGCGCTCGTTAGACCAGGAAGTCGTCGGCCCGGACGCGTAACACACGTCGCGATGACCGAGGGAAACGAGATGTTCAAACGCCTGGGTGATGCCCGACGGGGTGTCGATGAAGACGTGCGCAACGCCACGAGTTTGCCGGTTGATGGCAACGATCGGCATTTCTTCATTCAGTTTGAGCAGCAGGCGATCGCTCAGCCGGGATGCCGCGAGAATGGCGCCATCGAACGGGTGTCGAAGTCGGTGCATCATGTCCAGCTCGGTCTGGTCGCTCTCATCGGTGTCGAGCAGCATTGCGGCGAGGCCCGCGGTGCGGGCTTGCTGTTGGATGCCCCGGATCATGTCGAAATAGAACGGGTTGGTGATGTCGTGAATGATGACCGCGATGGTGTGGGTTTTGCCGGAAACGAGTGCCCTTGCTTGCGAGTTGGGCACGTAGTTGAGTTCGCGCGCCGCGGCCAGGATGCGCTCGCGCGTGTGATGGTTCACCCGGAGCGGCGAACTGAGCGCCCGGGAGACCGTTGATGGGGCGACGCCGCACTGCGCCGCAACATCGGCAAGCGTCGCGGGTTTGTGCTGTGATGCGCTTCTTCGGGCGTTCATAGTGCCAAGCAAACCATTCCGGCACCGATTTGGCAATCTTTTGGCAAAAAATGGCAAACGCTTGCACGATTCGCGGCGATGCTCCTACGCTTGGCACACATACCCGGCACAACCGGGAACACCGCAACACCGTGCAACCACAGCGCCGAGCCACGCAGCACGCGGGCCGCCCGGACACGGCACCAGCGGCATCCACCCATAGAAACACCAACACTCGAAGGAGAGTGCAGATGAACACACACGTCAAACTGGCGACCGCAAGCATCGCGATCGTCGGGCTCGCCCTCACCGGCTGCAGCACAACGAACGACACCGGTGCAAACCCCGAAAGCAGCCAGGGCAGCAGCAACCCAACCACCGTCGATGGAACCGGCAAAACACTCACCGTGCTCACCGGGGCAAACTCTGCCTACCCGGAAGAACAAAAACAATGGTTCAGCGACGTCTCGGCTGCCTTCCAAAAAGAAACCGGTGCCACCGTGGTGTTCGAAACCTTCGCCTCGCCCGCCGACGAACTCACCCGCATACAAACATCCGTCGCCGCCGGCATCGGCCCCGACGTCTACGGGCTCGGAACCACCTTCACCCCCACAGCCGCAGCAACCGGGGCGTTCCTCACCCTTGGTGACAAAGAATGGAACGCGCTCGGTGGGCGAGACAAATTCGTGGCGGCAACCCTGCAAATGTCCGGCAAAGACGAAAACAGCCAAGTCGGCGTGCCCTGGGCGAGCCGCCCATTCGTCATGGCCTACAACACCAAAATCCTCGCCGAAGCCGGCATCACCGAACCCGCCCGCAGCTGGGACCAACTGCGCGAACACGCCAAAAAAACGACAAACGGTGACGTCTACGGGCTCGCCGTCGGCTACGCCGACACCTACGACCCGTGGAAATTCATTTGGGCCATGGCCGTGCAAAGTGGCAACCCCATCATCGACGGAAAAACCGCTCGCATAGACGACCCCATCACCAAAAAAGCCTACGAAACCTACTTCGGTTGGCTCACCACAGACAAGGTGGTAAACCCGGAAGCGGTCAGCTGGAAAAACACCCAGGCGCTCGCAGCATTCGCCGAAGGCAAAGCCGCCTACATGCTCATGACCACGGCAAACGCCCGGATCACGCTCAAAGACTCAGCCATCGCAGATTCCTACGACTTCTCCGTCATGCCAACCATCCCGCCGGGAGCCAGCACGCTACCCGCCGGCGGAAAACCCGCCACCAGTATTATCTCCGGCGACAACCTCGTCGTGGCGAACTACTCCGAAAATCAAGATCTCGCCCTCGCCTTCGTCAAATTCCTCACCGACGAAGACCAGCAACGCGTCAACTACGAACTCTTCGGCAACCTTCCCACCAATAAAAACTTCGCCGCTTCCCTGCAAGGCACCGACCCCGCCCTGAAAATTGCCGTCGAAGCGGCACAAGGCTCGGTCGGTACCCCGTTCTCCGGTGCCTGGGCAGACACTCAGGTTGAACTGGTGAACGTGGCAACGCAAAGCATCCCGGCACTCTCAGCGGGCGAAGTGCCAGCGAATGAACTCCAGTCGCTCCTCAAAGCCGCGCAAGAAAAGTCGCAGTCGGCACTCGACAAAGTGCGCTAATCATGGCAACCGCGAGTATCGCAAGAACACGAAAAGCCACGGGGCGCTCGCCTGCGGATCGACGCCGGCCAGTGTGGATGCTCCTCCCGGGCGGGATCCTGACCACCGGCATCATTGTGGTGCCGTTCCTGGTGGCGCTCTACATTTCCCTCACCGACCTCGACCAGTACACCCTCAGGTCGTGGCTGAGCGCGCCCTTCATCGGGTTGGGAAACGTTGTGGAGGCGCTCACCAAAAGCAACCTGCTCGGTGCGATCTGGACAAGCGTGAGCTACTCGCTCATCGTCACCGCCATCACCCTGCCGATCGGGGTCTGCGCAGCCCTCGCCACCCAGAACAGGTTTCGCGGGCGCGCGCTCGTGCGCTCCCTGTTCCTCGTGCCCTACGTGCTGCCAGCCTTCGTCGTTGGCACATTCTGGGGCATCATGTTTCAGCGCGGCGGTGTTGTCGACTCGATAGCCGAACTGCTGGGGATGCGCCACGAAGGGCTCTGGCTGAACGGGCCGCAAAGCTACTGGGTGCTGGTTGTGGTGATGTGCTGGAGCTCGTGGCCGTTCGTGTACCTCCTCGTGCTCGCCGGACTCCAAGCCGTCGAGCACGAAGTGCACGAAGCCGCAGCGCTCGACGGGGTGCGCTGGACACAAAAACTGCGGTACATTGTGCTGCCCTACCTGCGCGGTTCACTCGCGCTCGCGCTCGTGATCTCGTTCCTGCACAACGTGAACGCCTTCACCCTGCCATTCGTGCTCTTCGGCGTGCCGGCACCCAAAGACGTTGAAGTGCTCCCCACCCTCACCTACGTCACCAGTTTCCAAAGCTCACGATTCGGGCTCGGCGCGGCCATGTCCGCATGCTCGCTCGTGCTCATCCTGATACCGTTGTTCTTCTACCTCAAAGCGGTTCGATTAGACAGCGGAGCCGACAAACAACGACGTGAAGGCGAGGTGCGCACGTGAGCACCCAGAAACCGTTTCGAGCGGCCGACGTGCACCGACTGTTGCCCACCCCGCTCATCGCAACCATCCTCATCACCCTCGGCACGGTGGTGTCGATTCCGGTGCTCTACATCCTGTTCTCCTCAGTCAACTCCGACGTGTCCGTTGCCAACGGGGACTTCTTTCCGAAAGCGTTTCACCCGGAAAACTACCTCAGCGTCTTCAGCACGGCGCCGCTCGCCGCGGGGCTGCGCAACAGCCTGGCAGTCTGCTCCGCCGTCGCCCTGGTGTGCGCGGCGGTCGCAATCATGAGCGCCTACGTGCTGGTGCGGTTCGAGTTTCGCGGCCGCCTCACCGTACTGCGCGCCCTGCTTGGCCTGCAAAGCGTGCCCGGCACCCTGCTCATGCTGCCCCTGTTTGTGCTCTTCGCAAGCCTGGGCAGCCTGCTCCACGTGCGCATCATC
>CAYTSH010000044.1:0-12696 GCA_964440395.1 uncultured Microbacteriaceae bacterium
CCAGCCGCAGGCGCGCGGTGAGCTAAACGCCACCCGCACAGGGTGAAAAACGAAGCGGGGGGTGTTCCGGAAAACCGGGACACCCCCACTTCGTTAAGAAGCATTAGCTCAGTTACCTGAACGTTAGCAGAGTGTTTGCAGAATTTTTGCGGAGTATTGACACGAATCCGAGGGAATCGAGTCTTTAACTGATGTGACTGGCACATACTTGTGCTGGCGCCTGTCAAGACCATTCCGTAAGAGGTTTCATGTTTTTTCGTTTCTACACCACGCTGTTGGCTGTCATCGCAGTAACCGCAATCACCGCGCTCGGCCTCACCGCGCTGCTCACCGGCAGTACCCAGGCAACGACGCACACGGTCGGGCAGGTGCTCAGCGCACATCGCAGCGATAGCGCCCTCGCCGGCAGCGCTGCCGGGGCGCTGCACGATGCCCCAAGCGGCGTGGTTGTGGGTCGGGACGATATCGCAACAATTCGTTTGGCCGTGCAACCGCAAACCGTGCGCACCTTCATTGAACAGGCGGATGCCCGGGTCGCTTCGCCGCTCGCTGCGCAACCCGCTGAAACAGATGCGCCCGAAGATGTTCCTCAGCCTCGCAACGACCAGGCAAGCATTGTGCTTCGTGAAAACACGGTATCTGTGCTGGAATCGCTCGGCGCAGACCTCGTCATGCTGGGTGCGTCGCTCTGCATCCTGTTGGCGAGCGGGATGGCCGCGCTCTGGTTCACCCGTCACCACGGTCACTAGCGCAACCCGCGGCGGTGCACGGCCCCACATGGCCGTTTCGTTCGTGCTGACCGGCCGCGCCGACGTTAGCCAGAAATAAAGCGTGACGTCACGCGGCGGCTGGAGTATCCTTATGCCAGGTAGCGGGGGCTGCCGAACATAAGCACATGAGGGGGAAGTATTGTGCGTGCTCAAACATGGCGTTCGTTGACGCAAAGAATTATTGCTGTGGTCGCAGCAGGTGCGGTCGCAGCCGGGTTACTGGTAACCATGAATGCCGATTTCGCCAGCGCGTCAACCGTAACGCTCGGACACATCCAATCGGCAACCGGACCGCTCACCCACATCGCGTTGAGTGCAACCAATCAGCAGCAGGTTGGCCGAAGCGATCTGCTCGCAACCGGGGCGGTGCGACCCGGCGCGAACCTGAATGACCCCAGCGGATCAGAACTCAAGATCTATCCGATGGGAAGCACAGACGCTTACACGACCATGAACCACCAGCAGGCTTTTCTTGGAAACGGCTCAATCGCCGCCCCGTTCAAGCTGGAGTCGTTCAGCGATTTGGCGAAAAATGGCGTGGAAACCGGCCTGCGACTGAGCGAAACGGTGAGCTACGTTGAGGGAAGCAACTACTACCGCACCGACCTCGAAATCAGTAACTTCAGCTCGGAAGCGGTCAGTCTTAACGTGATGCGCTACCTGGCCTGTGATCTTGCCGATGGTGGCCTGGGATACGGCTCGCTCGTCTCACAGTCAGCCCAGTGCTTCACCCCAACAGCGAACCTCTCAATGTACGCGCTCACCGGGGGATATAGTTTCGCCGCCGGTGACGCCACGGCTGTGCACGCCCGGGTGAGCGGTGCGGTCAGCCTGAAAGACCAGTGCCTGGGGCAGGCTGGCAGCGTACTCACACAGCCACTCTGCATGACAACCCAGCAAGATATCGCCATCGCCATGCAGCACGCGAACCAGAACATTCCACGCTTTGGCCGCGTCACGATTTCGCACTACACTGCGCTGCAACCGAAAGCCCCGCAGACCACAAACCTCATCGTCACGAATAACACCACAGATGAGACAGAGTTGGGCATTTCCTACGAGATTCCGCAAGAAATTACCATCAAAAATCCCGGTTCTATCACCGCAACGAACATCCGCGTGCAACTCAATACCAACACGCAGCTTCGCCTGCAGAGCGCCTCGGTTGATAAGGGAACCTTCGATGAGCAGCTGCAGCTGTGGAACATTCCGTCGCTCGCGCCCGGCCAGAGCGCCAAGGTGCAGGTGACGTACTACGCCATGTATCCCGGCGGACCCAAACTGGGGGTTGACGGAATCATGTTCGACCAGATGGACCTAAGTCCCTGTGAGACCGGCGCAAACACCTACTGCGGCGCGCAACCCGCGCCGCTGCTGCTGGACATCAACCAGAAAAACTCCACCTATCAGGTCACCACCGGGCCGCAGCCCGCCGATAACGTCGCCGCACACACCATCACGGTGTACCTGGCGGCACGCAACGGGCAGCCGCTCGGTGACCAGGGGAGCCGGCTGAAAGTGGTTACCACACCAGCGAACGGGGTTACGGTCGGCCCGTTTGTGGAATCAACAACCGACAAAGGATATTACACGGCCACGGTCACCTCCACCGTTGCCGGGGAGAAAGACATCATTGTGACCGCCGACATTGAGGGGGTGGACACCGAGTTAGAGATTTTTGAGGGGCTGGACAAAGCCCTGTTCGTGGCGGGGAAACCTGTGCTTGGCTTCAGCTCGGCAGTTATTGATGACCAGCTGCAACGAGTCGCTGATGGCAACCAGGCCCACGAACTCACGGTTACCCTGCAGGACGCCTACCAGAACCCAGTGCTCAACGCGCAGCAGCTGATTCGGGTTGATCAACCAGGGGCACTCATTGTGAGCGATTTCACCGCCGCTGCCGTTCCTGGCCAGTACACCGCGTTGCTTCGTTCCACGCAAGCCGGCAGCCACCCCACAAACGTGGTCTTTGATAACACGCTGACCTTTCCGGTGCTCTACGCAAACTTCAAGGCTGGCGAACCCGACCTGAACAATGCGGGCACCCTGGTGCGGCTCGTCACGGCAAACCCGAAGACGGTTACTGATCCGGCAACCGCAACGAGCGCCATGACCGCCTCGGTGCACCGGGTTGAGGCGCAGGTGCGGGACGCGTTTGGCAACCCAATTGCCGGGCGCGAAGTGCATTTCATCATTCCGTCAGGGGTGAGCGTGCTGCAGAATGGGCCTGACCTGGTGAAAACCGACGCGAACGGTGTTGCCAGTATTTCGCTGGTTGCCTCCAAGGCGCAGACGTACCAGGTGAGTGCTGAGCTTGCCGGTTCGCTCATTCGCAACGGTGACCCGGTGTCGTTGACGTTTGTTGCCGATACTGCCGACGCCGGCAAGTTTGTTCAGTTCACTGGCACCCCGGGCGGTGTGGAGGCGAATAACATTGCCACGCATTCGGTGACCGCTGTGGTTGTCGACCGGTTTGACAACCCCATTCCCGATGTCGCGGTTTCATTCACGTTGCCCGGCGTGGTGAACCTGGTTTCGGGTCGACTCGCCACCACCACCGACCCCGCCGGGCGGGCTGTTGTCACTGTCAGCAGCGCGGTCGCAGGCACCTACAGCATCGCCGGCCAGGTGAACGGCGTGCCACAGTCGGCGAACATTCTGTTCGTGGCCGGCGCACCGTCGGCCTTAAACTCTAGCTGGCGGGTTATCACCCCGGGGCCGCAACCCGCCGGTGCCAGCTACACGGCTGAGGTGACGATTCGGGATGCCCTGGGCAACGTGGTGCCGAACGCTCCGATTTCGTTCGCTCAAGATCAGGGACTCGCCATCAACGAAACGGGGGTGCTGAAAACCGACGCGGCAGGTCAGGTCACGGCAAGTTTCACCGCCACACGTGCGGGCACGTACGAGCTTCGCGCCCTGATCGGTTCGGACCAGATTGGTGCTCCGGCGTCGCTGGTGTTCACCAACGCGGCCCCGGATGTGGATGCGGCACTCAGCCGCCTCGACCTCACGAGCGACGCGCCCATTCAGGTGGCTGACGGGGTTGCGGAGCATCGCGTGACCGCATATTTGGTGGATCGATTCGGCAACCCGGTCACGAACGCCACGGTGACATTCGCGGTATCGCCCGATGTGCAGGTGGCTGCGGGTGGTTCGCTGAGCGTGGCCACGAACAGTGCGGGCACCGCGACGATTCGCCTGGTTTCGACGAAGGCGGCGAGCAGCACTGTGACGGCAACAATCGATGGGGCCAGCGCGATCAAGAACGGCAGCCCCGTCACGGTCACGTTTAAAGCCGGCGTGCCCGTTGCGGCGCGCTCGCTCTTCACGGTTGACCCAGCCGGGCCGCTGATTGTTGGCACGGAGGCGGCCAACACATACACCGCAACGATGACGGCCCTGGATGCGTTTGACAACCCGGTGCCGCAGGTGCAGTTGCTGTTGACGAGCGAACCAGCCCTGCGGCAGTCCACGCTTGGCGGTGTAACCGACGCAGACGGGAAGGTTGTTGTGACGTTGACCTCCACCCTCGCCGGTACCTTCTTGCTCAGCCCAAAGATTATTTTGGATCAGGAGGAAAGCCCCTTCGGCACGCCGGTGAGCCGCGTGTATCTGCACGATGTGCCTGATCTGGCTGCCGACGGGAAGAGCACCGTGCGCACCAGTGTGGGGGTGCGCCTCGCGAATGACGAGGACACCCACCAGGTAATTGCGAGCGTGCGGGATAAGTACGATAATCCGGTGCCGAACCAGAGCGTGGTGGTGCAGCTGCCGCAAGCCCTGCACATCAGTGGCGCAACCACGCAAACCACCAACGCGAACGGTGAGGTGACTTTCACCTTCACTTCGCACGATGCCGACACCTACACCGTTCCGGTGTATGTGGGCACCATCAGCGGCGCAAACCAGATTCGGAACGGTGCACCCGCGCAGATCAGGTTCGATACCGGTCCGGCAGATGCAACATTCTCCCAACTGAACGTCATCCGCAACGCGGGAAAGACACTCACCGTCGGCATCGGCGCGGAAAGCACCTTCGACGTGCAGGTGCTTGTTCGCGATCAGTACGGAAACGCCGTTCCCGGTGAATACGTGCAGTTGCTGGTCAAGAACGCTGCGGGTGCCGTCGTGTACGACATGCCGGTGCTGACGATGGAACGAGAAAACAGCGACCGGTTTGGTGAGTTGCTGGCGAGCATCCACTCAATTGTTGCTGGCGAGTTCACGATCGAAGCGCTTGTGAACGCAACCCCCATCACAGGCAGCGGGGCACCGCTCGCCTGGAAGAGCAGCACCCCGGAGGCGAACACCAGCCTGTTCACGCTGACCGACGGCAAACGGCAGGCTGACGGAGTTGCGGCGCACACCGCGACCGTGCAACTGCGGGACCAGTACGGCAACAACGTGGCTCAAACCCGACCGGTGCGGTTTGTTGTCGAATCGCCGGCCAGCGGCAGCGCCGACACCACCACGAGCGCCGACGGATTGGCGACCACGTCGATCACCTCCACCAAGGCGGGCACGTTTGAAGTGTACGCCGAGTTTGAAGGTGCCACCGTTGCGCCGGGTGCGGGTTGGGTGCTGTTCACCGATAAACCGGATGCCCCGGTTGTGCACCTTTCAAACGGCACCGTGATCAGTGGTCAAGGTGAAGTGGGAAACACCATCACGGTCACGCTGCCGAACGGCACCCAACTGACCACGCAGGTTGACGAGAACGGCGAATGGAGCATCACCGTGGCCCCCGGGGTGCTCGCGCACCGCGACCCACTGACCGCCACCCAGACCCGTCCCGACGGGGCAACCTCGCCCGAAGGCAGCAATATTGTCTTCAAGCCGGCACCCACCAAACCGGACCCCACAAACGGCAAAACGCTGACCGGCACGGCTGAACCAAACGCGTTCCTGGTGTTCACGAACGAACAGAACCAGGTCATCGGCACGACCACCGCCCGCGAGGACGGTTCGTTTACCGTGCAGCTCTCGCCGCGAGCGAAATGGGGTGAAACGGTGACCATCGACGCCGCAATTGACGGCATCTACATCGACACCACCGCGGTCACCGTCAACACGCCGCGCCTGCTCGTGAAACACCCGAGCCGCTACGCGGGGGAGACACAAACCGTGAATGGCAGCGGGTTCATGCCCGGAGAAACCGTAAACGCGTATTACGCCGACGACACCCAGGTGTTGGCGAGCAAACCGGCCGACTCAAACGGAAACGTCACCTTCACCTTCACTGTGCGCAAATCTGAAAGTGTCGGCACCATCCCGATCCGCCTCGACGGGGTGAAAAGCGGGGACCTCAGCGGTGGGTTTGAGCTGCTGTTGCAGAGCGATTCCGGCAGCAACGGGGGACAAGACCCCACCGCCGGCACCAACGCCTCCGGCACGGTCACCGGGAACACCCAAGCATCGTCGAATGCGAACGGCGCGTTGAACGGGAACGCGGCGAGTACGGGCAACGATCCGAACGCCGCCGCGGCGAACAGCGCAAACGCAAATGCGGCGAGCAACGCAACCGCCGCGTCTGGCAACAGCAACGCATCCGTCACCGGTGGCAGTGCGGGCGCGGCTGACGCCGCCGGTGATCTCAGCGGAAACGCAAGCGCCGCCACCAACGGCTGGTCGACCCCTGACTCGGGGAACGCGGGTTCCGCCGGTGCGGGTGCGGGTGCGGGTTCGGGTGCGGCCGGAGCTGGATTGGGGGATGCTGCGGCTGGCGGTGCCGGCAACGGCACCAAGTCGGCGCTCAGCAAAACGGGAACGGAAACGGGCTGGTTGTGGCTGCTTGTCGGCGCGCTCAGCGCTGCCGGGCTGCTCAGCCAGCGGTTCGGTACCCGCCGGCTTACGCCGCGTCCTTCGCGGTGAACAGCCGGTGCCGCGTTGCGATGCTGCGAACAAAGTCCTCGTCAACCATCACGCCAATCCCGGGGTGTTGGGGAACGGCGACCTGCCCGCAGCGCGCCTCGATGTGCTGGGTGAGCACGTCGCGCGCATAATATTTGGACGACGCTGAGACGTCCGAAGGTAACACAAAGCCGGGTAGGGCGGCAATCGCCAGGTTGGCCGCCCTACCCACACCGAACTCGTGCATGCCCCCGCACCACACCGGCACCTGTGCGGCACGGCACTCATCGTGCGCGGCCTTGCTGGCGGTAAGCCCGCCGAGGCGAGAAACTTTAATGTTCAGTATTCTGCCGGCGTCCAGATGCAACGCCGTGCGTAACTCCCCGAGGCTGGTTACCGACTCGTCGAGGCAGATTGGTGTGTGCAGCCGCTGCTGGAGCCGGGCGGAATCGAGCAGGGCGTCCGGAGCGAACGGCTGCTCGATCATCGCCAAACCCAGTCGGTCCAGCTCGGTCAGCGCCGCCACGTGCTCCGGCTCCGCCCGGTAAGCCCCATTGGCGTCCACCTGCAACAGAACCTCACCGAACCGTTCCCGCACCGCCCGCACCGGCTGCACATCCCAACCGGGCGCAATTTTCAGCTTAATTCGACGGTACCCCTCAGCCACATGTTCAGCCACCGTGGCGCACAGCCGATCCAGCGAACGATCAATGCCGAGCGACACGCCCGCGGTAACCACCGTGGCAGTGCCGCCGAGCAGCGCCGCCAGTGAGCGACCCGCGCGCTTGCCACACAGATCCCACACCGCAGATTCCACGCCCGCCTTGGCAAAGTTATTTCCGCGCACCATCCCCCACGCCGCAGCCGCCGCGGCGGGAGCAGCGGCAGGCGCGCCGAGCTCCCTGCCCAGCAGTCGAGGCAGCAACGCGGTTGCGGTGATACTCTCGCACGTTGCGGTGGTCTCTGCGCCATACAGCGGTTGGCTGGGCGAAGCGATCTCCCCCCAGCCCACCATGCCCAGCTCGTCCTCAAGTCGAATCAGCACATGCGTGAGTTCCGTTTTGCGGTGCGAGCTCGTCTCAAACGGCGTTTTCAACGGCAGGGGCACGGTGAACAGTTCGGCGCGCAGCATCATCACCATTCCGCAACCCCGCTCGCAACCCCGCTCGCAGCCCCGCTCGCAACCCCGCGCACCGCGACGCGCGAACGAAAACCCGCCCGCACCCTCATGAGCCCGTGCGCTGCTTCACAAAAATGTACCGCACCCTCTCCGCGCTCTGCTCGCACGAAACCAGGCGGCCCCCAGCGGTGAACGCAGCACCAAGCGCCTCACGCAACTCCGCCCGCTGGGGGGCGCGCTCGCTGGTGCGCAACGCCACCGCGAACCTGCCCACGGCATCCCCGTTGTTGAGCGCCAAGCGGTGCGAAGCCGACGGCAACATGTCGGCGCTGAGGCGCCACTCGATGCGCACCCGATCCGTGCCATCATCGCCGTAATAGTCCGGGTAAAACGCAACGCCGCACGCGCCCAACACGTTCAGGTTGAAATGTGCATTGCGAATGTAAATCGGGTCGAACGTCCAACACATCCTCGTGTGCCCCAGGCGCAACGCGGCGGCGGCCTGCTCATATTTGAGTCGCCGACCCACCCCCTGACCCTGCAGGGTGCTGTCAACCACCGCAGCCTGAGAATAGTGCAGCGTGCCCTCACTGTCCTGCCCGGTGAAGCCGTAGGTGAGTGCGTGCACGGTGTTGTCGCTGCTGAGTGCGCCGAGCACCACGCCGCCGTTGTCGACCAGGCTGCGTAACATGCGGGGCGAAATTGCCTGCTCCGGCCCCGTGTAGTTGAACACTTTTCGATACAGCAGCGAAGCCTGTTTGAGTTCGTCACTGGTGTGCAGGGGACGGATCTCGATTGCGGCGGCGTGCGGGTGGTGCATTGGCCTTCCTGCCTGATCGATCACATTCACGGCTGGAACGTGTGACGAACCGAGCAGCGGCAATCCTTGCGCCATGGCCGATGTCGGTATAGGTTACTTCTGTATGAACTTACACCGGGGGGATTCAAGCTCGCAAGCGTCCACGGTGCCCCGCCCAGCGGCTGCCGCTCGGCCCCGCGAACCGCACGTTGAGCGGCACGTTGCGCGTCATCTGGAACGTCGGCTTGGTGACCGGCTCGTCGACCTGATTCGGCTCGAATCGCCCACCGGCGACGCACCCCGACTCAACACCCTGCTCAGCGTGCTGCTCGCAGAATGTGTCGCGCTCGGCGCGCGGGTCAACACAACTGAGGTTGCCGGCGTGCGTCACGGGTGTGCAACATTCACCCCTGCCGGGGCCGCCGCCGAACAGCCGCACCTGCTTGTGCTGTGCCACCACGACACGGTGTGGCCGGTTGGGCGTGCGCGTGCTGTCGTGGCTGCGGGCGAGGCTGCGGGTGGGGCTGCGGGCGAGGTGACGGGCGAGGTGACTGGCGACTGGCTGCCTGGCCCCGGCTCGTTTGACATGAAGGGTGGTATCGCCTGCGTGCTTGAGGCGCTTTCCATGATTCGGGATGCCGTGGGTGCGCCTTCCCGCAGCGCACCAACCAGCGGTCAGCGTCGTTCGGGCACTGCCGGATCGTGTGCGGGTGCTCTTGCCCGACCGGTGCGGGTGTTGTTTGTTGCCGATGAGGAGGTCGGGTCTGCGACGGCGAGGGAGTTCCTCGCCGGGCACGCGGCCGGGGCATATGCCGCAATCGGAATGGAACCGCCGCATCCCGGTGGTGGCTTGAAATCGAGCCGCTGGGGGAGTGTTCGACTGCGTATTCGGGTGAGCGGGCGTGCCGCGCACGCCGCGCTCGACCCGGAGTTGGGCGTCTCGGCCGTCGACGAGTTGGTCGATCAACTCGTGCGCGTTCGTGAGCTGACCGAGGGAAGGCCGGGGGTGCTGTGTAACGTGGGTGCCGTGCACGGAGGGTCACGGGCGAATGTGGTGCCAGATGAGGCATATGCCGACATCGGTATGCGCTTCGCCGACTCGGCGGCTGAGTCCGAGATCATCGCTGCTGCGCGTGCGTTGACGGCGCTGCGGCGCGGTGCCGTTGTCGCGGTGGAGGTGCTTTCGCAGCGACCCGTCTGGCAGCAGCGGGAGGGGCAGCACGCCTGGCTGCTCGAATCTGTGCAACGCGCAGCGGCCAGTGTGGGGCAGGTTGTGTGGGCCGCAGAGGCCCGGGGCGCTGCGGATGCCAACCTGGTGGGGGCGCTTGGTGTGGCCTGCCTCGACGGGTTTGGTCCCGAAGGGCGGGGTGCCCATGCGGATGACGAGGCCGTGCGACTCGGCAGTATGGCTGAGCGGGCGGTGTTGCTCTCGGCAATCTTTCGGGGCGCCTCGGGGTAGCGCTCGCCGCTTGACGTGCACCCACGTGCGCCCACGTGCGCTGACGTGCACCTCGATGCATCGCCGAGGCAGCCCGGGTGGTGCCTGATCGCGCCGCTGGGAGGTTAAAAACATGCAGCCGGCTTTATGCCGGCTTAAGGCTGGCATTCAGCTACGGTTCTTACGGTTGTTTCCATCATGATCGCTATGAAATGTTCATAGATGCCCTGAGCGCGGTGACCGCCGCCCCCGGACCAAAGAGGAAACACACAATGCTCCCACGCACTCCCGAAACCGCAAAACGACTGCGGTCTGCGCCTGCAATCGGCCTAGCGACGCTCATCGTCGCGGGTGGTTTGGTGGCCGCCCAGCCCGCGCAGGCAGCCACGTTTGGCTGCAACTTTGCCCAAACCGGCACGGGCACCTATGCCGACCGGCTGTGCTGGTTGGATCTCAGCGGCTACGACCAGACCGCTGCGGCTACCGCAGGTGGCCAAGCCTTCGACCTGGTGATGCAAAATGGCAATCACATCAAGTTCACGGTCAAAACCAGCGGCGGCGCGGTTGTCTCAAACGCCCTGCCAACCTATTCCCTGGCCTACCTAGGTAACGCTGGCCGATACACCAACATTGCGGGCAAGCCTGCACTGTGGCTGCAAACCGCAGGCACCACCAGCGACATCACAATTACCGGCATTACCGTGACCAACGCCGCGGGCACCCCGGTTCCGGGCTATTCTTTGGTCTCTGCCGACGGCGAGAACACCGACCTGAACGAGTCGATCACCTGGACCTCTTCGAACCCCATCAGCCAACTCATGTCTGCCGGGGATAGCTGTCTGGTGACCGGTGTCGGCACGAACACCATGAGCTGTGCCGGCAAAGCCGGTGCGGTGATTAACGGTGTGGCGATGCCTAACTTTGGGTTGCCAAGCACCATGGGCGCAAAGTTGGTCTCGCCGGGTGGGCGTCAGGCGGCGGCGTTTGCCATGCTCGTGCCCGCCCCGGTGGTTACCGACACGGTTGCCTCGGCGAAGCCCGGTCAGGTGACCAACCAGGTCACCGGAACCGTTTCTGCAGAAGTGCAGGGCACCGCGACGTTCACCGCGCCCGCAGGCACAACCATTAATACCCTGACCGCCGACGGCGCGGTCACCATCGCCCCGGACCGCAAGAGCGCCACGATTGCAGTGGATACCCTTGCGAAGTCTCCGTGGACGTACACCTATCGGCTCACTGCCGACGCGGGTGTGGCTGAGGGCACGCAAAGCACTGGTTCGGTCAAGTTTGTGAACACCTACAATGTGGAGATGCAAAACGACGTGGTGCCGTTTTATGCAACCGCTGATTACGGCGTTTCGCAGGCGAAGGGGCTGCCAGGAACCGTTTCGACGACGGCGACCGCCTACAGCGCAACGGTGTTGACGCGCGGCGAGGCGAGGATTGTCGCCCCTGCCGGTCTCACCTTGGCCAGCGTGAGCACGAATTCGGCGGTTCCCCGCACGGTCACGTATTCTGCTGATCGCAAGACGGCGACAATGAACCCAGGCAGCAACGACACGTACGGCACGTACTCCGCGACCATTCAGATCACCTACAATATTCCAGCTGGCGCCCAGCCTGGCACCGTGTTCTCGGGTGGCTCTGCAACGGTGGTGAACTCTGATTCTTCGGTGCAGGCGGTGAGCAGCCAGTCGGTGCTCGTGTTGCTTGCTCCACCTACCGCGAAGACTGCGGGCGCGACGTCCGTCACCGGTACCGTTCGCCCCAACAGTTCCGGCGATTCTGTCGAGGTGCGGACCGCCGCCGGCACGGTTGTGCCCGGCACCACCGTGGTTGATCCGGTTACCGGCGCGTTCACGTTCACCCCGACCGTGCCGCTCACCGATGGCGTGGTTCTGAAGGTGTTTGCCGTGAATAACGGCACGTTCAGTGAAACGTCGGCCTCAATTAAGGTGGATGCTGTGGCTCCGAACGCGCCGCAGGTTGCGCCGTCGAATGGTACGTCCGTTTCGGGGCAGGCCGAACCGGGGTCGACCGTGATTATTCGGGATGCTGCCCAGAACATCGTGGCGCAGACTACCGCAAATCCTGACGGGTCTTTCGCTGTCGCGTTGAATCCGACGCTTGGCGATGGTGTGGTGCTGAATGTGACCGCTCGTGATGCGGCGGGGAACGTTTCGCAGGGTACCGCGCTCGTGATTGACGCGGTTGCGCCGGATGCCCTCACGGTTGCTGCGGGTCCTGCCGGTTCGGTGGTTGGGTCCGGCTTGGCGGCGGATGATGTGTTGGTGGTGCGTGATGCGGCGGGGAACGAGGTTCCCGGTGACGTGCAGCGCGCAGCTGATGGGTCGTTCGTGTTCACGCCGAACCCGGCACTGCCGAGTGGCACGGAATTGTTTGTTGCCGCGCGGGATCTCGCGGGGAACGTTTCGACCCCGGTGTCGGTGATCGTCGATTCGGTTGCTCCGGATGCTTTGACGGTTGCTGCGGGTCCTGCCGGTTCGGTGGTTGGGTCCGGGTTGGCGGCGGATGATGTGTTGGTGGTGCGTGATGCGGCGGGGAACGAGGTTTCCGGTGACGTGCAGCGCGCAGCTGATGGGTCGTTTGTGTTCACGCCGAACCCGGCACTGCCGAGTGGCACGGAATTGTTTGTTGCCACGCGGGATCTCGCGGGGAACGTTTCGACCCCGGTGTCGGTGATCGTCGATTCGGT
>CAYTSH010000044.1:12796-12881 GCA_964440395.1 uncultured Microbacteriaceae bacterium
TGCCGAGTGGCACGGAATTGTTTGTTGCCACGCGGGATCTCGCGGGGAACGTTTCCGCCCCGGTGTCGGTCGTGATTGACTCGAT
>CAYTSH010000045.1:0-12748 GCA_964440395.1 uncultured Microbacteriaceae bacterium
ACCGATGTGCAGCGACTGCTCCAGGCGGACAGCGCCGAGTCGCTGTGCGCACTGTTTGAGGAGGCGAACGACGAGTGATCGCGGTACATGTGGGTGCGGGCAACATTGGCCGCGGTTTTGTGGGGTTCTTGCTGAACCGCGCCGGCTACGAACTGGTCTTTGTGGACGTCAACGCAGCGCTCATCGACGCGTTAAACGCATCGAGCAGCTACACCGTGCATGAGGTTGGCGTTAATTCGGCTGACCATGTGGTGTCCGGGTATCGAGCGCTGAACAGTTCCACAGAGTTGGATGCCGTGGTCGCCGAGGTCGCCGCCGCCCAGGTGTTCACCACCGCGGTCGGTCCCTCGATCCTCAGGTTCGTCGCACCCACCCTGCTGGCCGGGCTTCGTGCCCGCCCAGCAGGGTCAGCGCCGCTCGTGGTGCTCGCCTGCGAAAACGCGATTGGCGCCACCGAGCAGCTTGCCGGGCACGTGCGTGACCTGGTGGAACCGGCGGAGTGGGCTGAGTTGCGCTCGCGGGTGGTGTTTGCGAATACCGCGGTAGATCGTATCGTCCCTGATCAGGAGCCGGACGCCGGGTTGAATGTGACGGTGGAAACCTACTTTGAGTGGGTGATTGACCGCACACCGTTCGCCGGGAACCCCCCGGAGATTGAGGGCGTGACCTGGGTGGATGCGCTGGAGCCCTACATTGAACGCAAACTGTTTACGGTGAATACCGGGCATGCCACCACGGCGTATTTTGGGTTCGCAGCGGGCTGCGCTGGCATTGCGGAGTCGCTCACGCACCCTGAGGTGCGCGAGCGGGTTACCGCCGTGCTTCGGGAGACGAAAGCCGCGCTTGTGGCAAAGCACGGCATCGACCCGGACCAGCAGGAGGCGTACCTGCAGAAGATTCTGCACCGGTTCGCGAACCCGCACCTCACCGACACGGTTGAGCGTGTCGGGCGGCAGCCACTGCGCAAAGCATCGCGCACTGAGCGATTCATTGGTCCGGCTGAGATTTTGGCGGCACACGGCTTGCCGGCCAACCACCTCGTCTCGGCGCTGGGTGCGCTGTTTCGCTTCGACGTGGCATCGGACGCGGAAAGCGTTTCGATGCGGGAACTTCAGCGCACGCTCACCCCGCAGGAGTTCGTGCAGCAAGTCACCGGACTCGATGCGAGCCACCCGTTGTTTGCGGACATCGTGGCGCAGGTCCCGGGCGTGTAGAACGACGCGTGTCGGGCATCCACCAGTGATTGATTGCTGCAACAGCCGGTGGCCGCCCGACGCGCTCGAAGCAGGTGAGGCGCGTCGTCAGTTTGCGTGGGGCGCTTTGGCGGGCTAGGATTGATCTTTGGTGGTTTCTGCCTACTGGCAGGCGACCAACGCACGACCAGCATCCAAATTATGTTAGCGACAGTGAGGCTATGGCCAAAAAAGACGGCGTCATCGAAATCGAGGGTCAGGTTGTTGAGGCTCTGCCCAACGCCATGTTCCGCGTAGAGCTTACCAATGGGCACAAGGTTCTTGCGCACATTTCGGGCAAAATGCGGCAGCACTACATTCGTATCCTCCCCGAGGATCGTGTGATTGTCGAGCTGACACCCTACGATCTGACCCGCGGTCGGATCGTCTACCGCTACAAGTAAACAGGATGCTGTAAGTAACGGCCAAGGCGCCCCTTGGTACGACGACAGCGAACGAAAGAAACAGTCATGAAGGTAAACCCAAGCGTTAAGAAGATCTGCGACAAATGCAAGGTCATCCGCCGCAACGGTCGAGTGATGGTCATCTGCGAAAACCCGCGCCACAAACAGCGCCAGGGCTAAGCGGCACCAAACTCAAACGATGAACGAGCAGCATCAGATCCGCGTGTAACACGCGGGGACACCCTCGGTTGGAGGCCGGGGCACCGGTGCTGTGAAACACCTCCACTCACAAACAGGAGAAGCCACAATGGCACGTCTAGCAGGCGTTGATATTCCTCGCGAAAAGCGCGTGGAAATCGCACTGACTTACATTTATGGTGTAGGTCGCACCCGGGCATTGAAAACCCTGGCGGATACACAAATCGACGGGAATACCCGCGTGAAAGACCTGACCGACGATCAGTTGGTTGCACTTCGTGACTACATCGAAGGAAACTTCAAGGTAGAAGGTGACCTTCGACGTGAGGTTGCAGCAGACATTCGCCGCAAGGTGGAAATCGGAAGCTACGAGGGTCTTCGTCACCGTCGTGGGCTCCCGGTTCGCGGACAGCGCACCAAGACCAACGCGCGCACCCGCAAGGGACCAAAGCGCACCGTTGCCGGTAAGAAGAAAGCCAAGTAGTAGTTAGCCAGCGGGCTACACGCCAAAAAGTTTTAGGAGAACACAATGGCAGCACCAAAAGCGGCTACTCGTAAGCCGCGTCGTAAAGACAAAAAGAATATCGTTCAGGGCCAAGCCCACATCAAGTCCACGTTCAACAACACCATCGTGTCGATTACCGACACCACCGGTGCTGTAATCAGCTGGGCTTCGTCAGGTGTGGTTGGCTACAAGGGTTCGCGCAAGTCAACCCCGTTCGCTGCTCAGCTTGCTGCTGAATCAGCAGCGCGTCAGGCGCAGGAACACGGCATGAAGAAGGTTGACGTGTTTGTGAAGGGACCGGGTTCAGGTCGTGAGACCGCAATCCGTTCGCTGCAGGCTGCCGGTCTTGAGGTTGGGTCGATTACCGATGTCACCCCGCAGGCGCACAACGGCTGCCGCCCACCCAAGCGTCGCCGCGTCTAAGTTCACCATCGCCTTGCGAGGCTGAACGTGCTACGTCAGCTGCGCCGGGAACGTCCCCTGTTCCCGGCGCATGCCCTCAACTGAACATCACCGCAAGAGTCATATAGTGGACTCTTCGCCGAAAGGACACACACAGTGCTCATTGCACAGCGCCCCACGCTGACAGAAGAAAATATTTCAGAGTTCCGTTCACGTTTCGTGATCGAACCTCTTGAGCCAGGCTTTGGCTACACCCTCGGTAACTCGATGCGTCGCACGTTGCTTTCATCAATTCCAGGCGCGGCTGTGACCAGCGTTCGCTTCGATGGCGTGTCGCACGAGTTCACCACCATCCCCGGTGTCGCCGAGGATGTCACCGAGATTATCTTGAACATCAAGGATCTCGTTGTGTCAAGCGAACACGACGAACCGATCACCGCCTACCTGCGCAAAACCGGTGCGGGCGAGGTGACCGCTGCGGATATCGCCGCGCCGGCCGGTGTTGAGGTGCACAACCCTGAGCTTGTCATCGCGACACTGAACGATTCTGCCCAGTTTGAGGTGGAGCTGACGATTGAACGTGGTCGCGGGTACGTTTCCGCAACCCAAAACCGCAACGAGGATGCCGAGGTTGGTCGCATTCCGATCGACTCCATCTACTCCCCAGTGTTGAAGGTTACCTACCGGGTTGAGGCGACTCGTGCCGGTGAGCGCACCGACTTCGACCGCCTCGTGGTTGATGTCGAAACCAAGCCGGCGATTAGCCCGCGTGACGCGATTGCTTCTGCCGGCAGCACCCTGGTGGAACTGTTTGGTTTGGCTCGTGAACTGAACACGGCTGCTGAGGGTGTTGAGATTGGCCCCGCCCCTGTTGAGGTTGTGATCGACACCGAGCTTGCCGTGCCGATTGAAGATCTCGACCTGTCGGTGCGCAGCTACAACTGCCTCAAGCGCGAAGGCATCAACACGGTGAGCGAACTGGTTGCCCTGTCGGAAGCGCAGCTGATGAATATTCGCAACTTTGGTCAAAAGTCGGTCTTTGAGGTGCGGGACAAGCTCATTGAGCTCGGTCTTTCACTGAAGGATGCCGTGCCCGGCTTTGATGGTGCGCAGTTTTACAGCTACGACGATGACGCGAACTAAGTTCTAACGACTACCCCTACTTAAGAGAGAAACAATCATGCCAAGACCCAATAAGGGACCCCGCCTCGGTGGCGGACCGGCGCACGAGCGCCTTATGCTGCGTAACCTCGCCGCTTCACTGTTCACGCACAAGCGCATCGAAACCACTGAGACGAAAGCGAAGCGCCTGCAGCCCTACGCTGAGCGACTCATCACGTTCGCAAAGCGCGGTGACCTGCACGCCCGCCGTCGCGTGATGCGCAGCATCACGCAGAAGGATGTCGTGTACGAACTGTTCAACGATATCGCTCCGCAACTCGCTGAGCGCGAGGGTGGCTACACCCGCATCATCAAGACCCGCTTCCGCAAGGGCGACAACGCCCCGATGGCAGTGATCGAACTCGTGCTCGAGCCGGTGCAGCCGAAGCCTTCCGCGAAGAAGGCGCAAGCCGCTGCTGCTGCTGAGGAACCCGCCGCTGTCGAGGCTGCGGAGACTGAGGCTGCTGAGGCCACGGAGACTGAGGCCACGGAGACTGAGGCCGCTGCAACCGAGACCGAGGCTGCTGAGACTGAGGCCGCTGCGGCTGACGCTGAAGCAACTGCCGACGCGGCTGAGGCTGAAGCAAAGTAACTCGTCGCAACGTTACGCGAGCGCAAGGGTCGCCCCGGATGTTCCGGGGCGACCCTTGCGGCGTTTGCGGGACGACAACACCTGCTCGCCGCTGCCATCACGGCGGTGAATCCCGCCACGGAACAATACTGAGTACACTTGCATGCGATTGGAGAGCATCGTGACCATAACTGTTGCCGCCGACGGGTCCTCCCTCGGCAACCCCGGCCCCGCCGGTTGGGCCTGGTTTGTTGACGACACCTGCTGGGGCGCGGGCGGATGGAAACGAGCAACGAATAACGTGGCGGAGCTCACCGCTGTGCTTGAGTTTCTTCGCGCCACGTCGCACCTCACCGAAGACGTGCTGTTCCTCTGTGACAGCCAGTACGTGATCAACTGCCTCACAACCTGGTTGCCCGGCTGGAAGCGGAAAGGCTGGCGGAAAGCCGACGGCAAACCGGTGCTCAACCGAGAACTTCTAGAGGAACTCGATGGGGCGCTCGCCGGCAGAAGCTGCCGCTTCGAATGGGTGAAAGGGCACGCGAACCACCCCCTCAACGAGGCGGCAGATGAGCGGGCGCGGGCAGTGGCGGAAGCATTCGCGGCCGGCAGCCCGCCGCCAACCGGGCCAGGCTGGGCGCTGGGGCATCCATTGTTGTTTGAAATCGCGGAGCCGAAAACAATGACGCTCACGCTCACGCTCAGTGACGATGAGCATGCTGAGCTCCGCGCGCTGGCACGGGCATCGGGCCGCAGCCCGGAAGCGTTCGTGCGCGCCCTGCTCGAAACCGAGCTTCATTCCCGCCGGGAAGGATAACCGGTGCAACCGGGCCGGCTGCAGCTGTCTCGGCCGGCCGGTGCAGCCCTGTGGTTTCACCCGCCACTGCGCTAGCAGTCAAGCCTCGGCGCGAACCGCCCGGGTCTGATCGGCGCGCGTTGCCCATTCCTCTTCCGGCGGGTACGCAACCTCTTCGAGCGACAGGCCGTGCGCAGGCATGACCACAAAACTGCTGCCACGGGTCGCAGACTCAAGCACCTCGCTCAACCGCTCCAAGGTGAGCCGGCCTGTCGCAACCGCCACGCAGCTGCCCACGAGTGAGCGCACCATGGAGTGGCAAAATGCGTCCGCCTGAACGGTCGCAATCGCAACCCCGTTGCTGTCGCGCTGCCAGGCGAACCGTTGCAGCGTGCGCAGCGTGGTGGCGCCGTCGCGTCGTTTACAAAACGCCGCAAAGTCATGAAAACCGATTAGCGCGGCGGCCGCCTCGTTGAGCCGATCAAGCACAAGTTCGTGATCCACCCACA
Source organism: uncultured Microbacteriaceae bacterium (assembly GCA_964440395.1). GTDB lineage: Bacteria > Actinomycetota > Actinomycetes > Actinomycetales > Microbacteriaceae > CAYTSH01. The sequence goes on from CAYTSH010000045.1 coordinate 5,779, forward strand.
CCGTGGCGCGGCGCAGAAGCGGGTCACGAACAGAAACCCTATCTGCAATTCGGTATTCATACCGGCGCCAGAGCGCCGAGAATCTGGCATCGAACGCGTTGCTCACCGAAGTTACCTCGCCAACCACAACGTCCGGGGCGCTGCTCCGCAGCAACGAGTTCAGCCGCCCACCGAGCTGAGCGGCGGCACTAAGCGTCTCGCTACCGCGACGCTCCTCGAGCGCAACCACCTGATCCGCGGTCAGATCAACGTGGGCTACCTGACCGCGCGCGTGCACGCCGGCGTCCGTCCGGCCCGCCACCGTGAGCTGCGGCGGATCCTCGGGGCAACGGGTAATTGTTCCCAGTGCGGCTTCCAACACACCCTGCACCGTGCGCTGCTGCGGCTGTTTCGCCCAACCGGCAAAGTCGCTGCCGTCGTATGCGATGCGAAGAAGAAAGCGGCGGGTTTCCTGGTTGAGCACCCTTCCATCATACGCAGCGTTTGCCGCCGCCCGGATGGCGGTCCCGGGGCGGCGGCGGTCGCTGCGCGCGGTAGACTGTCTGGGTGTCAACAACTGCCAACTCGCGCCCGGTGCTTCGCCGGATTGGTTACGCGCTAGGCCTGCTGCTGGTGCTGCTGCTGATTCTTGCCCTGGTGGTGCTGGTGCCCATGCTCACCCGAGTGAGTGCCGGCCCGGCCAACATCCAATCCCAGCCTCCGGGGAGCCCGGTCGCGACCAGCACCGCGAGCGATGGTCGCACCCGCACGATTGAGGTGTTTGCGGCTGATGGGGTGACGCCTGCCACGCTCACGGCTGTGCAGCCGGGCGACCGGTTTGTGGTTCGGGGCAGCGGTTTCGACGCGGGCACGGGCATTTACGTTGCGAGTTGCAGAATCCCGGACGACCCGACTGAGAAACCTTCGCCCTGTCTCGGCGGGATCCCTGAGAACGCCCAGGCGAGCAAAGCGCCGAGCGAGCAGAACACTGCCGAGTTTCTTGAAACGAGCTGGATCACGAGTTCGTGGGCGTGGCGCGCATTTGCCACGGGATCGTATGAGGATGAAACGTTGGGCACGTTCACGGCGTACCTAATCATTCCGGAGGGCAGCGCTGACGGCCTGGACTGCGCCACGGAGCGCTGCGGCATCATCACCAGAAACGATCACACTGCGGCGAGCGATCGCGGGCAGGATCTCTACGTTCCGTTCACCATGAAGTAACCTGCGGCCCGCGAGGCTCGGCAGCCACCGGGTAACATGGCGCTGTCGCCCGCGGGTTCTGTGTCATAATGTGCAGGTGTTCCTCCTCTCGGCTGCAAGCCTTAAAAACCGCGCACTGATTGCCCTTGTCACCATTGTTGTTGCCATTTTCGGCACCATCGCACTGGGTGGCCTCAAACAGGAACTTGCCCCCTCGGTGCAGTTCCCCACCCTGGTGATTGTGACGCAGTACCCCGGTGCTGCTCCCGAGGTGGTGAATGAGGATATTTCCACGCCCATCGAAACCGCCATTCAGGGCATTGGCGGTCTGGAATCGACGAGCGCCACGTCCTCCACCGGTTCGTCGGTGGTGAACGCGACGTTCACGTACGGCACCGACCTGGTTACCGCGGAACAGAAAATTATGCAGGCCATCAACCGGGTCAGCGCCCGGCTGCCGAAGGACGTTGAACCGCAGGTGCTTGCCGCGAGTTTTGACGATTTCCCGGTGGTGCTGGTTGCCGTGTCGAGCACGAACGGTGAGGCGACTGACGAGTTGGCCGCCCGGGTGCGGCAGACGGTGTTGCCGGACCTGGCCGATATTGACGGTGTGCGCGAGGCGGCGCTGCTGGGCGACCCTGGCAAACGGGTGACCATTGTGCCGGATGCTGACAAACTTGCCGCGGCCGGCCTGAGCCAGCAGAGCATTCAGGCGGCGCTGCTGAGTAACGGCACGTTGATTGCCGCCGGTTCGCTCGTTGAGGATGGCAAAAATCTTTCGGTGCAGGCGGGCGTGGCGCTGGGTTCCGTTGCCGACATTGAGCGTCTTCCCCTGCTGGGGCAGGCTGGTTCGTTTGCTGCGGCTGGTGCTGCCCCCGGCATCCCACAATTGGGGGATGCTGCGCCCGGCGCCCCCCAACCCGCAGCCACCAGCCCGCTCACCATTGCCGACGTGGCGACGGTAACGCTTGAAAACAACCCGATTCGCACCATTTCGCGGGTGAACGGCGAGGATGCGCTGTCGATTTCTGTGACGAAGAAACCCGCGGCGAACACGGTGACCGTGTCGAACGCGGTGAATGATGCCCTGCCTGGGTTGGCGGAGGTGGCGCAGAACGTTGAGTTTACGGTGATTTTTGATCAGTCGCCGTATATTGAGAACTCAATTGAAACGCTGGCAACCGAGGGGCTGCTGGGGTTGCTGTTTGCGGTGATTATCATTTTGGTGTTTTTGTTTTCGATTCGCGCAACCCTGGTGACGGCGATTTCGATTCCCACGTCGGTGCTGATCACGTTCCTCGGTTTGCAGGCCGCCGATTACAGTTTGAATATTCTCACCCTGGGGGCGTTGACGATTGCGATCGGCCGGGTGGTTGATGATTCGATTGTGGTGATTGAAAACATCACCAAGCACCTGGGCGAGCGGCAGGATCGCGAGGCGGCGATTGTGCGCGCCGTTCGCGAGGTTGCGGGGGCAATCACGGCTTCGACCGTGACGACGGTTGCGGTGTTCTTGCCGCTGGCGTTTGTGGCGGGGCAGACCGGTGAATTGTTCCGCCCCTTCGCGTTGACGGTCACGATCGCTTTGCTCGCCTCGCTGCTGGTGTCGCTCACGATCGTGCCCGTGCTGGCCTACTGGTTCCTGAAGCCGGAGCGCCGCGGCACCCCCGCGACGCCGGCGGGGGCGGAACCCGCGACGGCGGAGCCTGTCGCGGTGCAGCCCGCCTCGGTGCAGCCCGCCTCGGTGCAGCCCGCCTCGGCGGAGCCCGCCTCGGCGGAGCCCGCCGCGGCGGAGCCCGCCACGGCGGAGCCCGCCACGGGACACCCCGCGGCGGCGCAGCCCGCGCCGCAGGAGGCTGCGCCGGTCCTGAGCCGTTCCGCGAGGAGCCAGTTGCGCACCGAACGGGGGGTGCAGGCCGAGCCGAAAACCCGTTTGCAGCGGGTGTACGATCCGATGATTCACTGGACGTTGCGCAAACCGGTCGCCACACTGCTGCTTTCGGTGCTGATTCTGGTGGGCACGTTTGGGTTGGCGCCGTTCATGAAGACGAACTTTATTGGTAGCGACGGGCAGAACACGTTCGGGTTGAGCCAGGTGTTGCCTTCCGGCGCGAGCCTGGAAACACAATCGAAAGCGGCCGAAACGGTCGAGCAGGCGCTGCTTGACATTGACGGCATCGAAACGGTGCAGTTGACGATCACGATTGGCGCTGACGAGTTGCAGGCGCTGTTTGGCCCCGCAAGCGACAGTTCGATCACCTACAACATCACCACCGCCGAGGGAATCGATCAGCAGGCGTTGCAGGCGGAAACGTTGGATACGCTGCGCAAACTTGACGGTGTGGGGGAGATTCAACTGAATAGCGGCGGTGGCGGGTTCGGCGGGTCGTCCACAATCAATGTGGATATCACCGCACCGGACCAGGAGACGCTGCGCACGGCATCCGACGCATTGATTGCCGAGCTCTCAAGCTACGACACGTTCAAGCAGGTGGAGAGTAATCTCACCAGTTCGCGGCCCTACATCGCGGTGCAGGTTGACCGGATGGCAGCGGCGAAGGCGGGGCTGAGCGAGAGCGCGCTGAGCCAGATAGTTGCCGGCGCGATGGCCCCCACGCCGGTGGGCAGCATTGTGATTGAGAACACCACCCTCACCGTGTACACGGAGAACGACGCGCCGCCCACGAGCGTGCGGGAGCTCACCGAGCTGAAGATCCCCACACTCACCGGTGAGCAGCAGCTGGGTGAGTTGGCGACGGTGAGCACCGTCGACGGCCCGGTGTCACTCACAACGGTCAAGGGTGTGCGCTCCGCCACCATTGCTGTTGACCCTGCCGGTGATGATTTGGGTGCGGCGACGGTTGACGTGAACGCCGCCCTGGCGAAGGTTGAGTTGCCTGCGGGTGCGAATGCGACGATTAGTGGGGTGAGCGCCGATCAGGAGGAATCCTTCAAACAGCTCGGTATCGCCCTGCTGGTTGCCATTCTGATTGTGTACATTGTGATGGTTGCCACGTTTAAGAGTTTGCTGCAGCCGCTTGTGTTGCTCATTTCGGTGCCGTTTGCCGCCACCGGTGCGATTGTGCTGCAGGTGGTGACCGGCGTGCCGCTTGGCGTGCCTTCGCTCATTGGTGTGCTGATGCTGGTTGGCATTGTGGTGACGAACGCGATTGTGTTGGTTGATTTGGTGAATCAGTACCGCACCGCCGGGATTCCATTGGAGGATGCCGTGGCTGCGGGCTCGTCCAGAAGGTTGCGGCCGATCCTCATGACGGCTTTGGCCACCATTTTTGCGCTCGTGCCTATGGCGACCGGGTTGACCGGTGACGGTGGTGGTTTCATTTCGCAACCGCTCGCCATTGTGGTGATTGGCGGGTTGCTCTCCTCAACGGTGTTGACGCTGATTGTGTTGCCGACGCTGTATTTTGTGGTGGAGCGCCGACGTGAGCGGGTTCGGCAGCGGCGCGCTGATCGGGCGCAACGTCGGGCGGAGCGGCGGGCAGATCGGCGGGCTGCGAAGCTCGCCGGCTGAGCGCGCTCCCGCTCGTTGTGAGCGGTGCGAGCGGTGCAGACGCGATCCCGGCTCGGTCGCTGCGGCGGTCACTGCGGCGGTCGCCGTGACGATCAGTGCTGCGATTGCTATGGCGTTCACAGTGGAACCGCTAGCATCGAACCATGCGAAACGTTAGCGAACCTGTAGCCGAGTGTGAGATTCCCGCGCAAGCCGCGGTGCCGGAGTTTGAACCGGCGGTGCCCCCGCGCGCCCGCCGGGCATTGTCGGCGATCCTCATCGTGCTCGCGCTTGTGCTCACGCCCGTTGCGATCACCGCAAGTTGGGCAACGACGCAACTCGCCCGCACGGATGCGTTTGTGGCGCAGCTTGCGCCGCTCGCCACCCACCCGGCGATTCGCGCGTTCCTGATTGATGAGGTGAGCACGGCGCTTGCGGAGTCCATCGACCTGGAACAGGCCGCGGGTGACGTGATCGCCGGCCTGCTCGGGCTTGATTTGCCGCCTAGGGCGGCACGGGCGCTCGGAGGATTGCAGGGCCCCGCCGTTGAGGCGGCGAAGGGCATCATCCGCAACGGTGTGGCCCAGGCGGTGGAGTCGGACGCGTTCGCTTCGGCTTGGGAGTCCGGGCTGCGCGTGGCGCACCGCCAGGTGATCGGTGCGCTCGCGGGCGACGGGGGCACCGCGCTGAACATTGCGAGCAACGGCGAGCTTACGCTCGACCTGGGGCCGATTGTTGCTGAGGTGCGCACCCGGCTGCTGGACCAGGGGGTATCTTTTGCCGCCGGCATCCCCCCAATTGAGGCGAAGCTGCTGCTGGCCTCGTCGGATCAGCTTGCCGCGGCCTCGCTCGGGTATTCGGTGCTGAACGGTCTCGGCGCGTGGCTGCCGGTGCTTGTGCTCGGGCTGCTTGGTGCGGGGGTTGCCCTGGCGCGCAGGCGGGCGCGGGCGGGCCTCACCGCCGGCGTGTGGCTTGCGGTGGTGTCGCTCACGTTTGGTGTGGCGTTGTGGGCCACGCAACTCGCGGTTGTGGCCGCGCTGAGCCCAAACCCGGTGCCGCGTGACGTTGCGGTGGTGCTGGTCTCCGCGCTGACTGTGGGGCTGCGGCAGCCGGTGCAGCTGGCGGTGACGCTGGGTGTGGTGATTGCGCTCGCCGGCTACCTGAGTGGCCCGTTTCGCGGCGCGGCGACGCTGCGCGAGCTGACCGCGAACGGCATGGCGGCGGTGCGGGCGGTGGCCGAGCGGAACGGGCTGAGCACGGGTCGCTTTGGTGTGGCGCTCAATCGATGGCGGATGCTGTGGCTCACCCTGGTGCCGTTCGTTGCGCTGGTCTTCCTTGCGTTTCTGCGTCCGCTGAGCGGCGCCGTGCTGGCCGGTGTGGTGCTTATCGCGGTGGTGCTGTTGCTGCTCCTGCAGTTGTTGAGCCGTCCGGATGTTGTCGGGGCGGCTGTGGGGAGCGGTGAGGATGGGGACCGGGCGGATGCGGTGCCTGTGGGGCGGCCGAGCGCCGCTGGAAGTGATTGATTGCCTGATTGGTGACCACGCCATCCCGAATATTGATGGCGTTGCGTATGGTGGCGTCGCGCTGCCACGCTGCCGGGCCGGCTAATACGGTTGGGATGAAGGGGAGGAGCGCTTCGCTGAGTATCCACGTTGCCGAGTTCCAGAACACGCTTGGACTGTGATCTACGGCGTAATAGGTGATGTGGTTCTGGAGTGTCACGGTTGGCTGGCTGAAGGATGTGGGTTTGGCGAAGCTGAAACCCATGCCGGCGTCGCAGGACACGTCAATGATGAGGCTCCCGCGCTGCAGGGTGTGGAGGTCGCGCTCGGTGAGGTAGCATTCTGGGCGGTTTGGGTCTTGTAGGGCGCACAGCACAATGAGGTCGTCGTTGGCGAGGAACTGAGCCAGGGGGACGCTGCCGGCCGGGGTTTGCACCCGATAGTCGGGTTGGTTGTCTCCGGTGGCGGATTCCGCGGCGACCAGGTGCAGCAGCGTTGCGGCTGGCATGGGGGAGGCCACTTCTGGCAGCGGTCTGGTCGTGAGGACGGTGATGTCGTGCACGCCGAGTGCGGCGAGTGCCGTGACTGCGCCGCGCCCGGTTGCACCGAAGCCGATGATCGTTGCGCGGAGTCGTTTGCCGTAGCTGCCCGTGACGCCGTGGAGCGTGCTGGCGTGCAGCACCGACGCGTAGCCGGCGATTGCTTCGGCACGCGGCAGCACCTGGCCAACCATGGCGCGCAGGGTGGCGTCGTCGAAGCCGAATGGGGAGCCGTA
>CAYTSH010000046.1:0-12517 GCA_964440395.1 uncultured Microbacteriaceae bacterium
GCTCGTGCGACCACGGCACCGGCCCTTGGCCGCGCCACCCCGCTTTGCGCAGTGCGTCGAGGCCGCGGTGGTAGCCGACCCGCGCGTACGCGTAGGATTCCAACACGTTCCCCGCCGCGTGCGCCTCGTCGGCGAGCAACGCCCATGCGAGCGGTGAGGCGGGGTGGGCGGCAACAACTTCGGCAAGCGGCACACCCTTTTCCAGGGCAGCGCACACCTCGTTCTCGGGCGCGAGCAGTGTTGGCGGAATGCCGAGCAAATTGTTAACAGTCACACCCTATCTTATCGTGACGGCCCCGGCTTGTGCGGAGCAGCCCTTGAGTTAAGGTAGCCCAATTCTTTCGGGGTGCGCCTGTTTGGGGCGGCGGCTGAGCCCGGTGGGATGTCGTGGGCAGTCGGGGCACAACGCCCAACAAGCGCTCATGGTGGGCCGCGTCGCGGCGGTTCGTGTGCGCACTGCGGGACGCGAAACACGATTATTACAAATTATGAAATCTTGTTGCATTTGATTTGACTTCGCGACGCGCCGGCTGTAGATTTCAAAAAGAGGTTCCTCCCCCACGAGGTTCCTCACCCACGAGGTTCCTCACCCACGAGGTTCCTCATAATCACAGCAAAATGGTGCATAGCAATGGATGCTTGCACTGTGAGTACAGAGGAGTACATTATGAAAAAAGTTGCTGCGACAGCGCTGGCATTCACCGCAGTGCTCGGAGGAACAATCCTGACCGCATCGCCCGCAAACGCGCAGATCATACTCTACGAGCATGACAACTACGGCGGAGCCAAATACTATGCAAATGGCGGCTGGAATGCCAAACTTCCAGGATTCAACGACGTCACCTCCTCGCTCAAAGTGGATGGCGGGAACTACGCAATTCTCTACGAAAACGTGGATTACAGAGGTGCTAAATCAGTCGCATTTTCATCTGGCTCGCCGTCATTGAAAACATGGCAGTGCTCGTCGGGCGGTAACTGGAACGACAAAGCTTCCAGCGTGGAGTAGAATCTGGGCACGCATCGTTGGCGCTAGAGCGTATTGAGAACTGCAACTTTCAGACCTCTAGCGCCAGGGATGCATCCAGCCGCACCCACAGATCAGCAACATCAAACCCATGTTCAATGCAACCAAACTTCCAGCCGATCGATATCTGGAACAGCTATGTGAGAGAAGAAATCCCCCCATGCACACTCAGCATTCATTGCGAGCACCGTTCAAGAACACCACAAGAGTAGGGCTCGGGCTGAGCATCGCGATAATTCTTGCGGCGCTCAGCGCCTGCAGTGCCCAGCCGGACGAGCTGGCAGACTCCTCCGCCCCGCTGCCAGATATCTCGATCGAAGGCTTCGAAACGGTCACCGCTGAACTTGACTTTGAAACTGCACTTGCAACAACCCCCATCACACCATACGTGCTCAACAGCACGTATGAAACGGAAATGCTCGTTGTGCGGGCGAGCCAAGCACTCGTGCGCACGTGCATGGGCGGCCTTGGATTCGACTTCACAACGCTGAGTGCGGAGGAGTGGGAGTCACGATTACCCCGAAGCGATCGCCTTTATGGCTTGTGGGATCACACAGAGGCTTCACAGTTTGGATTCGATCTAAATCCAGGTCGCGGGGTGCTCCGGCAGGGCACAGTCGATCAGGGTCAGGAGTATGCAGATGCGCTCAATCAATGCTATGAGGGCGCTTATGCAAATGAACAGCTGGCACCACTCCTAGACACGGTCAACAATCTCACGATAGCCGATCGCATCCAAGGCAACTCGTATGTGCGCGCGCAAAACTCAGCAGCGGGCAAAGCCGCCCACAAGCGCTACCTGCAATGCATGAAAGAGAAAACAATAGTGGTGGACTCTGACGGCAATCCAAGTTCAGAATACAGCGATCTCGGCAAAGACAGCGAAATCACCGCAGCCCTCGCCGAAGTAGACTGCAACATAAGTTCTGGACGCATTCAGACCATGTATGACACCGCGGCAAAGTACGAGGCTGCTTACATGAAGAAATACGAAGAACAGCTCGACGCAGTGCTGGAGTTGAAACAACAAACCTACGACGGCCTGCGCAGCATTATTGCCGAAAATCAATGATAGGCATCTGCACCATTTGAAATCAGAAGAACTCTTGCAATATCCGAGCTGAGAAAAATATTTGCGGCAACAAGATGCGTTACTCTCATACTGGATTAACTTGTGCTAGCACACGTTCGATCGGCTCGTAAATTGAAGACGTAATCCAAACACGGGTTTGCGATGCACTGGCGGCCTATCACGATAATCTTCCAAAACCTACGAGGTTTGTGAACCTCTGCGTTCATACCCCTGAATAACCGCTATCTCTATCACACAGAAGAATTTTGTGATCATTAATTAACGAATGATACGGAAATTATGAAAGGCAGGTCACCAATTGAATCGAGTCGTGTAACTCTGTATTTTTTTAAATAGCTACCCTGCATAAGAAGTTCCACATAATCACAAACCTGGCGCAGAGCGACGGACGCCTGCACCATTCGCACAGAGGAGTACAACATGAAAAAAATTGCTGCTACAGCGCTTGCATTCACCGCAGCGCTCGGAGGAACAACCCTGACCGCATCGCCCGCAAACGCGCAAATCAAACTCTACGAGCATGACCACTACCGCGGAGCCAAGTACAACGCAAATGGCGGCTGGAATGCCAAACTTCCAGGATTCGACGACGTTACCTCCTCGATGTGGGTGGACGGCGGCAATTACGCTATCCTCTATGAGCACAATAATTACATCGGCATTAAAAGTGTCGTGTTCCATTCGGACGTACCTTCGCTACGCTCTTGGGCGTTCCCAGCGGGCGGGAACTGGGATAATAAAGCATCCAGCGTGGAATAGAACCTGAAAGCACAGCGGTTGATCTAGAGTGAATCTGGCACACCTAGAGCCAGCGATGCCTTCGGCCGCACTCGCAGACCATCAACACCAAACCCCATACTCAACGCGCCCGAAGTTCCAGCTACTCGATGGCTTGAACGGAAATGAGAGTGAAGAGATCCCCCATGCACACTCAGCATTTACAGCGAACAGCGCTCAAGAGTAAAGCGAGAATTGCGCTTGGACTGAGCCTAGCGATAACCCTTGCGGCACTCAGCGCGTGCAGTTCCGAAACCGACGAACTCGCAGACTTATCAGCCCCACTGCCGGACATTTCAATCGAAGGCTTCGAGACCGTCACGGCCGAGCTTGACTACGACAAAGCGATCGCGACGTCACCGATCACTCCATTCGTACTCCCCGGCTCATTTGAAACGCAGGCCCTGACGATTCAAGCAATCGATGCAGTCGCAGGCACATGTATGCGCAGCATCGGATTTGAACTCAACACACTGACCGCCGCCGAATGGGAATCTCGCCTGCCGCGCAGCGACAGGCTCTACGGACAGTGGAACAGAGCAGAAGCAGCAATCTTCGGCTTCGATCTCAATCCAGATCGCGGGTTACCCCGCCAGAACACCGTCGATCAGGGGCAGGAATACACTGATGCACTCAATCAGTGTTATGCGGACGCCTATACAAACGAAGAGCTAGCCCCACTGCTCGAGATCATGAATGGCCTTACCATCGCAGATCGTATACAAGGCAATTCATCCTCGCGCGCTGAAAATTCGGCAGTAGGTAAAGCAGCCCACAAAAAGCATTTGCAGTGCATGAAAGATAAGTCAATAGTTGTAAATGAACAGGGTTACCCCAGCTCGGACTACAGTGATTTAGGCAAGGACAGTGAAATCACCGCAGTTCTTGCCCAGGTAGATTGCAACATTAGTTCGGGTCGCATTCAGACCCTGTATGACACCGCGGCAAAGTACGAGGCTGCATACATGAAGAAATACGAAGAGCAGCTCGACGCGGTGCTGGAATTGAAACAGCAAACCTACGACAGCCTGCGCAGCATTATCTCCGCAAATCAATGATCGGCAACTGTAGCATTTCAAGCCAGGGCGAGCCTCGATGACGCAGCAGCATGGACAGCCCAAAGACCATGCTATTCTTGTAAAGCTGCCCCCACCCCCCACCACTAATGCAACTGCAACGAGGCTAATCCCGGCGAGCTTACAGTGCAGCGCTCGCAGAGCATGCAGCTGAATTTCTATCAAAGATGTTGAGAAAGTAGACCGACAGACCATGCAGGCAAAGATTTCCATGCGCGCGAATTGGAATGCAGCAATTCGCAGCACGTTCATCGCTCTCCTCGCGACCGCCACCGCACTCCTCGGCGCGTGCAGCTCCCAAAATGACGAACTTGCTGACCCATCAGCCCCCCTGCCAGACATCTCGATCGAAGGCTTCGAAACCGTCACCGCCGAGCTGGACTTTGAAACAGCGACAGCAACAACACCCATCACGCCATACGTTCTGCTGGAGGCATTCGAAACTGATGTACTCCTGTCGCAAGCGCACGATGCACTCGTGCGCACCTGCATGCGCGGCCTCGGGTACGAGCAAACCAGCATAAGTAACGTAGTGTGGGAATCACTCACCCCACGAAGCGACCGATACTTTGGGCTTTGGAACCGCGCCGAAGCCGCACAATTTGGTTATGACCTGAATCCGAACGTAGCTTTTCCCCGCCATGACTGGGTCGAAGATGATCAAGCGTATCTCGACGCAATCGACCAGTGCGTCCTTGAAGCCGAGGCAAACGAGCTGATAACCCAGTTTCGGAGCGTGCAGCAGAACCTGACGATAGCGGATCGAATTCAAGGCAACTCCTACGTGCGGGCGCTAAACTCAAAAGCCGGCAAAGCAGCACAAAAGCGATATTTGCAATGCATGAAAGATGAATCTATTGAGGTAGACGAAAACGGTTTCACCAGCTCCAACTACCGTGACCTTGGCAAAGAAAGTGAAATCATCGCAGCACTCGCAGAAGTCGATTGCAATATCAGTTCGAAACGAATTCAGACACTGTACGACACTGCCGCACAGTACCAAGCTGCCTACATGAAAAAATATGAGGAGCAGCTCGACGCGGTGCTGGAGCTGAAACAACAAACCTACGAAGACCTGCGCAGCATTATTGAGGCAAACCCATGAGCACACAGCAACCTGATCCCACACCCGGCTCCACACCCTCCCAAAGCGGCACGTTACGCGTTCGAACCGTCGCCCGGCCGGGCGTTCTTGTGCTCGCGCTGCTGGTAACCGGTTGCCTCATCGCGGCAGCATTTGTGGCCGGCCGAAGCATCCAGCCGGCCACGGCAACAGCCGCCAACGCGCAGGCCGCGCCGGTTGTGGCGACCGCCAAGGTAGAAATGCGGGTCGTGCAACAGGGTGTGAGCATACCCGCAAAAATAGTGCTGCCCGAGATTGTCAATCTCACCCTCAGCACTGATGGTGTTTTGGGCGTGTTTACCAAAAACCCAACCGCCACCGGTGGCGACACGGGTGCGGCACCCACAACTCCAGAAGGCGCGGCCGCGGGTGCGGCAGCGAGCGGCGCCGCCGGAACGGCTACAACCAAAAAAGTTCCCGAACCGGTGAACGATCGCAACGTGATCACGCGCATGTTTGCCGCACCGGGTGAACAACTCGCCCCGGGTGCGCTGCTCGCCGAAGTTTCGGGTCGACCCATCATTGCAGTTGCCGCAGACACGCCAATCTATCGAGATATCGTGCCCGGAATCTCTGGTGAAGACGTCAAATCACTCGAACAGCTGCTCGTAGACCTTGGCTACGACGTGTATGTGGACGGTTTTCTCGATGTCGGCATGATGAACACACTGGCGTATTGGTACCGGCAACTCGGGTACGAACTGCCCGTGAACGAGAACGGCACCAGGTGGCTACCGTGGCGTGAACTGCTGCCGTTGCCCGCTGGAACCCTGCGAGTCGCCGGGGTCTCGCCACCCGGCACGGCACTCGGCCCCGAAACGCCACTGCTCACAGTGCACCGCGGCGATCCGGTGATTCAAGTTGCCGCAGATGCCGCCCAGGTCACTGATTTTCGCCAAGAACATGCCATGTATGTGCGCACAGCCGATGCTGTGTACGAAGCAAACGTGCTCTCAATCAGCGAATTGCAGCTCAACAACGACACCCTGGTCTCAAGCCACACGGTCACCCTCAGCTGCCCGCCAGAACTGATCGGCTCGGAGCAAGCAACCATCACCGTGCTCACCGCAAAACCAGGCGAGCCAGGACCCGCGATTCCAGTAATCGCGGTGCGGGAAGATGGCAAAGGCAAATATGTGTCCGTCGCCACCGATCCCCCAAACACCACAACACCCGCCGCCGAGAGCAACGCAACCCAACCCGCCGAACCAAGCACCCCGGCGCAACGAATCGACATCGACGTGCTGGCCATCGCCGGCGGCTGGGTTGCGATTCAAGAAAACCCCGCACTACCAGAAGGAACCCGCATTCGTGTCGAATGAGCAGGCAGTCATCCTTCACCTCGACGGCATCGGGCGAACCTACGGCGACACAGACAGCACACCCGCGCTCTCCGACGTGCACCTCACCGTGCGTGCAGGCGAATTCGTTGCAATCGTGGGTTCGTCAGGCGCCGGAAAATCCACGCTGCTCAACATACTGGGGTTGTTAGACCGGCCAAGCACCGGCAAATACTCCGTCGCGGGCGAAGACGTTTCGACCCTCAACGATGCCGCGCTCGACCGCCTCAGGGCGCGCATGTTTGGGTTCGTGTTTCAAGACTCACACATGATCCTCAAAAAAACGGCCGCAGAGAACGCCTCGCTCGGCCTCGCGGTGAACGCCGTTGCGCCACAAGACCGCGGCGACCTCGTCGCAGCCGCGCTACACATGGTCGGGCTGCTACCAAAAGCGCAAGACCTCGCCCGCACCCTCTCCGGTGGTGAACGCCAGCGAGCCGCAATTGCACGCGCAATCGCAACCGCGCCACGCGTGCTCCTCGCCGATGAACCCACCGGTTCGCTTGACGAAGCCAACACCCAGCGCGTGTTGCACGCACTGCACGAACTCAACACGCACGGCACCACCGTTGTGCTGATCACCCACGATGCCGAAGTCGCCAAGTCCGCTCGCAGAATCGTCGAAATTAAAGACGGCTACATTGCCAGCGACACCGTCACAGCCACCCCAGCCGCACCAACAACCAGTGCGCCACCCCCAGCAGGTCAGCTGCACGATCCGCAGCCGCACGATCCGCGGCAGAAACACCGAACCCCCGGCGATATTCCGCGACAAACGCAACCCTGGTGGTCGCGGCTGAACGAACGAATCATTTCGGCAATATCAAACCACAGCATCCATGTTGCGCGAGCGTTCGTGCTCCTACTCGCATTCGCTGTCGGATCAGCGGGACTCGTTGCCGCGATCGGTCTCAGCCAAAGCGCCGCTGCACAGGTGGTAAACCGACTAGATTCAGCCGCATCAGATGAGTTTTTGATAGTGCCGAAACCAAACCCCGACGACATTCGCGCTGAACTCACACTCCCCGCAGATGCATCCCCAACAGTCGTTGCCACCGAAGCGCTGCATCGGTTGGAACAGTTCGCAAGCATCACCAATTCGGGCTTCATGGCCGACGCGACATTTGGTAACGGAATAACCAAGTTCAACCCGCAACAATTACAAAAACAACCCGTGTTTAAAAGCGAATTTATGCTCGCAGACAAACAATTTCTGAGCATGCGCGGCGTGCGCATCAATCACAGCACGCAATCGCTGCGGTTTTTTGACAGCGAAGAACAAGAAGCGGTGGTAGCAATCGGGGCAAGCCTCGCCGAAAAACTTGGCTACACGTCACACGTGCCCGGCTCAGAATTATGGATCGGCTCGCGACCGGTTGCCATTGTTGGCATCATCACTAGCGCCGGCGATGAACCAAAACTTGATGCAAAACTGCTGGTGAACCCGGCGCTCGCAGAGACCGTAGAAATGCTTGATGCCACGCTGCTAGTGAAAACCACCCCGGGGGCACCCGCATCGATTGCCCCTCTCGTCGATGAGGCAATAACGCCGGGCAACCCCAAACTCTACAAAGCCGAACCGGTCGCCGACCTGCGCTCACTCACCAGCCAGGTGGCCGCCGACCTCGTCGCGCTGGTGCGGGTGGTGTCGTGGGCGGTTCTTGGCCTCTCAACGCTGAGCGCCGCCACCGCCACATTTCTCGCCGTACACGCGCGGGCAGCAGAAATTGCCCTGCGCCGGGCCGTCGGCGAAAGCAAACAGTCAATCTGGGCGCAGTTTGTGCTTGAAGGAATCACCATCGGCCTGCTTGGCGGGGTGTGCGGCAGCGCGCTCGGCGTGATCGTATTCGTCACCGTTGCGGCGGGACAAGGGTGGACAGCCACCATGAGCCCCTGGGTGTTGGGGGTGGGTGTTGCAGCCGGTGTGATCACCAGCATTCTCGCGTCACTCTACCCCGCCGCGGTGGCCGCCCGGCAAGACCCCGCGCTCGCCGTTCGCGGACAGTAATCACCCCGGCGCCGCAGACCCGCCAGCAGCTCCCGCCCGCAAACCCGGCAACCCCGGCGCGGCAACCCCGCCCCGCACCGCGTCAGCGGCTCGTGACCCAGGAGTACATTGCGACAGCTGCCGCCGCCGAGGCGTTCAGTGAGCGGGTGGAACCGTACTGTGTGATCTCCACGATGGACTCGGCCGCGGCAAGCGCCTCGGGCGACAGCCCGGGACCTTCCTGCCCAAACAGCATCACGCAGCGCTCCGGCCACGCGAACGATTCCATTGGCACACAGCCCGCCACGTTGTCGATGGCGACCACAGGAATCCGCTCGGCGCGCGCCCAGGCGACCAGGGCATCCACCGTGTCGTGATGGATGACGTGCTGGTAACGGTCGGTCACCATGGCACCGCGCTTGTTCCAGCGCTTGCGCCCCACAATGTGCACGGTGTGCGCCCCGAAAGCGTTGGCGCTGCGCACGATTGAGCCGATGTTCATGTCGTGCTGCCAATTTTCAATTGCCACATGAAATGGATGCCGGTGCTGGTCAAGGTCCGCAATGATCGCCTCCATGCGCCAATAGCGGTAGCGGTCGATCACGTTGCGGGTGTCGCCGTTGGTGAGGAGTTCCGGATCGTAGTGGGGGTCGCTGGGGTGCGCCCCCGGCCAGGGGCCGACGCCCGCGGTGGACAGCTCGTGGGTTGGGGTGGTGTGCATGGTTCTATTCTCCCACTGGCACACACCGGTGTTGCACACCCGAACATTCTGGGGTACTCTGGCACGCAAGCGCTTCGACACCTCCCCCGGGATCGTTATCGAAGCGCTTCCTTCAGGCTCACTGTCGAAACGCTTCGCATGCCGTGCGAAACCGAACCCCGACCAGCGAGCCAGCCGCAACGGCACCAACCCACCCGTTTCACCCAGATGGACAAGAATGGAACGTCAATGAAGTCGTATAACACCGGGAAACCCTCCCGAACCGCCCGCCGCCTCACCGCGCTCACCGCACTCACCATCGCCAGCAGCACCGCGCTCGCCGCGTGCAGCACCGGCAACACCGGCGGCAGCTCCGCAAGTGGCGACACCCCACTCATCATCCAGGCAAAAGACCTGCCAACCTACACCCCACTCACCCTCGTCGAACCCGACTACCCGGGAGTGGACGGTTCACTGCCAGGCTTCACCAGCATCCCCGACCCACTGGTGAAAGCATTCGACGCGCCACCCGGCAACGGCGGCAACTACACGGCAATGACACCGCTGTGGGGCACCATCCCCCCAACCGAAGGCAACAAATACTTCGAAGCCGTCAACAAAGCCATGGGCACCAACATCAAATTCCAAATCAGCGACGGCAACACCTACGGCGAAAAACTCGCCGCATCCCTCGCCTCCCCCAAAGACCTCGCCGACTGGGTCACCATCCCCTCCTGGAACGCACCACCCCGATTCGGTCGCTCCGTAGACAGCATCTTCCAAGACCTCACCCCATACCTCGCCGGTGACAAGGTAAACGACTACCCCAACCTTGCCAACATTCCAACCGACGCATGGAAATCCTGCTCCTGGAACGGCAAACTCTACGGCCTGCCCTTCCCCGCCGAAGTGGGTGCCGGCAACTTCGCCCTGTACCGTTCAGACCTCATCAAAAACCCAACACTGCCCACCAACGCAGAAGAACTCATCCAATTCGCCAAAGACAACACCGCCGACGGCCACTGGGGCACCAACGACCTGTGGAGCACCGCCACCGCCATCTACGGCGTGCCAAACAAATGGGTCATCCAAGACGGCAAACTCGTACACAAAGTAGAAACCAAAGAATACCGCGACGCCCTCGAATGGATGGCAAAACTCTACAAATCCGGCGCGGTACACCCCGACGCGGTCGCAGACAACCAAGGTGACGCCGGCCAACGATTTGAAGGCGGCCAAGTGCTCATCACCTCAACCGGTCTTGGCTTCTGGCACGAAGCCCTCACCCGCAACCGCACCACCGACCCAACCTGGAACGCAGACGTGCTGCCCTACTTCGCGGCAGACGGCGGCGACCCCATCATCTACAAATCAAACGGCGCAAGCATCTGCTCCTACATCAAAAAAACCGACAAAACCGACACGGTGAAAGAAATCCTCACCGCCGCGAACTTCCTCGCCAGCCCCTTCGGCACCGAAGAGTTCCAACTCATCAACTACGGCGTCAAAGACCTGCACTACACGCTCGACAGCGACGGCCTGCCCGTGCCCACCACCCTCGCGCAAACCGAAGTGCAACCCACCTACATTTTCCTCGTAGACCCGCCCGCGGTTGAAGCGCACGTCTCCTTCCCCGAATACGTCAAAGCGCGCACCGAATGGTCCGCCACCAACGCCGCCTACATCGTCGAACCCCCGTTCTACGGCATGAACATCACCGAACCCAACCGGTTCGCCTCACTCGACCAGCCATTCGCCGACCTCGAAAAAGACATCGCCCGGGGTCGCAAAACGCTCGATGATTTGGATGCCGCGGTCGAGACCTGGCGCACATCCGGCGGAAACGACCTGCGCGAGTTCTACCAAAAAATCCTCGACGAAAACCCTGAAGCCGCCGGGGACTCCGCAAAGTAGGCCGTCATGAACCCCACAAGCACCACAACGGCGGGGTCCGGCAATACGCCGACCCCGCCGGTCCGCCCCGCACCCACCGCGGCAGCCACCGCCGGCACCAGCCCGGCCACGGCATCCACCCCATCGAAACCGCGACGCGGAACCACACCAACACCCGCACCGGCCGTCATCCGACCCACCAAACAGCTCGGCTTCTGGGCCAAACTGAAACGCGACCGGGCACTGCTCATCATGACGCTGCCCGCGGTTGGGCTTCTGCTCGTCTTTTCGTACGTGCCTATGCTCGGCAACATCATCGCCTGGCAAGACTACACACCCACCGACGGGTTCCTAAACAGCCCCTTCGTGGGCTGGGAAAACTTCATCCGGGTGTTCACCAACCCGCAGTTCCTGCACGCCGTAGCCAACACCCTCACCATTACGGTGTTTCAACTGTTGTTCTACTTCCCCATCCCCATCCTGCTCGCCCTACTGCTCAACAGTGTGGCAACCCCCGCCATCCGCACCGGAATCCAGTCGATCGTCTACCTGCCACACTTCTTCTCGTGGGTGCTCGTCGTCACCATCTTCCAACAGATTTTCGGCGGCGCCGGGGTGATCAACCGGCTGCTCGCGCAAGCCGGCTCAGGCGGGTTCGACCTGATGACCAACCCGGAAACCTTCCTGCTGCTCATCACCTCGCAGGCAGTTTGGAAAGACGCCGGCTGGGGCGTCATCATCTTCCTCGCCGTGCTGGGCACCATCGACCCCACCCAATACGAGGCGGCCGCGATGGACGGCGCGGGGCGATTCAAACGCATGTGGCACATCACCCTCCCCGCAATTCGACCCACCATCATTCTGCTGCTCATCCTTCGCCTCGGCGACTCACTCACCGTGGGATTCGAGCAGCTCATTCTGCAACGCGGCGCGGTCGGTGCAGAAACCTCCGAAGTGATCGACACGTTCGTGTACTACCAGGGCGTGGTGAACGGTGACTGGGCGTTTGCCGCAGCCGCCGGCCTCGTCAAAGGCATCGTGTCGCTCCTGCTCGTCCTCGGCGCAAACAAGGTGGCACACCTGTTTGGCGAGGCGGGCGTGTATCGAAAGGCTGACCGATGAGTAGCACCATACAAACCGAAACCACACCGGCACAGGCGCCGGCACAGGCGCCGGCAGCGCAGCGAACCGCGGCAAAACCGCCGGTGCAACTGCGCAAACCCCGCGCAAACTACAAGGCGTGGGAAGGGAAACCGCCCCTCGCCCTCACCCTCGGCAAAGGCTTCGTGCTGACAATCGTCGTGCTCGCGATCCTCATCCCGCTCTACTCGGTCGTGCTCACCTCGTTTTCAACAACTGAAGACGTCAAACGCTCCGGTGGCATGGTGCTCATCCCAGGCACCCTCACCACGGCCGCCTACGAGCAAATCCTCTCGGGCGGCATTGTCACCCGGGCGGCACTGGTCAGCGTCGGCGTGACCGCGGTCGGCACGCTGCTCTCCAC
>CAYTSH010000047.1:0-12460 GCA_964440395.1 uncultured Microbacteriaceae bacterium
CGGGCGCATCTTCCCCGGCGTGTTCATTGGCGCCGCGTTTGGGTTACTCGTCGCTTCGGTCGTTCCCGGCTGTTCCCCGGCTGCCGCGATCGCGGCGGGCATCCTGGGAATGACATTCGCTATCGCACGGGATGGCTGGCTGGCACTGTTCATCGCCGCCGCCGTAGCCGGCAGCGCGGCAATGCTGCCGTTACTCTGCATGGCGCTGCTGCCCTGCTGGTTGCTGTTGCGGCAAGCACCCGAAATGCTCATCCCCGAAGACGGCGCGCACAATGCGATTGCTGAGAGCGCAAAGGGTGCTGAGAGCGCAGGGAATGCAGAGAACGCCGAAAATGCCGAGAGTGCTGAGGGTGCAGAGAACGCATCGCAAGCATGACGAAGGGCACCCCCACGTTTTGCGTGGAGATGCCCTTCGAGTTGCTTAGTAGCGAACGTTACGCAAGCTTTACGCCAGCGCCAGCTTCCTCAAGCTTCGCCTTTGCAGCCTCAGCAGCGTCCTTCGAAGCGCCTTCGAGGATCGGTGCCGGTGCGGACTCAACGAGAGCTTTCGCCTCACCAAGGCCGAGGCTGGTGAGCTCACGCACAACCTTGATAACCTGGATCTTCTTGTCGCCAGCCGATTCGAGAACAACGTCAAACGAGTCCTTCTCTTCGACCTCTTCAGCGGCTGCGCCACCGGCTGCAGGTGCAGCAGCAACTGCTACAGGAGCAGCAGCCGAGACCTCGAAGGTCTCCTCGAATGCCTTGACGAATTCTGACAGCTCAATGAGGGTCAGGCCTTTGAACTGTTCGAGCAGTTCTTCAGTTGACAGCTTTGCCATGATGTTTCTCCTTGTGTATGTTGCCCGATTCGCGTGTGCGGAACGAGCGGGTGTGTTGTCTTTCGAGCAGAATTCCGGGTGCGGAACCTACTGTGCTGACTCCTGCTTGTCGCGCAACGCGCCCATGGCACGTGCTGCACCTGCGAGCGGTGCGTTGAACAGATATGCGGCACCGAACAGCGAGGCCTTGAAGGCACCGGCAAGCATGCCGAGCAGAACTTCACGGGACTCGAGATCGGCAAGTTTGCCCACCTCAGCGGCGGTGAGTGGCTTGCCATCAAAATAGCCGCCCTTCACTACCAGTTGAGGGTTTGCCTTTGCGAAGTCACGCAGGCCTTTGGCGGCGGCAACAGGGTCGCCGTGCACAAAAGCAATTGCGGTTGGGCCAACGAGCTCATCGTCGAATGACGTGATGCCAGCGTTGTTTGCCGCAATTTTGGTGAGCGTGTTCTTCGACACGGCATATGTTGCGTTCTCACGAAGTGCGTTGCGAAGTTGACGCAACTGCGCAACGGTGAGACCGCGGTACTCGGTTAGCAGAACGGCAGTTGACTCTTCAAAGTTCTTTTGAAGTTCAGCTACCGCGGCTTCCTTTGCAGCCATGGCGCTCCCTATGCTTTGTCTTCTTTAACCGCGCCACGGTTGTGGTGCGGCACCCAAAGCGCATAAAAAAAGCTCCGGCACAGGAGGCGCGGAGCATGATTACGGATGCCGTACACCCGTTTCGTCTTCGTGTCACCTGCGCGGGCTTCGCTTGTGCGAACTTCGTGCTGAACGGTATTCAGCAACCAGCGGTCTTTGGCCAGGTGCAATAGTACCACACGCTGGGGAAGGACAACAAAACCGCGCGGATCACTGAAAATACCACCCGGAATAGTTTCGACCGCACCGTTGATTCAGGGAGACTGCCCGGCACCACGGTGCTTCAGTTAGACTGACAAGGCATTGTGAATGCTGCTGCAAACGACGCTGGCATCCGCCACCTGCACGTGTTACCCGCTTCACGGTGCCTCGTGGCGAAAAACACGCTGACCCTCGACAGGTGCAAAGATAACGTGGAGTTACAGAATCTCACGACAGTGACAACATACAGTCGCCTTGCAGCGAGTGCGCGCGTGCGCGTGTTTGAATGGCTCGATGCCACCGGCCTAAACGCTGAATCACACACCTATCTCGACACTGCAACAAATGATCCAGCGACACTGTTGCGAAATCTGCCCCGAACGCTCAACGCTGAGCGAAAGTTGCGAGCTCTGCCCAGGCAACTCACGCAGAAGCATCTACTGCTTGCTCGACAGGCTAGCCCGTTGAGCAACGGGCGCATTGAAGGGAAGCTCCTGCGCGCAGCAGAGTACGGTGTTTACGACGTCGACGATGCGCTCTACGCAAGCCAGAACAGCGCGCGCGAACGCTTGTGGTCAAAAAAAGCTGTTTGGAACGTCGCCACCAGCGCTGCGGATATGGTCATCGTTGGGAACGAGACGTTAGCAAATAGGCTGGAGCACACCGCACGGAACATACGAATTATTCCCAGTTGTGTGCGTGTCGATGCATACACAAAAAAAGTTCATCAGGACACCGAACAGCTCAAGTTGGTGTGGCTGGGAACGCCAGCCACGGAGAAATACTTGTTAGCGTTGACAGAGCCGCTGCTTGCGCTGCATAAACGGCACCAAGTCCGGTTGACACTCATCAGCGCCGGGCAGGCTCCACTCGGCGAACTCGACCGTATGGTTGATCGAGTCCCGTGGACGTTGGAAAGTTTTGCTAACACCCTGACGAAGGCCGATGTGGGCATTATGCCATTACGTGATGACGACTGGTCCCGGGGGAAATGCGCCTATAAGTTACTCCAATACGGCGCCTCAGGTTTGCCGTTAGTCGGTTCTCCAGTCGGTGCGAACCAGCAGGTTCTCTCCCGGGCAAAAGGGTTTGCACCACGCACTTCGGCTGAATGGTATGAAGCAATAGAGTCGCTTGTGCTCGGTGGGGTCTCGTTGCGAGCAGAACTCGGGCAAGCTGCGTTTGATGCGGTGCGGGCAGGATACAGTTTCGAAGCGTGGAAGGATGTCTGGTTAGCAACCGTTCGAGGCGTTCATTCGTTGCAGCCGCCATGCGGCACTGACGAGAAGACCAACCCAAAACAACCCTGAAACGAGCGTAGCCATCGCATAGCCCCAAATCGCGCCGGGCAGCATCAACACAATCGCGCCGAACAAGGGCAACACAATTCCGAGGCTTGTTTGCACGATTCGGCCGAACGAAAGCTGCTTTCCAGTGAGCGAACCCCTGCCGCACAGATAGGCATAGTGCCCCAAAAAGTTTGCCGCAACGAAGATGCCGGTTGGGAGCGCAAACGGGGCGAGCGCGGTAAGCGTGCCGATTTGCCAGCCGAGGGCGGCGAGACCGAGCAGCGACAGTGTTACACCGCTCCCAAGCAGTGCAGCGAGTAAAGCGACTCCGGTGAGCCGTCTCGGCCCAACCTGATTTACGATTGGCTGCGCGGCGATGACCGGTCGAAGCGGGTTGAGCATGAGACGAACCGGGGCGGCAGCGTTTGAAACCGCCCGGTAGATGCCGAACGAGAACAATCCAAGCACGGGCGCGAGAAGAAATGGCACCCCGATCGCCGCGAGATCCATGAGGAGCGAGTCGGCGAGCAGAACGCGAATATCCCGCCCGTGTCTGCGAATCCAGTGCACGAGAAATGATCGGTGAAACCGTTTCGGGCGCAGTGAACCGATGAGCGAGCACAGGGAGCAGATTGCCCATACCCACAAGAATTCACTCAGCGAGAACTCGTTCCACAGCGATGCAGTCCAGGCTGCCAAGAGTGGGATAACGCCTGCCACATCCGGAAGGAGCACCGCCCTCAGCTCACCTCTGACGCTCGCAACATACCGAGCACCCACCCGATATGTTGAAGCAGTGACGGCGATAAATACCGGCAGCACAAACGCAACACCATCAAACATCGCAACGCTCAATGCAGCAACCGCGATTCCAAAAGTCACGCTGAGCGCAACGAGCACGCTCGCAAACGAGGACCAAGACAATCTGTTTCTCTGACGCAACCAGGCTTCGCAAAGAACGGAATACGTGACTGAGCAAGCGAATGCGTAACCAAGGTATACCAGGGAAAAAGCGCCAAACGAAAACGGGTCTAAGAATACCAGCGCAAACAGCTGGAGGAGCAAGACACCCAACGCATTAATCGCGGTGGAAAGCAGCACGTGAAACCGCGCGGAGCGACCTACCCGCTTGACACTGGCGGAGCGTTTCATCGCCTGGTGGTTACGATCAACATCGGGCACATAGTGCGGTTAGAGTGAGTCCACATTATTGTAACCGCGCAACCTATTTCTGGTGTCAAGTATCGGCACACCGAAATCAGTGAAATGCTCGAGAGCGAAATCATCATGATCAGTCACCAGCACCGCGGCATCAACACCGTCGAAGAGCGTGCTGTCGTTCGAGCGACGTTGCACCGTTGCCGGCCAGTGATGCCCGGCAACATGGTCATCTATCGCAACCAGTTCTGCACCAAAATCCTGCAAGATTTCTATCAGCCGCAGCGAAGGCGATTCACGAATGTCGCCCGAGTTCTTCTTATACGCTAACCCAATCAGCAGAATTGTGGAGCCATTCAGCGCCCGTTGCTGCGAATTGAGCAGCGCCATGAGACGCTGAGCAATGTAATCCGGCATATGTTCATTTATGTCATTTGCAAGCTCAACAAACCGGAAGTTTTTGCCCAGCTGCCTGCGCACCTGCCAAGAAAGGTAGCTCGGATCGACAGGTAAACAGTGGCCGCCAACCCCGGGGCCAGGGGTGAACTTCATAAATCCGAAAGGCTTCGTGGCTGCCGCCTCAATGGATTCCCACACGTTCACCCCAAGCTGGTGCGCAAAAACCGCTAACTCATTCACGAGCGCAATGTTCACGTGCCTGAACGTGTTCTCCAGCAACTTCGCCAGCTCGGCTTCCTTCGTGCCGCTCACCGCAACAGTCTGGTGCACCAGGTTGCCATAAAACGATTGAACCCGTTCAAGCGAAGCAGCGTTGATACCAGAAACGACCTTGGGAGTTTCAACAAACCCCCACGTCTCATTGCCCGGGTCGATGCGCTCAGGGCTATAACCGACAAAAAAGTCCTCCCCCGCTTTGAGGTTGCTCACCGATTCCAGAATTGGCACAACAAGTTCTACCGTGGTGCCGGGATACGTGGTGGACTCGAGGACAACGGTTGCGCCAGCGGTCAGGAACTCAGCAAGCGACCGCGTGGACTGCTCAATAAACGTGAGGTCGGGCAAGCTTTCTTTCAGCGGAGTCGGAACCGTTATCACTGCAATATCAAAACCGACAGCGTCAGCATAATCACTGGTTGCTCGGTAACGACCCGAAGCTGTTGCAGCCAGGAGCGTTTCGTCAGGAACGTCCTCAACGAACGAAACGCCGCGGCGGAGCGAGTCAACACGGCGCCCATCCAGATCGACCCCAACCACGTTGTAGCCCACCTCGACGGCACGCATGGCCACGGGCAGCCCTACGTACCCTTGACCAACAACCACTACCTTAGCTGCCACGGAATCCTTTTCGCTTTCTACTGGTTACACTTCTGCGCGGTGACGCACACTCAGCTGAGCTCCCCAGAATATTCGGCGCGTGTCACACTCCTCAAATCTTACGCGTTCAATCGCTGATCCCGCAGACACCACGGGAGCGGGCACAAGCCTGCCCGCTCGTGGTATGCTTTAAGTTGATTTTGTCCCTCATTCACACCATCGCTTCGCTGCAGAGCCCACGCGAAGCCCGACACTGTAAGGGGGGTCTCGCATGGGGCGCGGCCGTCAAAAAGCGAAACACACCAAAGTTGCGCGTGAACTGAAGTACTTCAGTCCTGAAACCAATTACAACGAACTCGAACGGGAACTTACCGCGAAAGCCAAACATCCCGAAGACGAAACCGACGCTTGGGCAGAATACGCTGCCAAATACAACGTCGACGACGAAGACTAACCCCTTCACCCAAAACGCACAGCAACGCACGGTGTCACCGACACCGTGCGTTTTGCGTACCCGGCGCGAAACACCCGCGCGCCCGGGCTGCGCGATGTGGGGGCGGCACCACGAGCGACACCCATCCGGCTATTGAGCAAAAGCCCCCACCAGGCGAACCGCGCCCCCAGCCACGCCCTTCGACCCCTGCTCAAAGCTGGCAGCCGCACCGGCATCCACCGGCAATGGAGCCATGGAAACAGTGCCAACCTGCCACGCAACAATCCCGGCAAGCCGCAACGCCGCAACCACACCAGGCGCCACACCAGGCGCCACCACCGCGGCAAACCCAACACCAAGATTCCAGGCACCCTCAGCCTCAGTGAGCGAAAAACCGCCAAGATCCGCAAGCACAGCGAACACCGGATCCGGCGTCCACGTGCCGCGATCAACCTCACACCACGCACCAGCCGGCAGCACCCGCGCAATGTTCGCCGCAATACCGCCACCCGTAATGTGACTCAACGCGTGCACCCCCGAACCCAACAGCGGGTCAGCCAACACCCCCAACACAGGCGCGGTATACAGGCGGGTAGGCTCCAACAGCGCCTCACCCACCACCCCGCCAAACTCGGGCAACGAATCAGTAAACGCAATGCCACGCTCCGCAAGAATATGACGAACAAGCGAAAACCCGTTCGAATGCAACCCCGAAGCGGCAAAAGCAAGCACCACATCGCCATCAGCCACCCGGTCCGGGCCAAGCAACGCATCAGCCTCAACCACCCCAACCGCGGCACCCGCAACATCATAATCATCAGGCCCCAACAACCCGGGATGCTCAGCAGTCTCACCACCCACCAGGGCGGTGCCCGTCGCCTCACACGCCACCGCAATACCGCGCACAATATCCGCAATCCGCTCCGGAACCACACGGCCACACGCAATATAATCGGTCATCACCAGGGGCCGCGCGCCAACAACCACAATGTCGTCAACCACCATGCCAACCAGATCCTGACCGATCGTGTCATGCTTATCAATCGCCTGCGCAATCGCAACCTTCGTGCCCACCCCGTCGGTAGATGAAGCAAGCAGCGGCCGGCGAAACTCGCGCACAAGCGAAATATCAAACAAACCCGCAAACCCGCCCACGCCGCCCAACACGGCCGAACCGTGCGTGCGAGCAACAGCCGACCGCATCAACTCGACCGCGCGATCACCCGCCGCCGTATCAACCCCTGCACGTGTGTAGATCGACGCTTCATCAGTCATGCAATGCAGTCTAGCAAGGTCAAGATTGCTGCTCAGCAGCCAGCCAACTTGTGCCATGATTAAGATTCATACACGTTGATCGGCACCTCAGGAGTTCATGCACCCATGTGTGGCATCGTAGGCATCTTCTCGGCAACTCCAGTCAACCAGCAAATCTACGACAGCCTGCTCCTCCTGCAGCACCGCGGTCAAGACTCCACCGGGATCGCCACAGCGGATGGCAACTCATTCCACCAAGTCAAAGCAAAAGGCCAGGTGCGGGAGGCCTACCGCACCCGCGACATGCGCACCCTCACCGGCACAATGGGCATCGGTCACGTTCGCTACGCAACCAGCGGGTCAGCAGGCGAAGCCGTCGAAGCGCAACCCTTCTACGTGAACGCCCCCTACGGCATCATCCTCGTACACAACGGCAACCTCACCAACACCCGAGAACTCACCAGCGACCTTTTCAGCATCGACCGGCGACACCTCAACACCAAATCCGACACAGAGCTCCTGCTCAACGTGCTCGCCACCGAACTGCAATCGCAAGTCTCCGGGCAGGCGCTCGACCCGGATCAAGTATTCACCGCGATAGAACGACTACACGAACGAGTGCAGGGCTCCTACGCGGTAATCGCGCTCATTGCGGGACACGGCATGCTCGCGTTCCGAGACCCCAACGGCATCCGGCCATTGATACTCGGCAAACGCCAAGAAGGCATGGTGGGCAGCGACTACATTGTTGCCTCAGAATCGCTCGTGCTCGAATCCGGCGGATACGACATCATCGACAACATTGCCCCCGGAGAAGCCGTCTACATCACCGCCGACGGTGCGCTGCACCGCAAACAGTGCGCGGCCGCGCCCCGGCTCATCCCCTGCTCCTTCGAATACGTCTACCTCGCGCGACCCGACTCAATACTCGACGGCATCTCCGTCTACGACGCCCGACTGCGCATGGGCAACGCGCTCGCCAAAACCGTGCGCACCCACCTGCCCGCGGGCGATATTGACGTGGTCATGCCGATCCCAGACTCTGCACGCCCCGCGGCCATGCAAGTAGCCCAAACCCTCGGCATTGATTACCGGGAAGGGTTCTTCAAAAACCGCTACGTTGGGCGCACCTTCATCATGCCGGGGCAGGCGGTGCGCAAAAAATCAGTGCGACAAAAACTCAACGCCATGAGTGTCGAATTTGCCGGCAAACACGTGCTCATCGTCGACGACTCCATCGTGCGCGGCACCACCTCACGCGAAATTGTCGAAATGGCGCGCGCCGCCGGTGCACGAAAAGTAACCTTCGCCTCCGCCGCGCCCCCGGTGCGCTTCCCGCACGTCTACGGAATCAACATGCCCTCACGCGGCGAACTCATCGCATACGACCGCAAAATCCCCGACATCAACCGTGAGCTCGGCAGCGACCACCTCATCTACCAAGAAGTCGCCGACATGAACGACGCCATCCTGGCGGGGCAAAACCACGTCACCACACTCGAAACGAGCTGCTTCACCGGCGAATACCCGGCGGGCAACATCACCGAAGAATACCTGCGCTGGGTCGAAGAAACCCAGCTCAGCTGAGCAAACGCCAACCCCGGCACCGGCACCGGCCGTCGGCGCCAACGCCGGCGCAGCTCACGGCTCGACAATATGCTCTCGCACCACCGTCGCGCTCCCCCGCTGCTTGCGCACCGCCCGATCCAGCAACAACACCACAACCGCGGCAACCGCCACCCCCAAGGCGGCACCGATAAGCGCCGAAAACGCGGCGGCCTGCGCCAACGAGTACTCAACCCCCACCGTAAGCGGCTGGGCAGCCCCCACACTCGACCCCACCCCGCCGTCAGAAGCTGCCGCAGATGCGCCGCGCACCTCCGCCACCACCGCCGCGGCCACCCCGGACAGGGCGCCAAGAACACCGCCGAGCGCCAACACCCGATAGGTGCGCACGCTCCGCACAATCTGCATCACCTGCGGCTGCTCCGCAGTGCTGTTGCCGGGCGCATCTGACGGGGTCACTGAATCCAAACTCATACCCCCATTCTCTCAGGTTTTCACGCAATCGTGCCGCCGGGCAGCACGGCGCTCAAGTCTGCACGCTGGCCCGACGCGGAAACGCGCGAACTGGCCACGGCATCCACCCAATTGAGCCGCCCAAACCACAACTCAAGCCAGGTTTCCGCATCCGTTTCCACCACATTCGGCGGCGTCCCGCGGGTGTGCCGCGGCCCCGCAACGCACTGCACCGCGGCGAATGGCGGCACCCGCACCTCAACCGTGTTGCCGGGGGATCGCAGCCGCAACTGCTGCAAACTGTAGCGAACAGCCAGCGCGACGGTGCTGCGAGCGCGCTCCCCTCCCGCAACGGCGGCGAGCGCTGCGCTCCCCTCGGTGTCGTCAATCATTCGCAAAGCCATAGCTCTTATATAACCACGTGCGCCGGTGTATTAGGCTGTTGGGGTGAACATTCTTGTGCTTGGTTCCGGTGCCCGCGAACACGCAATTATTCTTGCGCTGCAAAACGATGAGGTGCAGCACCACATTATTTGTGCGCCCGGCAACGCTGGAATCGCGCAGATTGCTGAAACCATTTCCCTGGACCCGAACAACCCGGGGCTGGTGACGCAGTTTGCGGTGGCTGAGCAGATTGATTTGGTGGTGGTTGGCCCGGAAGCCCCGCTGGTGGCTGGGGTGAGCGATGCGCTGCGCGCTGCGGGTATTGCCGTGTTTGGGCCGAGCAAGGCTGCGGCGCAGATTGAGGGCAGCAAAACGTTTGCGAAGCGGGTGATGGATGCCGCTGGTGTGCCCACTGGTCGCTCGCAGACGGTTGCATCGGTTGCTGAGGCGGAGGTGTTGCTGGACGTGTTTGGCGCCCCGTATGTGGTGAAGGCGGATGGTTTGGCTGCGGGCAAGGGCGTGTTGGTGACGGAGGATCGCGCCGCCGCGTTGCAGCATGTGTCGGATTGGGTGAGCCGCGGTTCGGTGCTGATTGAGGAGTTTTTGGCGGGCGAGGAGCTTTCCTTGTTTGTGGTTTCGGATGGCGAGCGGGTGTTGCCGCTTTCGCCGGCGCAGGATTTTAAACGGCTGGCTGATGGCGATGCGGGGCCGAATACGGGCGGTATGGGTTCGTTTTCTCCGGTGCCGTGGTGCGATCAATCAATGGTGGATGCCGTGGTCCAGGGGGTGGCGTTGCCAACGGTTCGCCAGTTGGCGGCTCAGGGCACCCCGTTTGTGGGGTTGCTGTATTGTGGGCTTATTGCCACGCCGCAGGGGCTGCGGGTGATTGAGTTTAATGCGCGGTTTGGGGATCCGGAGACGCAGGGGGTGTTGCCTCGGTTGCGTTCGCCGTTTGCGGAGGTTTTGTTTGCGGCTGCGACGGGTCAGTTGGATCGGGTGGATGCGCCCCGGTTTGCTGATGAGGTGAGTGTGACGGTGGTGTTGGCGAGTGAGAATTATCCGGAGTCGCCGGTGACTGGGCGGGTGATTTCGGGGCTGGCTGAGGCTGCCGCAGTGCCGGGTGTGCACATTGCGCACGCGGCGACGATGCTGGATGCTTCGGGGCAGTTTGTTGCGACGGGTGGTCGGGTGTTGAGCGTGGTGGCGCAGGCGCCGACGTTTGGTGCCGCAAGGGAGCGCGCGTATGAGGCGATGTCGCACATTTCGTTGGCGGGCGGGCAGTTCCGCACGGACATTGCCGCGGCTGTTGCCGCTGCTGAGTAGCGGGGTGGCGGCTATGGGTGCAGCGGCTGGGGTGTTGGCGGCGTTGGCTGATGCGGGTTGGCGGCACGAGTATTCGGGCAAGGTGCGGGATTTGTTTGTGCCGCTGGATGGCGATCCGGGGCGGTTGTTGGTGGTGGCGAGTGACCGGGTGAGTGCGTTTGATGCGGTGCTTCGTCCCGAGATTCCGGGCAAGGGCGTATTGTTGACTCGGTTGAGTTTGTGGTGGTTTGCCCAGCTTGCGGTGCCGAACCATCTGCTGCCTGAGGCGCCCCCGGCGGCGGTGGCGGAGCGCGCAATGGTGACGAAGCGCTTGGACATGTTTCCGATTGAGTGCGTGGTGCGCGGCTACCTCACGGGGAGCGGTTTTGCGGAGTACCGCGAGCGGGGCAGTGTGTGCGGGGTGTCGCTGCCTGCGGGGTTGCGGAACGGCGACAGGTTGCCGGAACCGATTTTTACGCCGGCGTTTAAGGCGCCGTTGGGCGAGCATGATGAGAACATTTCGTTTGATCGCACTGTGGAGCTGGTGGGTGGGGCGCATGCTGAGGAGTTGCGCGCAACGTCGCTCGCCGTGTTTGCTGCCGCTTCGGCGATTGCCGAGCAGCGCGGGGTGTTGATTGCGGATACGAAGTTTGAGTTTGGGCTGGATGGCGCGACTGGCCGGGTGACGTTGGCCGATGAGGTGTTGACGAGCGATTCGAGCCGGTTTTGGGATGCGGAAGCGTATCGTTCTGGGGCGTCTGAGGCGCAGCGGCTGGCCAGTTTCGATAAGCAGGGGGTGCGTGACTGGTTGCGGGCGAACTGGGATCAGCAGGGCACACCGCCCACGCTTCCTGCCGATGTGGTGGAGCACACCGCGGCGCGTTACACCGAACTGCTGCACCGCCTGGTTGGTTAGAATAGCGGGGTGCGTCGTTCGCTGGTCTGCGTGGGGTTGTTTGTTGCCGTTGTGGTGGTGACTGGATTTTCTGCGCTTACCGGGCAGCTTTCCGCGCAGTGGGGCGACGTGTTGGACGCGTTGCGTCTGTTGGTTATTGGCGGCGATGTGGCCGAGGCGCAGCACCCCGCCACGGTGTTGGCGTTGCAGACGGTGCGTTTTCCGCGGGTTGCGATGGCCGTGGTGGTTGGTGCCGCGTTGGCGATTTCGGGTGTGCTGATGCAGGCAATTTTCGGCAACCCGCTGGCGGAGCCGGGGGTGGTTGGGGTGTCTTCGGGCGCCGCGGTGGGTGCCGCCACCACGATTGTGTTTGGCTGGTCGTTTGCCGGTTCGTGGACGACGGCGCTGTGCGCGTTTGGGGCGGGCTTGGCGGCGACGTTGGTGGTGTATTTGGTGAGTCGCGCCGGCGGGAAAACCGAGGTGGTCACGCTCATTTTGACGGGAATTGCGGTGAACGCGTTTGCGGGCGCGGGGATCGCTCTGCTCACGTTTCTTGGCTCGAGCAGCAGCCGGGAGCAGATCGTGTTTTGGCAGTTGGGCAGTTTGGCGGGTGCCCGGTGGGAGGAGCTGGGCGTGGTTGCCCCGCTGCTGGCTGTGGGGTTGGTGTGTGGCCTGTTGGTGAGTCGAAAGTTGGACGTGTTGGCGTTGGGTGAGCGCAGTGCGCGGCACCTCGGGGTGAACGTGGAGCGGCTGCGGTTGGGGGTGATTGTGCTGGTTGCGGTGTTGG
>CAYTSH010000048.1:0-12442 GCA_964440395.1 uncultured Microbacteriaceae bacterium
AGCGACTGGAGCGGCGACGCTGAGCGCCCCGGTGAGCGGTTGCGGGCGGTGGTGGATGTGTTGCGCGGGGGGTTCGTGAGCCACGGGCTTCCGGGGGAGGCGCCGAGTCGTTCCGGCCACAGCCTTGACCGGTTGACGGAATTTGCCGCCGCCGACACGCTGATTGGCGATGATGAACAGTACGCGACCGCGTTGGCGCTCGCGGCGCGAGAGTTGGGGTTTCCCTCCCGCGTGGTGATGGGGTTTGTGCCGCAACCGGGCAGTGCCGCCGTGCTCGGTGGTGACACGGCGGCCTGGGTGGAGGTGCAGACGTCGGCGGGTTGGCTGGCGGTGTGGGCCAGCCCGGAACCTGGCGGGGTGCCGCCGGCGGAGGGTGAAACGCCGGAACGGGTTTCACGCCCACGTTCGGTGCTGCCGCCACCACCGGCCGCGCCGGATGACGTTGCGCAGCAACGCGCCCCGGAACAGCAGCAACCGGATGCGGACAAGGCGGTGCCCGCCTGGTTGCGTTGGCTGCGTGAGGTGCTGCCCGGTGTGGCGGTTGGGCTGGGGCTGGTGACGTTGCTCGCCGCGCCGTTCCTGCTGCGTCGCGGCATTGTTGCGTTGCGGCGGCGGCGAAGGCAGCGGGGCGCACCGGCGGATCGAGTGCGCGGTGCCTGGGCGGAGCTGCTTGACGCGGCTCTGGACCATGGCTGGTCGGTGGATCCGGCGCACACCCGCCAGGAGTGCGCGCGGATGTTTGACGACCCGGATGCGTTGCTGCTCGCCCGCGCAGCGGACGCCGCCAGTTTCAGCCCGGATCCGGTTGCTGCGGTGACGGCTGACGAGGCGTGGCGCCTGCTGGCCGCGATTCAACAACGGTGGGATGCCGTGAGCAGTCCGCGTGCTCGCTTGCGCACCAGCGTCTCGTTTCGTTCCATTCGGCACCGCCGCACCACTGGCCGGTGAGGTGATGCACTGCCGGTAACATGGTGGTGTGCCTACACGATTGAGTTCCTATTTTTTGAAAACCCTGCGCGAAGACCCTGCCGAGGCTGAGGTTATCGGGCACAAGCTGTTGGTGCGTGCCGGCTATATTCGCCGCCAAGCTCCCGGTATTTTTGCGTGGTTGCCGCTTGGCCTGCGCGTGAAAGCCCGCATTGAGGCGGTTATTCGCGAGGAGATGGGGGCAGCCGGTGCCCACGAGGTGCATTTTCCGGCACTGCTGCCGCGCGAACCTTACGAACTGACGGGTCGGTGGGATGAGTACGGCGACGGCCTGTTTCGGTTGCAGGACCGTAAAGGCAGCGACCTGCTCCTGGCCCCGACGCACGAGGAAGTGTTCACGCTGCTCGTGAAAGACCTGTACGGGTCGTATAAGGATCTGCCCCTGACGATTTACCAAATTCAGGACAAATACCGCGATGAGGCTCGCCCCCGTGCCGGGCTGCTGCGTGGGCGTGAGTTCACCATGAAAGATGCCTACTCGTTTGACGCCACCGATGAGGGGCTTGCGGTCAGTTATCAGGCGCAGCGGGACGCGTATGAACGAATTTTCACCAGACTGGGCCTTGAATATGTCATTGTGCAGGCGGACGCAGGGGCGATGGGCGGCTCGCGCAGCGAAGAGTTTCTGCACCCCACCCCAATCGGGGAGGACACGTTCGTCCGCTCGGCTGGCGGGTACGCGGCAAACGTTGAGGCATTCACCACGCTCGTCCCCGAGCCGCTGCCGTTTGATGCCCACGGGGCGCCGATCGTTCGGGAAACCCCCGACACGACCAGCATTGACGCGCTCATTGCCGACGCAAACGCCCGCTTCCCGCGCGAAGATGGCCGCGCCTGGACTGCCGGGGACGCGCTCAAACACGTCATCCTGACGCTCACGCAACCGGATGGCAGCAGCGAACTCGTGGTCGTTGCGATTCCCGGTGATCGCGATGTGGACGAGAAACGCGCCGAAGTTGCCTTCGCCCCCGCAGAGGTGCGGCCAGCCACCGCCGAAGCGTTGGCTGCGGCCCCGCTGCTCGTGCCCGGTTATGTCGGACCGTGGACCGCTGGGGGCCAACTGCTTGGCAGCACCGCCACCAGCGGCATCCGCTATCTTGTGGATCCCCGAGTGGTGACCGGCAGCGAGTGGATCGTGGGAGCCAACACGGCCGGTGCGCACGCCTTTGGTGTGGTTGCCGGGCGCGATTTTGTGGCTGACGGCACCGTCGAGGTTGCCACGGTTCTCGCCGGCGACCCGGCCCCGGACGGCAGTGGGCCGGTGGAACTGGCCCGCGGAATGGAAATCGGGCACGTGTTCCAGCTCGGCCGCAAATACGCGCAGAGCCTCGGGCTGCAGGTGTTGAACGAGAACGGCAAACTGGTTACGGTGACCATGGGATCCTACGGGATTGGGGTCACCCGCATTCTTGCGATCATCGCCGAACTCAACAACGACGAGCGCGGCCTGGTGTGGCCCAGGTCAGTGGCGCCGTTTGACGTGCACGTTGTTGCTGCCGGAAAAGACCCCGAAATTGCCGAAATCGCCGAGCGGGTGGCGGCCCAGTTGGAACGCGACCGCTACGAGGTGTTGCTTGACGACCGGCCGAAACTGTCACCCGGGGTGAAATTTGCCGACGCCGAACTGATCGGCGTGCCCGTGCTGGTGATTGTCGGGCGCGATGCGCCAGCCGGCGACGTGGAGCTGTGGGATCGCACCACCGGCGAGAAACGGCGGGTTGCGATCGCCGAACTCGCCCGGGAGATCGGCTAGTTCCAAACCGCGTCGCCACCGGCAAGCCTGGTGCGGCCCCGGTCCCAGCCAGAATCGGGTAGCGTAGTGTGTGAGTGTGTGCGATTGCACGCCACTATGAACCTAGAAAACGTACAGCGTTACGATACACCGTACAAAAGAGAGGAGGCCGGTCGTGGAGATCGATCTTACCGTGCTGCGGATGATGGAACGCGAAAAAGAAATCCCATTCCTCGAACTGGTACGAATTATTGAGCAGGCAATTGAAACCGCCTACATTAAGCACGCCACCGAAGTTTCGGGGGTGGATGGACCCGCGCCGCAGGTGCGCGTGGTGCTGGATCAGAAAACCGGTCACCTGGCCGTCTACGTGCCTGAACGTGACGAAGACGGCGTGGTGATTGGCGAAGTTGAAGAATCCACCGACGAGTTCGGTCGCATCGCGGCCTTCGCGGCAAAACAGGTGATCAACCAGCGGTTGCGCGACCTGGCCGATGACGCAATTCTCGGCGAGTTCCGCAACAAAGAGGGCGACATCGTCTCCGGTGTGATTCAGCAGGGACCCAACCCGCGCATGATCCACGTGGATCTGGGCAGCATTGAGGCGATCATGCCGCCCGAGGAGCAGGTGCACGGTGAGGAATACCGCCACGGTTCCCGAATCCGCGTGTACGTCACCGCGGTAAACCGCGGTCTCAAAGGACCACAGGTCACCGTTTCGCGCACCCACCCCGGTTTGGTGCGGAAACTGTTTGCGCTGGAAGTGCCCGAAATCGCCAGCGGTGTGGTGGAGATCGTCTCCCTCGCCCGCGAAGCAGGCCACCGCACCAAAATCGCCGTCAAAGCAAATGAGCCAAACATCAACCCGAAAGGTGCCTGCATTGGCGAACTTGGGCAGCGGGTGCGCTCCGTGACCAACGAGCTCTGCGGTGAAAAAATCGACATCGTCGACTACTCCACCGATCTGCCAACGTTCGTCGCCAGCGCGCTGTCGCCCGCAAAAGTCACCAGCTCCTTCCTGCTCGATGCCGCCGCCAAACAGGTGCGCGTGCTCGTGCCGGACTTCCAGCTCTCACTTGCCATCGGCAAAGAAGGGCAAAACGCCCGCCTCGCGGCGAAACTCACCGGGGCAAAAATCGACATCCAGCCGGACTCGATTCTCGACGATTAGCAGCCCAGCCAGCCCGGGCATCCACCCAATTGAACGCGGGGGATGCCCGGGCTGGTTCGCGCCCGCAAGTGTAGGTGATAAGATGGTGACATTGCGAACGTGCATCGGCTGCCGTGCACGCGCCGATCGTTCTGAACTGCTTCGCCTCGTTCTCATCAACCACCAGGTGGTGGGTGACGAACGTGCGATTCAACCAGGTCGGGGTGCGTGGATTCACCGGCATCACGACTGTTTCGCGTCAGCGGTACGGCGCCGGGCTTTTTGTCGGGCGTTCCGCGTGTCAGTGCAGATTGACACACAACTACTAGAGAACAGGCTGAACGGCTAATGGAACACAAATGAGCGGCTCGAAATGAGACCCGTCCGTTACTAAACGGTCTGCGCCTGTCTGGGCCAGACCCAAGACAGGAGAACTGTGGCTAACCCCCGCGTACACGAAGTCGCCGCCGAAATGGGCGTCGACAGTAAAGTCGCACTCGCAAAGCTGAAAGAGCTGGGCGAGTTCGTGAAAGGACCGTCGTCGAGCATCGCTCCGCCGGTCGCTCGAAAACTCAAACAGGCGCTCGAAGCGGATGGTGCCGGCAAACCCGCCGAGGCGGCTGCCCCCACCGCAGACGCACCTGCAGCCGCGGCACCGGCAGCTGTGGACGCAGCGCCGAAGAAAGCCGCAGCATCCCGCGCGGCAACCCCCGGCGCTTCCACGGTGAAGCCCGGTTCGAAACAGGCTACCCCCGCTGCGCCGAAGACCGCGCAGCCAGCAGCAGCCAAGGCGAGCCCCTCCCCGGCGAAAGCCGTCGATGGTGAGCAGCCTCAGGGCGCTGCGACCCCGACGGCAACCGCCGCAGAGGCTTCCGCGGCTCCGGCACCCGCCCCGCAGGAGGCGACCCAGAGCGCAGCGAAGCCGGGCGGCCAGGCTGCCGCGCCAACCCCGGGAGGGCCGCGTCCGGGCAACAACCCGTTCGCTTCGGCACAGGGTATGGGCACCCCGCGCCCAGGCGGCCCGCGTCCGGGCAACAACCCGTTTGCGTCCGCTCAGGGTATGGGCGCCCGCCGCCCCACCCCGAACAATATTCCACGACCAGTCCCACGCCCCCAGAGCACGGGTGCCGGCGCGGCTCGTCCCGGCGGCCCCGGCCGTCCCGGCGGCGCACGCCCCGGCGGTGCCGGCCGGCCCGGCGGGTTCAGCCGTCCGGGTGCGCCAGCAGCCGGTGCGGGTGCCGGTGCGGGAGCAGGCGCAGCGGCACGTCCCGCGGGATTCCCGGGGCGCCCAGCCGGTGGCGGCGGTCGCGGTCGCGGACCCGGTGGTGGCACCGCGGGTGCGTTTGGTCGCGGTGGCGGTAAAAGCAAAGCTCGTAAGTCGAAGCGCGCGAAACGGCAAGAGTTTGAGCTGCGCGAAGCGCCATCGCTCGGCGGTGTGAGCGTTCCGCGCGGTGACGGCTCCACCGTTATTCGCCTGCGCCGCGGCGCGTCGATCTCCGATTTTGCGGACAAAATTGATGCGAGCCCGGGCAGTTTGGTGACCGTGCTGTTCCATCTCGGCGAGATGGCAACCGCAACCGAATCCCTGGATCAGGCGACGTTTGAAATTCTCGGCGAAGAGCTCGGGTTCAAAATCCAAATGGTTTCGCCCGAAGATGAGGATCGCGAACTGCTCGAAGGTTTCGACATCGATTTGGATGCGGAACGTGAGGAGGAGGGCGACGACGTGCTCGTTTCCCGCCCACCGGTAGTGACCGTGATGGGTCACGTGGATCACGGTAAGACGAGATTGCTCGACGCGATTCGCAACGCCGACGTGGGTGCGGGCGAAGCCGGCGGGATCACCCAGCACATTGGTGCCTACCAGGTCACCACGATTCACGAGGGCAAAGATCGCCCGATCACCTTCATCGACACCCCCGGTCACGAGGCGTTCACCGCCATGCGTGCCCGTGGCGCGCAGGTGACCGACATCGCCATCCTGGTGGTTGCGGCAGACGACGGCATCATGCCGCAAACCGTTGAGGCAATCAACCACGCCCAGGCCGCAAACGTGCCGATTGTTGTTGCGGTGAACAAGATCGATAAGCCGGAAGCAAACCCGGCGAAGGTTCGCCAGCAGCTCACCGAATACAACCTTGTCGCCGAAGAATACGGTGGCGACGTGATGTTCGTCGATGTTTCCGCACGCGAAGGCACCGGTATCACCGACCTGCTCGATGCGGTGCTTCTCACCGCGGATGCCGGGCTGTCGCTCCGAGCCAATCCAGACAAAGCCGCCCGCGGTGTCGCCATCGAGGCCAACCTTGACAAGGGTCGTGGTGCGGTCGCAACCGTGCTCATCCAGTCGGGCACGCTGCGCGTGGGAGACGCCATTGTTGCGGGCACCGCCTACGGGCGAGTGCGCGCCATGCTGAACGAGCACGGCGAAGCCCTGCAGCAGGCCGGGCCGTCACGACCAGTGCAGGTGCAGGGGCTGTCAACCGTGCCACGCGCCGGCGACACGTTCATCGTGACCGATGAAGACCGCACCGCACGACAGATCGCCGAGAAGCGTGAAGCTGCGGAACGCAATGCGCTCCTCGCGAAGGCACGCAAACGCATCAGCCTGGAAGACTTCACGAAAGCCCTGGAAGATGGCAAGGTTGAGGCGCTCAACCTCATTATCAAGGGTGACGTTTCGGGTGCCGTTGAGGCGCTGGAAGAGTCGCTCATGAAGATCGAGGTGGACGACTCCGTGCAACTGCGCATCATTCACCGCGGTGTGGGTGCCATCACCGAATCCGATGTCAACCTGGCTACGATCGACAACGCCATCATCCTCGGCTTCAACGTTCGCCCCGACACGAAAGCCCGCGAACGCGCCCAGCGTGAGGGTGTCGACGTTCGGTTCTACTCGGTGATCTACAACGCGCTGGAAGATATCGAAAACTCGTTGAAGGGTCTCCTCAAACCAGAGTTCGAGGAAGTCCAGTCGGGTGTTGCCGAAATTCGCGAGGTGTTCCGTTCGTCCAAGTTTGGCAACATCGCCGGTGTCATTGTGCGGTCCGGTACAATCACGCGTAACGCGAAAGCCCGCGTCATTCGTGATGGCATCGTGGTGGGCGACAACCTCACCATCGAGTCGCTGCGTCGCTTCAAAGACGACGTCACCGAGGTGCGTACCGACTATGAGGCCGGCATTGGCCTCGGTAAATTCAACGACATCCAAATTGGTGATGAGATTGAAACCACCGAGATGAAAGAGAAACCGCGCGCCTAATTCCTAGGCGCCGTCAGCGCTCAGCACGGCGGGATGCCACGGGCTAACGAACCGTGGCATCCCGCCTTAGCCACACGGTAGCGGCGTGGTTCACCAGCACGCAGCGGAAGGAAGAACACATGGCAGAGAATCCCCGCGCCCGCAAACTTGCGGAACGCATTCAACAAATCGTCGCCAAGCGTCTCGAAAAAGGGCTGCGTGATCCACGCCTCGGCTTCGTAACCATTACCGACGTTCGGGTTACCGGCGACCTGCAACACGCTAGCGTCTTCTACACCGTGTACGGCACCGATGAGGAGCGTGCCGACAGCGCGGCTGCGCTGAAAGCGGCCACCGGCATGTTGCGCACCGAGGTGGGCAGGAACCTGTCCATCCGGCTCACGCCCACCCTCGAGTTCATCTTGGACGGCATCCAAGAATCGGCCGGTCACATCGAGGCGCTGCTGCGCGAAGCCAAGGA
This sequence comes from uncultured Microbacteriaceae bacterium, assembly GCA_964440395.1. Lineage (GTDB taxonomy): Bacteria > Actinomycetota > Actinomycetes > Actinomycetales > Microbacteriaceae > CAYTSH01. The sequence goes on from CAYTSH010000048.1 coordinate 7,592, forward strand.
GCGCGACGAGGCTGCCGCGGCGCTTGCGGCGACCGCCGAATTCGCCGGCGATGAAGACCCCTACGTGAAACCCCGCGAAGACGACTAGTCGGCTGCGCACCCCACCCGGCTGTCTCGGACGTGTCCGCGAGGGGTGACGCTTCAAGGCGCCAAGAATTGCGGCGAGCCACAGCCGGCGTGACACAGCCGGGGTGACACAGCTACGGCAGCTCTACGAAACTTTCGATCAGACCCATGAACGAGTAAGCCGCAAGGTGCCAAGGCACTGGGTCGCCACCGTCCGGATCCGGAACCAGGATGGGTCTGTCCACGAGCTCAGAATCGAGCAGGTGCCGCTGGGCGAGCCCCTCGACGATTGCCGAGCCGGCAGCGGCAAGCTGGCAGTGCGTGACACCGGGTTTGAGCGAGAGCCCGGCGAGTGCGAGCAGATGTTTATAGTAGTCGGTCATTGCCCCGAGAAAATTGGCCTGCACGGTCTGCAGCGCGGCAAAAATCTTGTTGCGTTGATCTTCGGGGAACGACGGCAGCGACAGCGAAGCCGCCATGTAGGCCTGCCACTCAACCGAGCCAATTACCGAATCAAAGTTCGCTTTCGCACCCACGCGCACGGCCTCCCGGATTGCGCGCGAAAGCGACGCCGGGTCGCTGGGGTCGCTCAGCGCTGTGATGGCGTCTTCTGCTTGATCAAGCGCGAACGGATCGTAGGCGGCACTGCCAAGCCCCTCGGGGTTGATCAGCTCAACAAGCAGATCGCTGAGAAAATCTTCTTTAGACTGCCAGATGCGAAACACCGTGCTGCGGGGCACCCCAACCTCCCGGATGAGGGCTTCCAGATTAATGTGATCCAAACTCACCCGCAGGCCGGTGTCGCGCACATGCGACACCGCGTGTTGCAGCAGCTCCCGGCGCGTTTTGTCTTGCGGATGTTTCACTGCTTTAACCGGTTCAACCCAAGCCGTCACTGCTGTTCTCTCTCTATACTGTGCACCCAGCCGCTATCTGGCACCTGGCGTGCAGTGAACACGTTCTCTCGCGGGTTGATGCAGCCAGTGAATCAACCATTCACAGTAGTATGACACTTGGAGATTCACGTTTCAATCTTCGCCGCGCCGGCTGTGCGCGTGTTACTGTGCGGGCTGTGCGCGTTCATCGCCGCGATCGAACTGGGTGTCGTGCAACTGCGCGTACCGCCCACCGCGGGAAAGTAACTCGGTGTGGGTTCCCCGTTCCACAATCCGGCCAGCTTCAACCACCAGAATCTGATCGGCGCTGCGAATAGTCGACAACCGGTGCGCAATCACCACGGCGGTGCGGCCAGCCATCGCCTCCGCCAACGCATCCTGCACCGCGGCTTCGTTCGTTGAATCCAGCGCTGCCGTCGCCTCATCCAGAATCACCACCGCGGGCTGCGCCAGCAACAACCGAGCAATCGTAAACCGCTGCCGTTCGCCGCCCGAAAGCCGGTAGCCACGTTCACCAACCACCGTGTCTAGGCCATCGGGCAGGGCGCGCAGGAACGACTCCAGCCGGGCGCGACGCAGCGCATCCACAATCTCAGCATCTGAAGCTTCCGGTTTCACCAGCAGCATGTTCGAGCGGATACTCTCATGAAACAGGTGCCCATCCTGGGTGACCATACCAATGGTGGCGCGCAGCGCGCCAAACGTCACATCGCGCACATCGGTGCCGGCGATGCGAACCGCCCCGGAATCGACGTCGTACAACCGGGCGAGCAGCTGGGCAACCGTTGACTTGCCCGCCCCGGACGAGCCCACCAGGGCAACCGTCTGCCCCGCCTCAGCCCGGAAACTCAGCTCGTGCAGCACCACCTCGCCGCCGCGCGTGTCAAGCGTCTCAACATCCTCAAGTGAGGCGAGTGAAACGTCACTGGCAGCCGGGTAGCTGAACGTGACATTATCGAACTCCACGCTCGCCGGCCCGGTAAACGCAGCCAACGCATCCGGCCGTTCAGCAATCAACGGTTTAAGGTCCAGAATCTCAAACACGCGGTCAAAACTCACCAGGGCAGACATGATATCCACGCGGGCACTCGCCAACGCGGTCAGCGGTGCGTACAACCTGGTGAGCAGCAGCGCCAACACCACCACATCGCCCGGCGCCAGCTCGCCCGCAACGGCCAGCGTGCCGCCCAACCCATACACCAGGGCAATTGCGAGCGCCGAAACCAGCGTGAGCGCCGTCACAAACACGAACTGCATCACCGCGGCGTGCACGCCAATATCACGCACCCGGGCGGCGCGCCGGGCGAACTCCGCCGACTCCGCCGCCGGGCGGCCAAACAGTTTCACCAGCGTGGCACCGGGCGCGTTGAACCGCTCCGTCATTTGCGTGCTCATGTCAGCGTTCAGGTTTGCCGCCTCCTTGCGCAACCCCGCCAACCGCGAGCCGAAGCGCCGCGCCGGAATCAGAAACACGGGCAACAACACCAAAGCGAGCACCGTCACCAGCCACGACGTGTTCAACATCACCACCAGCGTCAGCACCAGGCCAACCAGGTTGCTCACAATGCCGGAAAGCGTGCCGCTAAACGCCTGCTGTGCGCCAATAACGTCACTGTTCAGCCGGCTGACCAACGCCCCGGTTCGGGTGCGGGTGAAAAAAGCGATCGGCATTTTCTGCACGTGGTCAAACACCTGGGTGCGCAAATCAAAAATGACCTGCTCCCCAATAATCGCGGAGATGCGACGAATAATGATCCCGAGCGCCGCGTCGAACACCGCAACAATTGCAATGCCCGCCGCAATCGTCACAATCAATTGTGTGCTCGACTGGGCAAAAATCTCATCCACAATCCGCCCGGCGAGTAGCGGCGTCGCCACCGCGAGCACCGCCGAAAACACCGAAAGCACCAAAAAAATCGCCAACTTTCGCCGATACGGTCGCGCAAACGCGATCGTCCGGCGCACCGTCGCCCTGCTGAAGCTGTGCGTGCGCGACTTGTCGCTCATGCTGCTCCACATTGATCCCCATGCGGCGCTCTCAATGCTCATGACGGTTCCTCACTGCCTGTTCGTTCGGGGTGGAGCCGGCGAGCTGGTAGCTGCCATCTGGAAGGCGGGTGACCAGGGCATCCCGAACGAGGCCATTGATTGCCCGGGCACGCTGCTCCGGCGCGGCCCACACCCGTTCAAGTGTAGCTGGCGCAACCGGCGACAGGCTGGCCCGCAGCGCCGCCATGATCGCGCCGCGCGCCTGCCGGTCAGAGCCGGCAAATGCGGCTTGCTTTCGCTTGGGGGATGCCCGCAGCGGCTGCGTGCCCTCGCCCAGCTGCCAGCGGCACAGCTCCCGAATGGGGCAGACCGTGCAACGCGGTTGCTGGGCGGTGCACACCAGGGCGCCGAGCTCCATTGCGGCGGCGTTGAACGTGGCCGCCGCGGCACGATCCTGCGGAAGCAACGCGGCCATGTCCGCCAAATCGACACGGCTGTTCGGTGCGGCAGCCTCCGCCTGCCCGTGCACCGCCCGGGCGATAACGCGCCGCGTGTTCGTATCCACCACCGGGTGTCGGTCACCGTAGGCAAACACGGCAACAGCGCGCGCCGTATAGTCACCCACCCCGGTCAGGCTCAGCAGAGTCGGCACGTCGCGCGGAACAACCCCGTTGTGCTCGGTGGTGATCGTCACCGCCGCGCGGTGCAGCCACAACGCCCGCCGCGGATAACCGAGCCGATCCCACGCCCGAATCGCTTCGGACGGATCCGCCGCGGCCAAGTCTGCCGGGGTTGGCCACCGGCTGAGCCACTCTTCAAGCTTCGGCAGCACCCGGCTCACCTGCGTCTGCTGCAACATGAACTCGCTCACCAACGTGCCCCAAGGCGTGAAATCCGGCCGCCGCCACGGCAAATCCCTGCCATGCTGCTCGAACCACGGGTTGAGGGAACGCCAAAGCTGCATTGCACCATCGTAACGCCACACGCCCCACAATTCAGCTGACGGCGGACGCTGCCCGCCCCGAGGCGCCCGCAGCCACAGTTGCCCCACCGAGCGACTATCATTGCAAGGTAGCAAACGATCCGCACCGAGAAGAGCACATGAACACGCAGCTAGGCGAGCAGGGAACGACGCAGGTCGACCGGCAAACGCCGCACGGCATCCTTTTCATTGATAAACCGGCAGGAATGACCAGTCATGACGTGGTCGCTCGCGCGCGCAAACTGCTCGGCACCAAAAAAATTGGGCACGCAGGCACCCTCGACCCCATGGCAACCGGGCTGCTTGTGCTCGGCGTTGGGCACGCCACCAGGCTACTCACCTACATGGTCGGTGCCGACAAAACCTACCACGCCACCGTGCGACTCGGCCAAGCCACGCACACCGACGATGCGCAGGGCGAAACAACCGCAACCGCCACCGCCGAACAGATGGAGCAGTTGCGCGCGGATCGCATCGCCGCCGAAATCGCGGCCCTCACCGGCGACATCATGCAACGCCCCAGCTCGGTGAGCGCGATTCATGTGGCGGGTAAACGAGCCCACGAACGGGTGCGTGCGGGGGAGCAGGTCAGCATCCCGGCGCGACCCGTCACCGTGCACGACTTCCGGGTGCACAACGACACCGCGGTGCAGCTGGCCGACGGGCGACTCGTGCGCGACGTGCAGGTGAGCGTCACCTGCAGCTCAGGAACCTACATTCGGGCGCTTGCCCGGGACCTTGGCGCGGCACTCGGCGTTGGGGGACACCTCACCGCCCTGCGCCGCACCCGGGTGGGCGGCTTCGATGTTGACTCCGCACTCGCCGACATCGATACGCGCACCGAACTTTCACCCGCAAACCTCGGTAGCGGCGCCAGCATCGCCACGGCGCTGTTTCCCCACGAACGCGTCACCCCTG
>CAYTSH010000049.1:0-12297 GCA_964440395.1 uncultured Microbacteriaceae bacterium
CCCACACCAACCACGAAGAGAACACCGGCCGCGAGCCCTAACTGGCCGCAGCGGAAACACAAAACGGGCCGGGATCCACTAAAGATCCCGACCCGCACGCACGAGCAACCGCTCAAACAGAAACCGCATCACCCGCAGCAGACAACACCCCGCGCAACGCCGCAAGCTGCTCACGAACACGAACCTCGGCAGTACCGCCAACCCCCAAACGGCTATTCACCGACCCCGACACCGTCAACACCTCACGCACGGCAGGAGACAAATGGGCAGAAATCCCCGCATACTCGGCATCACTCGGCTCATGCAACTCCAGCGAACGCTCCTCGCAAAAACGAACCAACTCGCCCGAAATCTCATGCGCATCCCGAAATGGAACCCCCTGACGCACCAACCACTCAGCAACATCAGTAGCCAACGAAAACCCCTGCGGAGCCAGCTCAGCCAACCGATCAGTGTGAAACGTGAGCGTCGCAACCATGCCCGAAAATGCCGGCAACAACACCTCAAGCTGCGCAACCGAATCAAAAATCGGTTCCTTATCCTCCTGCAAATCCCGGTTATACGCCAACGGCAACGCCTTAAACGTGGCCAACAACCCAGACAAATTGCCAATCAACCTGCCAGACTTGCCCCGAGCCAACTCGGCAATATCAGGATTCTTCTTCTGCGGCATAATCGACGAACCAGTCGAAAAACTGTCATGCAGCCGAACAAAATTCACCTCGCGAGTCGCCCAAAAAATGATCTCCTCAGCAAACCGCGAAACATCCACCCCAATCTGGGCGAGAATATAGGCAAACTCAGCAACAGCATCCCGAGACGAAGTCGCATCAATCGAATTCTCACACGGCGCGGCCAAACCCAACTCGCTCGCAACCAGCGCCGGATCAAGCCCCAACGAACTCCCAGCCAACGCGCCCGCACCATACGGCGAACGCTCAGCCCGAACCGCCCAATCCCGCAAACGCTCCACATCCCGCACCAGCGGCCACGCATGCGCAGCCAACTGATGCGACAACAACACCGGCTGAGCATGCTGCAAATGCGTGCGGCCAGGCATCACCACCCCAATGTGACGCTCGGCCTGCGCAAGAATCGCCCCAATCAACTCAAACAACAACCCACGGATGCTGCGAGCATGATCCAACATAAACAACCGAACCAGCGTCGCAATCTGATCATTCCGGCTCCGGCCAGCACGCAGCTTCCCCCCCAACTCGCCGCCCAGCCGCTCAACCAGCCCGCGCTCCAACGCCGAATGCACATCCTCATCAGCCTCAGCCGCCACAAACGCACCAGAACGCACATCCGCAAGCAAAGCATCCAACCCATCGAGCATGGCAGCCAACTCAGCAGCGCTCAAAAAACCCGCCGCAGCCAACGCCCGTGCATGCGCCCGCGAACCGCGAATATCATACTCCGCAAGCACCCAATCAAACTGAGTTGACTTACTCAACCGCGCAAGCTCAGCAGAAGGACCACTCGAAAAGCGGCCACCCCACAGCGCCCCAGCCTCCCCCGCACGATTCACCGCAGCACCATCAGATTGCACCGACACGATGCTACTTCACCCCTGCCGCGGCAGCAGCCTGATCACGCCGCGCCGAAATCTTACTCGGCAACGAATGCAACTCAATAAAGCCCTTCGCCAACGACTGGTCAAACGTGTCGCCCGTGTCATACGTAGCCAAATCGAAATCATACAAACTCAACTCAGACTTCCGGCCAGTCACCACGGCACGCCCAGCATGCAACACCATCCGCACATCGCCAGACACAAACCGCTGCGTCTCATCAATAAACGCATCCAGCGCGCGCTTCAACCCGGAAAACCACAACCCGTCATACACCAGCTCAGCCCACTCAGCCTCCACCCGGCGCTTATAGCGAGCGACACCGCGCTCAACCGTCAAATCCTCCAAATGCTCATGCGCCTCAATCAGCGCAACACCCGCAGGAGACTCATACACCTCACGACTCTTAATCCCAACCAGGCGATCCTCAACCATGTCAAGACGACCAATACCCTGATCACCCGCAAGCCGATTCATCAACTCCACCGCCTGCAACGGCGAAACCGGCGAACCATCAATCGCAACCGGTACCCCCGCCTCAAACGTAATCGTCACCTCAGTGGCCGCACGAGCCGCATCCGGCGCCTTCGTATACGTATACAAATCCTCAATCGGCGCGTTCCACGGATCCTCCAAAAACCCGGTCTCCACCGCACGACCCCACACGTTCTGGTCAATCGAATACGGGCTCTTCTTGCTCTGCTCAATCGGCAAATTATGCTCAGCCGCATACACAATCGCCTTATCACGAGTCAACGCAAAATCACGCACCGGCGCCAACGACACCAACTCAGGCGCAATAGCGGTCACCGCCGCCTCAAAACGCACCTGATCATTCCCCTTGCCGGTGCAACCATGCGCCACACTATCAGCACCATGCTCACGGGCAGTCAACGCAAGATACTTCGCAATCAGCGGGCGACTGAGCGCCGACACCAGCGGGTAACGCTTCTGATACAACGCGTTCGCCTTAATCGCCGGAACCAAATACTCGTTCGCGAACTCATCCCGCGCATCAATGACAATCGACTCCACCGCACCGCAATCCAGCGCGCGCTGACGAACCACCTCCATGTCCTCGCCATCCTGGCCGACATCGATAGCCATCGCCACCACCTCTTTGCCGGTTGCATCCCGCAACCAACCAATACCAACCGAGGTGTCCAGTCCACCCGAATAAGCAAGCACAACGCGTTCTGTCATTGACCTAAATCTCCTGTGTTCGTAAGTCCGACAACCAGTCTACCGGGCAAGCAACCAAGCCAAGAGCGCCTTCTGCGCGTGCACCCGATTCTCCGCCTCATCCCACACCACGCTCTGCGGCCCATCAATCACCTCAGCGGCAACCTCAAACCCCCGATACGCCGGAAGACAATGCAAAAAAATCGCCGCCGGATCCGCCGCAGCCATCAGCCGGGCATCCACCTGATACTCGGCAAACAGCTCAACCCGCTCAGCCTTCTGTGCCTCCTGCCCCATCGACACCCACGTGTCAGTCGCCACCACGTCAGCACCAGACACCGCCTCCAGCGGATCAGAACCAATCCACACCTCAACACCCTGCCGCTCCGCCAACGCCAACGCATCCGCAACCACCGCCGGATCCGGCAAAAAACCATCCGGGCCGGCGATACGCACATTCAACCCCGCAGTCACCCCACCAAGCAAATACGAATGCGCCAAATTATTCGCCCCGTCACCAACATACGCCAACGTCAACCCCGCCAAACGCCCCTTATGCTCGCGAATCGTCAACAAATCCGCCAAAATCTGGCACGGATGAAACTCGTCAGAAAGACCATTCACCACCGGCACCGAGCTCACCGCGGCCATCTCCTCCAGACCAGACTGGGCAAACGTGCGCCACACAATCGCCTCAACCATCCGGCTCAACACCCGACCAGTATCCGCAACAGACTCCTTCGCGCCAAGCTGAGCAGAACCACTATCAATAATCAGCGGGGTACCGCCCAAATCAGCAATACCCACCGCAAAACTCACCCTCGTGCGTGTCGACGTCTTATCAAACAACACCGCAACCGTTTTGGGTCCCGCAAGCGGACGCACCGCAAAGCGATCCGCCTTCAAACGCAACGCCAGCTCAAGCACCTCAGCCTGATCAGCAGGAGACAAATCGTCATCACGAAGAAAATGCATAGTCATTTCAACATGCTACACCGCAAGCACACGCGCAAAAGCCTCGCCAAGCATCGCAACACACTCCACCCGCTCCGCAGCACCAAAAACCAGCGGCGGGGCAAGCCGAATCGTCTCAGCATTCGGCGCATTCACAATCAAACCAAGCTCAAGAGCCACCGCAGCCACCCGCTGCGCCACCGGCTGCGTCAACGCCACCCCGAGCAACAACCCCCGCCCGCGCACACCCGCAACCAGAGGAGAGCGCAACCCGAGCAGCGCAGAACGCAACGCCGCCCCCTCGGCAACCACAGCATCCAACACATTGATCCGCTCCAACTCAGCCAACACCGCCCCCGCCACCGCGGTTGCAAACGGATTGCCCCCAAACGTACTCCCATGCACACCCGGCGTAAACAACGCAGACGCCGCACCAAACGTGACCAACGCGCCAATCGGCACGCCCCCGCCCAGCCCCTTCGCAAGCGTCATCGCATCCGGCACCACACCCTCATGCTGAAACGCAAACCACGCCCCGGTGCGCCCAACACCTGTCTGAATCTCGTCAACAACCAACAACGCCCCCGCCGCAGCCGTCAATTCGCGAGCGCGCCGCAAAAACCCGTCCGGCAACGGCACCACACCCGCCTCACCCTGGATCGGCTCAACAAACAACGCCGCAATACTCCCCGGGTCATCGCCAAACGCCGCCTCCAACGCCGCCAACGAAGCCGGAATATGCTCCACCCCGCCCGGCATCGGGGCAAACGGTTCCCGCATCGCAGGCTTACCCGTCAACGCCAACGCGCCCATCGTGCGCCCGTGAAACCCATTCTCCAACGCGAGCACCCTGGGACGCGCTGCGCCCCCGTGCAGCCGGGCAAGCTTAAACGCAGCCTCATTCGCCTCCGCGCCACTATTCGCGAAAAAAACCCGACCAGCAGCGCCCGCGCCACTCAGCTCGCACAAGCGTTGCGCCAGCGCAATCTGCGGCCTCGAAGCAAACAAATTCGACACGTGCACCACCTGCGCCGCCTGCGCAGAAATCGCCGCAACCACAGCCGGATGCGCGTGCCCCAACGCATTCACCGCAATACCCGCTAGGCAATCCAGGTAGCGTTTCCCGTCCGCAGACCACACGTGGCAACCCTCGCCACGCACCAACAACTCCTGCGGCACCCCAAACGTGTTCGCCAAATTCTCGCGGTACGAACCGCGCCACCCCTCCCGATCAACAACGGGCGCGGACGGATCAGGTGCGCTCATGTCAGGCAGCCTCTCTGTGAACGGTGCAGGCTCAACCCTGCGAAAACAACACTCAAACGGACGATCGCCGCGAACCCCACGACTACTGCGCAGGAAGCAGCACCTCGGTGCCGATTCCCTGCTGCGTAAACACTTCTAGCAACACAGAATGCGCCACCCGGCCATCAATAATCGCGGCCTTCTCCACCCCGGCCTCAACGGCATCCAAACACGCGGTCATTTTCGGAATCATGCCGGAATCGAGCCGTGGCAGCAGCTCGCGCAGCTCGCGCGTATCAATGGTCGAAATCAAACTGGAAGTATCAGGCCAATCACTGTACAACCCTGGAACATCCGTCAGGATCACCAGTTTCGCCGCCCCCAGTGCAGCGGCGAGCGCCGCAGCCGCCGCATCAGCGTTCACGTTCAGCGAATTACCCGGCTCGTCAACATCTGGAGCGATCGACGACACCACCGGAATCAGCCCGGCATTCACCTGCGCGAGCACCGTTTCGGGATGCACCGAAATCACGTCACCCACCAACCCAAGGTCAACCGCGGCGCCGTCCACCACAGCCCGCCGCTTCCGACCCACAAACAGGCCAGCGTCTTCGCCGGAAACCCCGGTGGCTAGGGGAGCATGCTCGTTGATGGCGGCCACGAGGCGCGGATTGATCATGCCGGTGAGCACCATCCGCACCACCTCCATCGCCTCCGGCGTAGTCACCCGATAGCCACCGCGAAACTCGCTCGGAATCTCCAACCGTGCCAGCATCTCCGAAATCTGCGGGCCACCCCCGTGCACCACCACGGGCCGAATGCCGGCAAAGCGCAGGTACGCAATGTCCTCGGCAAACGACTTGGTAAGCTCCTCACTCACCATGGCGTTGCCGCCAAACTTAATCACAATGATCTGATCGTGAAACCGCTTCAACCACGGCAACGACTCAATCAGCACCTCCGTTTTTTGCGCGGCAAGCGCCACATCCAGCGCACGCGTCGTGACGCTCACGGCGCCACCCCCTCCCTGCTCAAACCCATCGTCTCGGGCAATCCCAACGCAATATTTGCCGACTGGATTGCCGCACCCGCAGTGCCCTTTACCAAGTTATCGAGCGCAGCGACCACCACGACCCGCCCGGCCCGCTCATCAACCGTCACTCCCATCAGGCACGTATTCGCGCCGAGCGTATCCGCGGTGCGGGGAAACCGCCCCTCCGGCAGCAACCGCACAAATGTCTCATCGCCATAGGCCGCGCTCCACGCCGCACGCACCTGCTGCGCAGTGATGCCCGGGCGCAGCTTTGCCGTCGACGTAGCCAGGATTCCCCGCGACATGGGCACAAGCACCGGCGTAAACGAAATGCTCGCATCGTCGGCTGCGCCCGCTGCCCGCAGGCACTGCAGCACCTCGGGAATATGCCGGTGCACGCCACCAACCGCGTACGGGTTGGCAGAACCCATCAGTTCGCTAGCGAGCAGGTGCACCGCCGCCTGCTTACCCGCGCCCGAGGGCCCCACGGCGAGCACACTCACCACATCGGTAGCCTCGATCACCCCCGCCGCGATGCCGGGCACCAGCGAAAGCGCAACGGTGCTCGCGTTACATCCCGGCGCGGCAATCCGGGTTGCGCCGACGAGTGCCGTGCGCTGCTGCGTGAGCGAACCGTCCGCGGTTCGGATCAGCAGCTCCGGCACCCCATACACCCACGGTTCAGCAGCCTCGCCCCCATAAAATGCCGTCCAGTCCTGCGGCCGCACCAGCCGATGGTCTGCGCCACAATCAATCACAAGTGTGGATGCCGTGAGCTGTTCACTGATGCGCCCCGACGCGCCGTGTGGCAGGGCAAAAAAGACCACGTCATGTCCGGAAAGCACCTCGGGCGTGGTCTCGAGCAACACCAGGTCGGCGTTGTGCTGCAGGTGGGGTTGCACGTCGCCGAGCCGTTGCCCGGCATTCGCATGAGCGGTAACCGTGCGAACCTCAAACTCGGGGTGCGCGGCGAGCAATCGCAGCAACTCACCCCCGGCATACCCACTCGCACCAGCAACAGCGACAGAAAAAGTCATACACCCAATCTACCCTGTTTCGCCGATGACACCGGCGCACCGACCAGGCCGTCTAGGCCGACGAATCACGCAGCAGTTGGTGCGGGAGCGCACTGAATCGGCTCACCCAATCCGCAACTTCGTCCGCGCTCACACCAACCCGATCAGCGGCATCGGCAATCGACAGGGTGCCAAGCATCACACTCATCGTCACCTCCATTCGGCGCTGGCGTTCAAGACTTGACCCCGCAGTCCGAGAACGATCAACAGCCGGCACATACGTCGCCACCGCGGTGCACGACTCCCGTTTCCGGCCAGCCACAAACCGAGCCGCCCGTGCAGAAGGCAATACCACAACCATGATGATTCCAATCACTCGTGGGGGGTAGTACTACTCAACACCATCAGCGGCGCACTGACAAGAGAAAAAACCATAATTTTTATGTTAAAAATACTCTCTTATCAGGGATTTAATGTGGTTCATTAGACCCGGAACTCTGCTGCGCACAGTTGCACAGCGCTCGCAACACCGGCCAGCTTCGCCTCAGTAGCCTCAGCAGCCGTCAACGTGCGATCAGCGGCGCGGAAGCGCAACGCAAACGTCAACGACTTCTGCTCACCCGAAAGCGGCTCTCCGCGATAGTCGGAAACCAGCCGCGCATGCTCCAGCAAGGCGCCCGCTCCGGCGACCAAGGCATCCCGAACCATGGCTGCAGGCGTGGCACTCGGCACCACCAACGTGACATCCTGCGTGGCGGCAGGAAACGAAGACAGCGGACGATACTCTGGCAACTCGCGCGAAGCGGCAACCAGCAAATCCAGGTCAGCCTCCACCGCGACCAGACGGTGCGGCAACTTAAGCGACTCAGCGACCGCGGGCAGCAGCTCACCCGCAAACCCCACCGAAACAACCTCACCCTGCACAGTCACAAACAGTTCAGCGGTGCGTCCGGGATGAAACGCCTGATGCGCGCCCTGGCGCACCTCAATCTCGGTGGCAGTCGCGAGCGACAGCTGGCGCACCACATCCAGCGCGTCACGCCAATCAAACGCGCGCGGCTCAGCACAAGGTTGCTGCAGCGTAGCCGCACCCGTCAGCACGGCAGCAACATGCACAGGTTGCGGCGGCAACGCCGCATCGAGCTCCGCCAGCACCTCGGCGCTCGGCCGCACACCAAGCGGCGGCACCGTCGCCACACCATACTGCGCCCCAGGCTCAGGCAAAAAGACCGAACCCAGTTCGAACAGGGCAATCTGCGACAAGCCCCTGGCGTGGTTGCGCGCCGCGGTCTGCACCAGACCGGGAAGCAACGAACGACGCAGCAACGCCGCCTCACTGTCGAGGGCATTCGCCAGCCTCAACGTGGCCGGCTCCTCGCCAGCCACAGCCGAACCAAACAGGCGTTGCGCCTCCAGCGACACAAACGGGTAACACAGCACCTCAACGCCACCGGCAGCCGCAAGGCCGTTTGCAACCGAACGCCGCAAGCGCTGCTTTCGCGTCAACCCGCGGCCAGGCGGCGCAACCGGCAACACCGTCGGAATCCGGTCGTAGCCAACAATGCGGGCAACCTCCTCGGCAACGGCCGCGGGGAACGTCAAATCTGGCCGCCAACTCGGCGGAGTAACGTCAAGCGCACCCGCCACGGGGTCCAGGGTGCACCCAATCGCTGCAAGCACACCGCGCACCTCGTCGTCCGTGTAGTCCACCCCAACCAGACCGCGAATGTATCCGTCAGGAACGCGCACCGGCACCGGTGGCTGCGACTCGTCAAACACCGAACCCAACGGTTCAGCAACGCCACCAGCATGCGAGACCAACAAGTCAACCACGCGCTGCGCTGCAGCCCGGGACACCTGCGGATCCACGCCCCGCTCAAACCGTTTCGCCGCCTCGCTCGGCAACTTATGCCGCCGCACGGTGCGCGCAACCGACACCGGATCAAAGACCGCCGCCTCAACCAGAACCCGCGTCGTGGCAGCCGTCATTTCAGATGACGCGCCACCCATAACGCCGGCAAGACCCAGCGGTCCGGCAGCATCGGCGATCACCAAATCTTGCGGATGCAGCGTGCGCTGCTGCCCATCAAGCGTGACCAGCTGCTCGCCCGCCCCGGCACGTCGCACGGTGAGCCCACCCGATATGCGATCCGCATCGTAGCCATGAATCGGGTTGCCCATCTCCAGCATCACATAATTCGTGATATCAACCAGGATAGAAATGGACCGGATGCCGGCAAGACGCAGCCGTCTCGCCATCCAGTCGGGGGTGCGCGCGCTCGCATCCACCCCGCTCACAACGCGAGTGACAAACACGCTTGCACCCGGCACACCGAGAATCGGCGCGTCGTCCTGAACCTGCACCGGGAAACCGGCACCATCAACAGGATTCACCCCGAGCGCCGGATCACGAAACGCCGCCCCGGTGGCGTGCGAAAACTCACGACCCACGCCTCGGATAGAGAACGCATACCCGCGATCCGGCGTCACATTAATCTCCACCGCCCAGTCATCCAAACCAAGCAGCGACTTCGCGTCGACCCCCACCTCAGGGTGCAGCCCCAGGGAGGCGAGCACAAGAATGCCGTCATGCTCATCACCCAAGCCAAGCTCCCGGGCTGAGGCGATCATGCCCTCAGAAACGTGACCATACGTTTTGCGCGCCGCAATCGCAAACCCACCGGGCAACACCGCACCGGGAAGGGTGACCACGACCCGGTCACCCGGCTCAAAATTATGCGCGCCGCACACAATCCCGCGCACATCAGCACCGCCATCGGCCGCAACCTGGCCGGCAGGAGCAACCCGCACCTGACACCAGTTAATCACCTTGCCGTTCGACTGTGCCTCGGGGGTGCGCTCCAACACCTCGCCAACCACAACCGGGCCGCTCACCTCCGAGCGGTGAATCGCCTCCTCCTCAAACCCGACACGAACCAGCGCAGCATGCACCGCTTCCGGGGTAACGTCCCGAGGAACATCAACAACCTCGGCCAACCAACTCAAAGGAATACGCATCGTTAAATAACCGTCCCAAACTGCTCACTGAAGCGAATATCGCCCTCAACCATGTCACGCATATCATTCAGCTCGTTACGGAACTGCAACGTGCGTTCAATGCCCATCCCAAACGCAAACCCCTGATACTCGTCCGGGTCAATGCCGGCAGCGAGCAGCACGTTTGGATTCACCATGCCACACCCGCCCCACTCAATCCAGCGGGCACCGCCCTTCGCATTCGGCTGCCAAACATCCATCTCGGCACTCGGCTCGGTGAACGGAAAAAAGTTTGGTCGCAACCGAATTTTCGCCTCGGCACCGAACAGTTGCCGAGCAAGATGCTCCAGCGTGCCCCGCAGGTGCGCCATCGTCAGACCCCGATCGACGGCAATGCCCTCAATCTGGCTAAACACCGGCGTGTGGGTCGCATCCAGCTCATCGGTGCGATACACCCGCCCGGGTGCCACCACATACAGTGGCAACTCCCGTTCCAAGAGCGCCCGCACCTGCACCGGCGAAGTGTGCGTGCGAAGCACCAGATGCCGCTCAACCGGCTCCACAAAAAACGTATCCTGCATCGCCCGGGCAGGATGATCCGGCGCAAAGTTCAAGGCGTCAAAATTAAACCACTCATTCTCAACCTCTGGCCCCTCAGCAATCTCCCACCCCATTGCAACAAATACGTCGCTCAACACTTCCTGCAACGCGCTCAGCGGGTGCCGCGCGCCCGCGCGCCACAACTGCGGTGCCGCCGTCACATCGACCGACTCGGCTGCCAACCGGGCGGCAACCTCAACCTCACGCACCACAGCCTCTCGCGCCGTGAAAGCCTCATTCACCCGGGCACGCGCCTGACCGATGAGTTTGCCCGCCGCAGCTTTCTCAGCCGGCGGCACCTGGCGCATGGCGGCGTTCAACTGCGACAACGGTGAGGACTCCCCCGTATGTGCGATGCGTTGCGTTTTTAAATCGGCAATGCTGTCGGCTGCGGCACAAGCAGCCAACGCTGCCGAAACTGCGGCCTCAACGGCTGCTGCGGTGATGATATTGGACTCTGGCACAACGACAATAGTACCCGAGCTCGGCCCACCCCACCGTTGCGCTAGCATGGAAAGCATGGACACCCGCCCGCCACGCGCGCACACCATCGCAACGGTGAGCGGCATCGCGGTCGTCTCCATCATCATCGCAGCCTTCTCACACGTCGCCGCGGGCGGAGCCGCGCCGCAACCGATGAGCGTACTCGTGGCAATCCCACTCGCCATGGCGCTCAGCACCGGCATCCACCGCGTTCGCGACACCCCGCTGCGCACAGCGGCGCTGGTGACGCTCAACCAGGGCATGTTCCACTGGTTGTTCACGGGACAGCAGCTGCCGGAACACGCAGGCACGGCATCCACGTTCTGGAACCTGGCAGGGCACAGCCACCAGCCGGACGCGGCGCAACTCATTCCCCAAATCGCCAACGAATCACTCGGCGAGGCCCACCAACACGGCTCCACCCCAACCATGTGGTTCAGTCACCTGCTTGCGGCGACCGGCACCTTCCTGCTGCTGCGCGGTGCCAGCCGCGGGCTCAGCGCGCTACGCGTCATCGCGCGACTTCTCGCGACGAGACGCCTCACCGCGCTGCTGCGGCTGCACACGGTCGAACTCGACGAAAACCGTCCCCTACCCTGCTACCACCGCGCCCAAGCGGTGTGCTGCGCACCACTCGGCGCCCGGCACAGTCGCGGACCACCGGCACTCAACGGCACATCCAACATCGGGTAATACAGGCGGCAACCGGACGGCACTGCGCGAGTCCGCAACCGCCGCACACCCGCACCCCAATGCAATCGCGCAGCCCAGCCTAGCGAAACACAACAGCCTGCCCACTCAGGGCAGCACTCGCGGCTCGGCAACGCACCTAACGAAAGAGAATCTACCCATGCCAAAGCGCAACACAATTGCCGCCATGCTCGCGGCGACTACACTCCTGCTCACCTGCGGCGGCTGCAGCGTGCCAGCCGCCTCCACCGCCGCCGACGCGACACCAACGCCAAGCCAGCAGCACTCAGCCGCCGAACACGATCACCTCGATGCGGATCACATCACTGCGGACGATCTGTGGGCTACCGTCAGCAATGACGGCGTGAGTGACATTTTCGGCACCATCAACAACGGCATTGATCGGCCGGTGACCGTCACCGGCTACAGCAGTCCGGTGAGCGACACCATCGAGCTGCATGAAGTGGTCGACGGTGAAATGCGTAAACAAACCGTCAACATGAGCATCCCGGCAGACGGGCAC
>CAYTSH010000050.1:0-12136 GCA_964440395.1 uncultured Microbacteriaceae bacterium
GACCGAGAGCACGTCCGTGGTGAGGTCGAACCGGAGGAGGAGCACCTGGAGTTTTGACACACTCGCCGTGCCAAACGCGTAGATCGCGTTCGGGTCGGCCGGCACAAACGACCAGTCCACTCCGATGGTGGCAACGCCAGCCGGGCGGGGCATGCTGTAGCTCTGCACGATTTGCATGAACGTTGCCGAACCGGGCCGAAGATCAATCTTGTGCGCGCGGATGGGGAAGCCGTTTGCGGCCAAATAGTAGAACCCGTCTTGGTCAAAATCGCCAATGTTCCACAGTCGCGACTCTAGCCCCTCCGGCACCCCCAGGAAGTCGATTGTTCCGGTCGCATCGAACCGGGAAATGCCGCCGTTGGTATTGTCCAGCCCATACATATAGCCGTCGAGCGGGTTGTAGCCAACCGCATTGACGCGCGATTGCAACTTTGTGGTGCCAAGCACCTCACCGGTGGCGCGATTGAGTCGATACTGCACATCAAGCTGCGTGAGGTATGCGGTGTCATTGCATACGAACGGCTGCGTGAGCTTCGTGGAGGTGACCGCCTGGGCGCTGCCTACAGGGAGCGCGAGCAGGCTCGTGAGCATGAGTGCAGCCGCAGCGAGCATTCCGAACATAGCGCGAATGTTCATGGAGAGCGTAGTTCCTTTACGTCATCGTGTGAAAGTTTTGAGCACAGCGCCAGAGGGTGTTCAACCCGCATTACCGGAAGTGCCCCCAGTGCTTCGTTACTTTAAATTTATGCTGGATAACAATGCTACGTGAATTGCCTGAGAAAAACCTGTGCATTTCTAAACTTAACGCTATTTTAACATGGGTCCAGGCTGTGCTACGGCTTCGGCGCGTGCACCAACTGCTGCGCCGCCACCAGTCCCCGCTCAACCACCAGCTCAACCGCCCGAGCGGCATCCGCGAGCACACTTGGCAACGCCTGCCGTTCCGAAGACCTGAACGGTTGCAGCACAAAGTCGGCGACGTCCTGCCGCCCCGGCGGTCGCCCAATTCCCACGCGAACGCGAAGAAAATCGGCGGTGCCCGTCGCCTTCACAATGTCACGCAAGCCGTTGTGACCGCCGTGGCCCCCACCGGCTTTCAAGCGCACCGTGTCGAACGGCACATCCAATTCGTCGTGCACCACGATGAGGCGATCCGGCTGCACCGAATAGAACTTCAGCAGCGCACTGACCGGCCCGCCCGAAACGTTCATGAAGCTGGTTGGTTTCGCCAGCACCAGTTTGGGTCCACCGGGCGCCAGCCACCCCTCCGCAACGAGGTTGCTGGTTTTGTGACGCCCAAACTTCGCCCCGAGCTGCGCGGCGAGTTCGTGCAGCACCATCTGCCCCACGTTGTGCCGGGTGTGTTCGTACTGCGCGCCGGGGTTGCCGAGGCCGACAATGAGAAACGTTTCTGCCACTGGGCGCCTTTCCATCCGTGTGGATGCCGTGGGGACGAGCCCGGCACCCGTTGCGTTGCGTGTTGCCAGGCTCGCAAAAACCCGCCGAAGCGTCGCCCGATGTTTGGGCCGCACTTCGGCGGGTTTGTTCACGAGAATCCGTGCTGCGTATCGTAACTGGCGTGCGCCTAGTTCGCTGCCGCGTCGGCTGCGTCGTCGGCTGCCGTGTTGGAGCGCGAACCGGTGATGTTGATGACCATCAGGTCGGCGCTGTCGGCAAGCTTGGCGCCCTGCGGCAGGGTGACGTCGCCGGCGTGGATTTGGGTGCCTTCGGTGAGTCCTTCGACCACAACGTCTACGTGCGTTGGAATGTTGGTGGCCTCGACGAGCAGGCGGAGGGTGTTGAGTTCAACCACGGCCATGCTGCCGGAGAAGGGTTCGCCGATGACGTGCACCGGCACCTCGGCTTCAACGAGTTCGCCCTGGTTCACCACGATGAGGTCAACGTGTTCGATGATCTGCAACACGGGGTCGCGTTGCACGTCTTTCACCAGCACGAGCTGTTCGGCACCGTCGATCACAACGGTGATGAGGGCGTTGGACTTGCGCACGATCAGCGCAATGTCGTGTGCGGGCAGAGCCACGTGCTGCGGTTCGGTGCCGTGACCGTAGATCACTGCGGGGGTTTTGCCGGCTGCACGCAGTTTGCGGGCAGCGCCTTTGCCGAAGGTTTCGCGCACGTCTGCGGGCAGGGTGGTGCTGATTTCTTTGCTCATGGTGTTCTCCTCAACGGGGCGGATGCCCCCGGTTCTGTGAGCCTCAAGGCTCGGTCTGTGTTCAACTCGCGCCGTGCGCAGCGTGAGGAAAGCCGTAAATGCCTCGATCACTGCGTCGATAACGGATGCCGCTGGCAGCATCCCTCGCCGAAGTACAAGTCACTATCTTACACGATCTCCGCCTGCCCGTTTTGGCTCGGGTAGTTTCGCGGCGGTCTCCATGAGCAGGGTGGCGAGCCAGTCGCGCGATTCCCAACGGTCCATGCTCACTCGCAGGTAGGGTTTTGATCCCGGGTAGGCTTCACCGGTTGGGCAGCCGGGTGCCAGTTCATCAGTCACGTCGGTTATTTTCACGAAGAGTTCGTCGTCGCAGATGAATCCCACCACTTTTCCGTTGAGGTAGAGGCAGTATTCGCCGAACATGCGTCGCGTGCTGAACTCACCAACCGGGTGTGCGGGTTGTTGGAGTTGGTCGAGGAGATAGTCGATCGTGTCACTGCGGGTTGCCATGTTGTTTCCTTCTCGCTTGGTGGATGCCGCGCCCACCTCCCAGTGTGGCAGCCAAATTCCCAGCCGTCCCCCACAGCGCCCTTCGGCGCTGCACGTGTCTCGCGCCGATTCGCGCACCCCACCCGCCGGCCGCCCCGATTGGGTAGCATTGGCGCATGGCCACCGTCGCTCTGCCGCTCAGTACAGGAACGAAACTCCGCTACGCTGCGGGCTCGGTTGGCACGGGCGGGTTTGCGACGCTGCCCGGGCTGGTGCTGGTGTATTACCTGACCGACACGTTGGGGGTGGCTGCACTCGCCGCGGGGGCGGTCGTGACGATCGCGCGGGTTTGGGATGTGCTGATCGACCCGGTGCTGGGCACGTTCTCTGACCGGCAGCACCGGCTGCGCGGCTCCCGCAGTAGCCTCATGCTGCTTGGCGCTGTCGCTTTGCCCGTTGCGTTCGTGTTCACGTTCAGCACCCCCACCACATTGCCAGCGCCGGCGGCTGCACTTTGGGTTGGGGTGGCGTATCTTGTCAGCACAACGGCGTTCAGTTGTTTCCAGGTGCCCTACATTGCACTCCCGGGTGAACTCACCACCGACTATCACGAACGCACCGTGCTGCTTTCCTGGCGAATCATGGCGTTGACCGTTGCCATTTTGGTGTTTGGCGCGGGCGGGCCGGCACTTCGCGCGTTAGGTTCGGATGCGGCGACCGGCTACGCGTTCATGTCGGCAGTCGCCGCGGCGGTCATCGCCGTCGGCATGCTCATCGCGACGACGACCGCCCGGCCGCCCGCACCGCCCGGCCGCGCCCGCTCGCTTGGCAACGGCTCGCCGGCTCCCCACACCAACCCGGCTGGGGCCACACCCCCACCGCTCAGCATTGGCGCGCAGTACCGTGCGGGGGTGGATGCGCTGCGCGCAAGCCGGGCGTTCCGAACCCTGCTGGGTGCGTTTCTGTTGCAGGGGGTCGCGGTGGGCTGCCTGCTCACCGGCGCAAACTATGTGGCAACGTGGGTTTTGCGCTCGGAAGCAGCAGTAACCCTCCTGTTTGCGGCGCTCATCGCCCCGGCGCTTGTTGCGACGGTTGGCTGGAGTGCGCTCTCGAAACGAATCGGCAAAGAACGCGGCTACCGAATCGCCACCCTGCTGCTCGTTGTTGGCACGGCGAGCATGCTCGGGTTGCTGTGGGCACCAGGCCCCTGGGTGTTCGCCCCGGTGGGTCTTGTCGGAATCGCCTACGCGGGCATGCAAACCCTGCCACTCGCAATGCTGCCCGACGTGATTAGCCACCACGAGCAGCAGCAACACCAGGCAACGCCCGGCCAGCGAGCGCCCCAGCGCATCGCGCAGGCGGGCGTGTTCAGCGGGGTGTGGACTGCCGGCGAAACAACCGGCATGGCGTTCGGGGCTGCCCTGTTCACCGTGGCACTCGCAATTGGCGGCTACCGACCCAACCCGGAGGCGCTCACCCAGCCCGACCACGCCGTCACCTGGATCATCCTCAGTTTCAGCGCGCTCCCCGCGCTCCTCGCACTCCTCAGCCTCATCCCGCTCCAGCGCTACCCACTCACGAAAGCAAGCCTTCATGACCAACGCACCCAGTAGCATCCTCAATCGCCTCAAAACGCTGCGCGAACACGACGCCCCCACACACGGCGGGCGCGTGCTCAGTTACGTGTACGACCCCGGCATGCCGGAGCTCGACCAGCTGGCCGCCGACGCCATGCGGCTCGTGCAACCCGTCAACGGGCTCGACCCCACCGCGTTTCCCAGCGCGGCGGTGCTTGAACGTGAACTCGTCGACTTCACCCGCGAACTGCTGCACGGGGATCACAGCGTCACCGGAACGGTCACCAGCGGCGGCACCGAATCCTGCCTCCTGGCGGTAAAAACCGCCCGCGATGTTTGGCACGCGGCGGGCGGCACCGGCCAGCCCCGGCTCGTCATTCCCAGCACCGCGCACGCCGCATTCCGCAAAGCTGCCCACTATTTTGGGCTCGCCCTGGAGGTGCTTCCCGTCGACCCCGCCACCGGCACCGTCACCGCCGCCCAACTCGCAGCCACGCTGCGGCCCGACGTGGCATTGCTCGTACTCTCGGCACCCTCCTACCCGCACGCCACGCTCGACCCGATTGACCAGCTCGCGCCGCTCGCACACGCCCAAGGCGTTCCCGTGCACGTCGACGCCTGCATCGGCGGCTGGGTGCTGCCCTTCCTCAGCGACGACAACGGCCAAGCGCTGCCCGCCTGGGACTTCCAAGTGAACGGCGTCACCAGCATCTCCACCGACCTCCACAAATACGGCTACGCCCCCAAAGGGGTGAGCGTGCTGCTGCAACGCGACCACGACCGGCAACGCGCGCAATGGTTTGCCACGAAAGACTGGCCAGGATACCCGGTGGTCAACGCAACCATGCTCGGCTCGAAATCCATCACCGCGCTGGCAGCGGCCTGGGCGATCATGCACCACCTCGGCACCGACGGCTATGCGCGGCTCGCGCAGCGCAGCGACCAGGCGGCACGGGCGCTCAAAAGCACCATCGCCGACATTCCGGGGCTGCGCGTCATCGGCAACCCCACCGGTCCCCTGTTTGCGGTCGCCGCCGACACCGCACTGCCCCCGGCGGAACGGGTCGACCCGCACCACTGGGCTGACGAGGTGCGCGCCCGCGGCTGGGTGTTGCAACTTCAGCCCGGGCACACCCAACGCGACGGCAGCCACCTGCCGCACACCACACACGCCACCGTCACCCCCGTGACGGCTGCGCACCTCGACGAGCTCACGGCAACGTTCCGCGCGGCAGCCGACACGGTGCGCGGCATCCCGGCGGTGCGCCCGGAAGCAGCGCTCGGCGCGCTCCCCGCGGCGCTTCGTGCCGACCTCGCGCATGCCAGCACGCCGCCCAACGCCGCCGAATGTGCCGCGATACTCGCCGCCGCGGGTCTCACCTCCACAACGGTGGATGCCGCAGGCAGCGCCTCAGGCCGTGCCACGGCGGGCGCACTTCCCGACCGGCTTGCCCCGCTGCTGGCGCTCGTGGAGGCGCTGCCCGACGCCGTTGCGGAGCCCCTACTTGTCGCGCTCCTCGCGCCGCCAGCGCCCCCGGCAGATCATGAGACATCCAGCTCGCGTTCATCCTCGGAATCGTTGTCAGAGTCGTTGTCAGAGTCGTTGTCGGGGTCGTTGTCCTCACCGGCATCATCGGCATCATCGGAAAGCGGGGTGAGCGCCGCGAAAGCCACCGGGTCGATGCCGAGTTGAGTTGCGGTGAAGTGATACATCTGCTGCCGAAGTTGGTGCACGTCCCGCCCGTTCGGATGCGCCAGTGTCTGCAACACCATGCCATCGACCATCGCAACCATGAGCACGGTGAGGTGTTCGGCATCCACCGGTTTTGGCAGTGCTCCCTGCTCGTTCGCGTGCGAAAGTGCGCGCAGAAACGTTTCACGCCAGTGCTCCAGCACGTTGCTCACAATTTCGCGCAGCGTGGCATGATCGTGCGCGGCGGTGGCGAGTTGCACCCAAAACTGCCAGCCCTCATCCTCCGAAGCGTCACCGCGAATCGAAAACGTGAGCAGGTCGTGCAACCGGACAAGTGGGTCGCCGCTGCGCAGCTCGATCCGGCGCCACTGGGCGATGTTCACCGTGGAACGATATTCCACACTTGAGCGCACAAGCGCGTCGCGCGTGGGGAAATAGTGCTGAATCATGCCGATACTGAAGCCGCACGCCGCGGACACGGCGGAATAGGTGCAACCGTACACGCCGGCACGCGCAATGACCCTCGCACCGTGTCGAAGAATCTCGTTGCGCCGCTCAGCGATAGCTGCTTCGGTAACGGCGTGCTTGCGTGGCCGCCCCTGCCTCACAGCATTCCTCGCTCGGCGCGGCTCATACCTGCTGCGAAGCGGGCTGCATCGATGTGCAACAGTGCTGCGGTGAAACGATACAGGTGGTGTTTGAGTCGTTGAATGTCCCTACCGTGCAGATGTTTATTCAGTGTTTGCACAAGTAACCCGTCAACCATGGCTCGGAGCAAAATTGATACTTCTTCCTCATCAATGGGCTGCGGAAGCAGCCCGGTTTCATTGACCTGTTTCAGCGCCCGCACCAACACGTGACGCCACTCCTCCAACACCCGCTCCAAACTCACCCGCAACGCGGGCTCATCGGAACTCCCGGCGAGCAACTGCACCCAAAACAACCACCCCTGATCGAATGATTGATCCTCCTCCAGCGAAATCGTGAGCAGGTCGTGCAGCCGCACCAGCGGATCACTCCGGTGCGACTCGATATCAAGCCAGCGCTGAATCGTCGCCTCAGAACGGTGCTCCATGCAGGCACGAAGCAGCTGCTCTCGACTGGGGAAATAGTGTTGCAGCATCCCGACGCTAAACCCGCAAGACTGCGACACGGTGCCATATGTGCAGGCACGCAAGCCATCGCGAGCGATCACCCGCAGCGCGTGCGTCAGAATCTCGTGTTTTCGCGCCAGAACGGCCTCTTCAGAGAGCGCATTGCTGCGCGATGTTCGTTCACTCATGTCCGCCCCCAGACAGAGAATCCTCCCTGAGGCGCCTCGCCGGAGTCAATCGTAGCTGTGCCCAGATTGATCGCCATGTGTAGCTCAACACTTCTTGGAGTAATTAATAAGTTAACCATATTATCTACACAGAATCGTTGAAATTGCAAGCATTTTTTGCAAATCAGACCCGAAAACCATGCCCCGTTCACCCCGCCCCCACTCGCGCTAGACTAACCAATACCGTCACCGCATCGACCCCAACCCGAGAGCGCACCATGACCAACCCCGCCTCCCCCACGGCGAAACCCGACCAGCAGCAGACGCACCCCGCCGCAAGCACCCGAGCAATCGATCGCCACGCCGTCGGACACGACGCCTCCCACTTCCTCTACATTCCGCAAGAAATCAGGGTAGCGCGCACCGTCGAAGACGTCGCGGCAGCCTTCCGAGACAGCGCCGCGCGCGGCACCCCGCTCACCCTCCGCTCCGGCGGCACCAGTCTCAGCGGGCAGGCAGTAACCGACGGAATCCTCCTCGACGTCCGCAAACACTTCCGCCGCATCACGGTGCTCGACCAAGGCAACCGGGTTCGCGTGCAACCAGGCGCAACCGTGCGATCGGCCAACCAACGACTCGCCGCATTCGGCAGAAAACTCGGCCCCGACCCGGCAAGCGAAGCGGCCTGCACCATTGGCGGGGTGATCGCAAACAACTCAAGCGGCATGGCCTGCGGCATCACCCAAAACACCTACCAAACCCTCGAATCCATGACATTTGTGCTGCCAAGCGGCACAATCATCGCCACGGCAGACGCCGACGCCGACGAACGCCTCCAACGCCTCGAACCCCAACTGCACCGCGGCCTCACCGTGCTGCGCGACCGGGTGCGCGCAAACCCGCACCACGTCGCCGAAATCCGCCGCCAATTCAGCATGAAAAACACCATGGGATACGGCATCAACGCCTTCCTCGACCACGAACAACCCGTCGACATCCTCACCAAACTCATCATCGGCAGCGAAGGCACCCTCGCATTCATCGCCGAAGCAACATTCCGCACCGTGCCCGTCGCACCACACATCCACAGCGGACTGCTCATCTTCGACACCCTCGAATCCGCCAACAACGCCCTCCCCACCCTCGTCGACAGCGGCGCAGCCACCCTCGAACTCCTCGACGCGCTCTCACTCAGCATCGGCCAACAAGCAGCCGACGCACCCCCCGAAATCCAAACCCTCGCCGTAGACCAACACGCCGCACTACTCGTCGAATACCAAGCCGAACACCAAGACACCCTGACGGCGCTCACCGAACGCGCCCACGGCATCCTGCCCCAATTGAACCTCAACACCCCGGCTCGGCTCACCGGCGACCCGGCGCGACGCGCCAACCTGTGGCACCTGCGCAAAGGGCTCTACACAACCGTGGCCGGGGCGCGCCCCCAAGGCACCACGGCGCTCCTCGAAGACGTGGTGGTGCCCGTGGATCGACTCGCGCGCACCTGCACCAGCCTCATCGAACTCTTCGCCACCTACCACTACCAAAACAGTGTCATCTTCGGGCACGCCAAAGACGGCAACGTGCACTTCATGCTCACCGACGACTTCGGCGGCGACGCGGCACTCCGGCGCTACAGCGACTTCACCGACGAACTCGTGGAACTCATCCTCGGCGAAGGCGGATCGCTCAAAGCAGAACACGGCACGGGACGCGTCATGGCGCCATTCGTCCGCAGGCAATACGGCGACGAACTCTACGCGGTCATGCGCGAACTCAAACAGCTATGCGATCCGCGCGGACTGCTCAACCCGGGAGTCATCATCAACGACGACCCCACCGCACACCTGAGCAACATCAAACCCGCACCCGCCGTGCACGCAACCGTCGACCGCTGCGTGGAATGCGGCTACTGCGAACCCGTCTGCCCCAGCAAAGACCTCACACTCACCCCCCGGCAACGCATCGTTGCGCTGCGGGCAATAGAGCAGGCAGAACGCGACGGCGACACCGCGCTCGCCGCCGAACTGCGCCGCGACTACACCTACGAATCGGTGCAAACCTGCGCCGTCGACGGCATGTGCCAAACCGCCTGCCCCGTCGACATCAACACCGGCGCGCTCGTCAAATCGCTGCGCAGCGAGGCGGTCGGCACCGCCGAGCAGGCGCTGTGGCGCGGTGCCGCCGGATCGTGGGGCGCCGTGACGGCCAGCGCGGGCAAGGCGCTGAGCCTCGTCGCGAAACTCCCCACCCCGCTCGTGCAGGCACCCAACGCGCTCGCCCGCGCCGCGCTCGGTCGCGACCGGGTGCCGCTCTACTCGGCAGAATTACCCGGCGGCGGACCAAAGCGGGTGGGCGGACGCATCGTGGGCGAGCATCCATCAATGGATGCCGTGGTTGCGGTGTACTTCCCCGCCTGCGTGAACACCATGTTCGGTCCCGCACTCCCGGGGCACAGCCAAGGCGTGCAGCACAGTTTCGAAACGTTGTGCCTGGCGGCCGACGTGCAAGTGTTCATCCCAGACGGCGTATCCGCGCTGTGCTGCGGCACCCCCTGGTCGTCGAAAGGACTCGGTGACGGACTGGAACGCATGCGCGCCCAAACCGTCGCGGCGTTGCGCGCGGCCAGTCGGGACGGGGCACTGCCCATCGTGTGCGACGCTTCATCGTGCACCGAGGGGCTCATCAGCGCGATCGAACAAGACACATCCGGCCCCCGGTTGCGCGTCATCGACGCGGTCGACTTTGTGGCCGAGCAGGTACTGCCGCGCCTGCCCGACATTGCGAAACTCGGCACCGTCGTCGTGCACCCCACCTGCTCCTCCACCCGGCTCGGCGGAAACGAGCGGCTCCGCCAAGTTGCCGAGGCGGCGGCAGACGAAGCCGTGATACCCGACACCTGGGGCTGTTGCGCGTTCGCCGGCGACCGCGGCATGCTGCACCCCGAACTCACCGCCTCGGCCACTGCAGCCGAGGCGGCCGAAGTGGCGCAGCTCGCAGAAACCCGAACCATCGCCGCGCACGTTTCATGCAACCGAACCTGCGAGTTGGGCATGACGCGCGCAACCGGGGAACCCTACCAGCACGTGCTCGAAGTGTTGGCGTCACGCCTCAACCCGCAAGAGCCGTAGCCCGAAGCGCGGGAGCGCGAAGCTCGAAGCGCGGGAGCGCGAAGCCCGAAGTGCAGGAGCGCGCAAGCCCGGGAAGTTTGCCTGGCCCTGGCACAGCCGATAGGATGTTGCCGGTCAGGCACCCGGCAGTTTCGCCGCGAAACAGCGCCCCGCACCACAGTTTCTCCCCCTACCCACCCCCACCCACCGCCCACCCAAAAGGAGACAGTATGGCTTCCGATGCCACCACAGCAGCCCCCACCACAGCAACCGCAAACATTGGCGTGATCGGGTTGGCGGTGATGGGCAGCAACCTGGCGCGGAACCTGGCAAGCCGGGAAGGCAACACCGTGGCGGTGTACAACCGTTCCCCCGAACGCACCCGCACACTCGTCGCGGAACACCCCGAGGCGGGGTTCGTCGCAAGCGAACGCATCGAAGATTTTGTGGCCTCGCTCAGCCGGCCACGCACCGCAATCATCATGGTGCAAGCCGGTGCCGGCACCGATGCCGTCATCGATCAGCTCACCCAACTCTTCGAACCGGGAGACATCATCGTAGACGGTGGTAATGCACTCTTCACCGACACGATACGGCGAGAAAAAACGGTCAGCGCCACGGGCATCCACTTTGTTGGTGCCGGCATCTCCGGCGGCGAAGAAGGCGCACTCAAAGGCCCCAGCATCATGCCCGGCGGATCCGCAGCATCATACGCAACCCTCGGGCCGATCCTCTCATCAATCGCCGCAGTCGCAGAAGGCGAACCCTGCGTCACCCACGTGGGCACCGACGGTGCCGGGCACTTTGTGAAAATGATCCACAACGGCATCGAATACGCCGACATGCAGCTCATCGCCGAAGCCTACGACCTGCTGCGCCGCAACGGCGGGCTCACCCCGGCAGAAATCGCTGACGTGTTTGCCGAATGGAACCGCGGCGAACTGGAATCGTACCTCATCGAAATCACTGCCGAAGTGCTGCGGCAAGTGGACGCTGAAACCGGCGCGCCACTCGTAGACGTCATCCTCGACCAGGCCGGGTCCAAAGGCACCGGCGTGTGGACCGTGCAAAACGCGCTCGCCCTCGGCGTGCCCGTCTCCGGCATTGCCGAAGCAGTATTCGCCCGATCCCTCTCCTCCCACCCAGAACAGCGTGCCGCGGCAGCCGCACTGCCCGGCCCAGCCGCGCCGGCAACAGTCAGCGACCGCGCCGCCTACATTGAAGACGTGCGCCAGGCACTCTACGCGTCAAAAATTGTCGCCTACTCGCAAGGGTTTGACGCCATCCGCGCGGGCGCCGAAGAATTTGGCTGGACAATCGACCTGGGTGCGGTTTCACGCATCTGGCGCGGCGGTTGCATCATCCGGGCACAATTCCTCAACCGCATCGCGGAAGCCTACGCGGCGCAACCAAACCTCTCCGCGCTGCTCACAGCACCCTACTTTGCCGAGGCAATCACCGCCGGGCAAGAAGCATGGCGACGCGTAGTCATCTCCGCAACCGCCACCGGCATCCCAGCCCCCGCCTTCGCCTCATCGCTCGCCTACTACGACGGGCTGCGCGCGGAACGCCTCCCCGCAGCACTCGTGCAGGGACAGCGCGACTTCTTCGGCGCACACACCTACGGCCGCATCGACAAGCCAGGCGTATACCACACCGAATGGAGCGGCGACCGCACCGAAACGCAAGCCTAGCCTGCGCACGCAACGTGGGTGCGGCATCCAACAATTGAAAGGATGCCGCACCCACGTTGCTGTTCACCAGTCCCGTTCGCCCCGGTGCGAAGCGCCCCTACGGGCGAGCAGCGCGGTCCGAGCGCCAACGCCGCCACCG